>PXPE01000001.1:0-318850 GCA_003009795.1 Nanohaloarchaea archaeon SW_7_43_1 | reverse complement strand
CAAACCAGTTCATAGTCTCAAACTGTGGAGTCAGGGTCCTAAAAACAGATTTAAACGCAGAAGATATAGATGGAAAAGAACAGCAGCTCGCAAACATTATGTACAGCAAGATACCTGTTGGGCTTGGAAAAGGAGGCTATCTAAATACTGATAAAGAAGACCTGAGAGAAATACTTGACAATGGAATGGAATGGATGCTGGAAAACGGTCACGCACATGAAGAAGATTTGAGAAGATGTGAAGAAAATGGAAAACTTCCTGGCGATCACAGAAAAGTACCTGATGATGCGATAAAACGGGGACTGAACCAAGTTGGGTCACTGGGTTCAGGAAACCACTTTATGGAAGTACAGGTAGTTGGGGAAATTTTCAACGAAGAAAAAGCAGAAGCCTACGGATTAGAAGCAAACCAAGTTGTTATCATGATTCACTCAGGTTCCCGCGGACTGGGGCATGAAACCTGTACAAAATACCTGAGAAGATTTGAGAAGGAATACCCTGAGATAGCGGAGGCGATTCCCGAGAAGAATCTGATCTATGCGCCGATAGAGGATGTACCCGCTCAGGATTACAAGAAAGCTATGTACGCTGCAGCCAACTATGCTTGGGCGAACAGACAAGCACTGACACAGGGAATCAGGGAATGCATCAGCACAATATTCGATGAGGAAGTGGAGACCGAACTGCTTTATGATGTATGCCACAACATCGCCAAGGAAGAAACACATGAAGTCGAAGGCAAAGAAAAAGAAGTGATAGTACATAGGAAAGGGGCAACGCGTGCTATGCCAGCAGGGAGAGAAGAAGTACCGGAAGTTTACTCAGAAGTCGGACAGCCGGTACTGATACCGGGAAGCATGGGAACCTCAAGCTACATTCTCTCTGGAGGAGACAACTCTCTGGAAATCTCATTCGGTTCCACAGCCCACGGAGCAGGAAGACTAAAATCCAGGACACAGGCAAAACAGGATTACTGGGGAGAAGATATCCAGAAAGAGCTGGAAAGAGAAGGAATACTGGTCAAAGCCGACTCTGGCTCAACAGTTGCAGAGGAAGCACCTGGCGTCTACAAAGATATCGACGAGGTTATACAGGTCAGCGACGAACTAGGAATCGGAGAAAAGGTCGTAAAAATACTACCCGTAGTAAATATAAAAGGTTAAAAAGCCGTAAAACAATTACAAAACATGTCAAAAGATACTTCAGATTCTAAAGAAGAACTTGAGTTCGAAAAAGCATCGGAAACCAGCAAAAGAAATCCTCCAATGTTCGTTAACCGGGACGAGGGACTGACGGCCTGGCTTGACAAGGACAAAAACGGAAACTACTTTTTGAGACTCAAGCTTCCGCTCGGACTTGGAACAGTACCGATCTTCCTCAACGACGCAGTGTATGAAGGCATCCAGAAAAACTTTGACAAACTAGTAGAACACCACCTAAAACAGGAGGAAGAAAACTAAGTCTATAATTCTACGATAATAATGTATTCCTTAAGGCTGACGAAGAAGCTATCGATAGTTATCTTGTCTGGCAACTGTGTAAGCAAAATGAAAATATTCAGAAAAGAATACTTGAAGACTCAATTGATACAGAACAGCTAAAGAAAGTCATAGAAAAGGTTAGACAAGATTATCAAGAAGAAAATTACAGTATTCAGGAGAAGAAGGATAAATTACGGGAATTAGATAGTAATCCTGGATATAGACTGAAAATCTTCGAGGAATGTTTTTGAGAGGAAAGAGACTGTGAAGGTGAAAGATTTAGGAACAACACTGCCACGTTTTGGTGATTTGCCTCCAGAAGTGATTACAAAGACTCTTTCTGAAGTAGTTAACTTTATTGAGAAAGCAGAAGCAGAAGAATATAGGAATATAAAGTACATAATGAAGCTGAAAGAATTACACAAAGCGACTGACCAGTTCCCTCCGTGGGTCATAACACCTGGAAATAGAACTGAAAAAATTGATAGGATGAATAAACTACACGGAGCAAAAGACTGGGATATAGAAGATACTTGGGGAATGATTAACGATGGAAACCACCGAACGATCGCCAAAATATTAGCCACTAATTCAGAAGAAATAGAATGTTATGTGGGTCGTACAGAAGTATGAAGCTATCTGAAATCAACGAAATTGTTGAAAGAGAATTTGGGGAAGAACCCGGTCTTGTAGAAGAAATAGATGAAGGACTGAAACAAGAAACCTACAGAGTCAAATACGGAAATGAAAAATATATTCTTCAATTATCAGATAAACTAGGGGAAGGAGATAACGGATTAGAAAGAAACGTGAAAGCATACCAACTCCTGAGAAATACAGAAATACCTGTCCCAGAACTCATAACCGAAGAACTCCAGATATACAAAGAAAACAGCAAGGAGTGGAAATACTACATATCGGAATGTCTGCCAGGAAAAAGCCTGGAAAGCCAGATGACGCCAGAACTAACAATAGAATCAGGTAGAATGCTGGCAAAAATCCATAGTTTCCAAAGCTACGATGAAGCAGGCTGGCTACTACCAGAAGAAAATAGCTTCTCGGTAGTAACTTTTGAACAGGGTAGCTTCAAAGATTATGTTCTCAAGAATTGGAGGGAATCTATTGAAACGTTTGAAGATCAAGGTTGGGATGAACTAACAGAAAAATCCCGGGACTTTCTTGAAACTCACGGTGAGGAACTACCTGAAGATATAGAGCCTGTTTTCTGCCAAGACGACTTCTCCACACAGAACATAATGGTAGAGGACGGAGAGATTACAGGCATAATTGATTTTGATATGGCTCACGCAGGACACAACCAACGTGACCTTGTAAAAGCAGCTAACGGATTCTGGATGATAGATCCGGGGGAAGACACAGAAATACGAGAAAACCTCTACAAAGGTTATAGAAAAGAAAAAGGGCTTAAAGAAGACTTCAATCGGAACGAATCAATTTACAGAGTCGAAACTCTGAGCGGGTTAGTTGCAGGATTGATGCGAATGAATCATTTCAACGACTTCGAGAAGAACTTCTACCGAAAACACCTAATACGGATAATAGAAGAAGCTGAGAAAGAGCTTATTTAGTGGCACGATGGGATACTTTTTCCTTTTGATAAACAGCTGTCTCGAATAATAGATGATGAAGACTGTTCAAGATACATTCTGGACTCAGTTTGCTTGAAGGCCAGAGCCACTATTTGGAACAAAATTTATTTTATTCTCTCATTTGCTGAGCAGTTTCCATAGCGTAAAATAAACCTTCTACACCGTCATCTTCCGGCTCTACTATTTCCGTCAAGTCTTCTGCATATACTGAAACTTCTTGGTCATGAAGACTCTGAACAATACCATCTAGGTGATTTGCTCCAACTACTGCCATAATTGCTCTTCCAGAATCGTTCCGTTGGTCAAATTGGCTGATTCTTTGCGCCATAGCCTGGTCTCTGCGGTCTCTCTCCTCATCGCTCGTAAGTTCGCTGATAAACGCTACGTCTTTTGCAAAGTCCTCCAGCATCTTTTCTGGATTCTCCTCCATTTCCTCCATCTGCTCTTCAAACTCTTCTACCGAACCATCTGATGGCTGTTCAAAGTGTCTTTCAGAGTCATCAGAATACTCTGCGTCTTTATCTATATCACAGCCTGCAAGGTCAACATCGTAGCCTTCTCGTCTCAAATGATTAATAGGTTGTACCAGTGATCCTATGGAGTTAGGCATCTTGAATGACATCTGTGTGATGCTAGACTGTATGCCGTATAATGTTTCAATTTTCTGGTCAAATTCTTCTGGTTCTTCTTCACCCATCCATTTCTCCCATTCATCCATCTCATAGTCTTTTCTATCACTAGTACTGTTCTTAATTAAATCTATTACTTCGTCATTCATTCGGAAGAATGGCATGTCCATAAACTCATTATATGTCTCAGGGACATTACCATCATCAATTCCGACAATGCTTTCTTCAGACTCAACACCTTGAGCTTCCTGGTACAGCTCTCTTGTGTCGCCCGCAAGAAATTCGCTATCCTCATAATTTTCTTCGAAGTATGTTTGAATATCTCTCAGCGACATCAAATTGGCATCTTCTATCATCCCATCGAACCCTTCAGGATCTGCATTATTCAGCCCTTCAGAGAGAACATATCTCGGAATTGTCCTATAAACTGCCTCTTCCTCCAGTTCGTTGTGCATATCTTCTGTATGGACTTCCCCAAGGACTATAACATCTTCTCCATCATATTTCTCAAGGATGTCGCCCGATCTCATGTATAGAAAAACACGACAACACTTTTATTTGTTATGATTTAGTTATAACACATGATCAACTCTAATTCCTACGACGAAATAATGATGGAACTTGAAACAGTTCCAGAAAATCAAGATTCTGAATATATGAATGCTATCTATGACTCTCTCCACCAGATGCACCAGTTCACAACACAGGAACTTGACCAGAACGTAGACGGAGAAGACATCTTCGAACTCGGTGTAGCAGAAGAACCGCAGCATTACGATGCTGTAGAAGACATGCTGCTCTATGAAATCTTCATCGACACCCTGGAGAAATCTTACGGACTCAAAGACTTCGTCAAAAACGTCAAAAGAATGAAAGAGTTCGAAGACGGACATAACCAGGAAATCAGACAAGAACTGGCAGATAAAGCACTTGACGAAGCAGAAGAAGCTAAAGAAAAATACAACACCAGACCAGACGAAATAGCAGAAGACATCCTTGAAGCAACAGATAAAGTCATGTCCGACATGATCAACGATTACGAAAAAGTAGTCGAATCAATAATAGACCCAGCAATTAGGGGCCTTGACTAATCTACTTCATAGCCTTTAATATCCTGTAATTATTTCTCTCTTCCAATATTTCTACAGTATCGAATGTTTCTGAAAGCTGGTCTTCATATCTCATATTCTGATTGTAGACTATGTGGAGTTCTCCGTCGTCCCGCAGCGAACTATGAGCTTGGTTGAACATTTCATCGGTTACTCCGCTACCTTGGTGTGTTGGAGGGTTAGAAACTATAGTATCGAATTTCTGGTCTTTAAAACCGTCCAAGCAGTCCTTGTTCTTCAGTTCGTATTCCTGAATATTATTGGATTCAAGGTTTTTCCCTGCATAGTGAACTGCTGTAGCGTTATCATCGGAAAGGTGGAGTTTAACATCGTGTAGTTTGTTTAGGAATATCCCGATAATTCCGTAGCCACAAGCCATATCCAATACTTCTTCGTTTTCAGAGAGTTCAAGGTTTTCAATCAGCAATCCGCTTCCTTCGTCAAGATTTTTCGGGGAAAAGAGACCTTTGCAAGCGGTAAAGTCGAGTTCTAAATCATCTATCTCTGCGGTAAACTGTGTTTCTATATTTACGGGTTCTGGTTCGAAATTTTCAATATTCGTATATCTGTAGACTCTGTGCTTGCCATGCTGCGTTATTTTCTGATTGTTCCCTGGCAAGTTGTTGAGATAATCTCTGTATCTGTTGATTCCGTCTGTCTTCTTGCCTGCTATGAATAACTTTCCGTTCTCTTCTAGTAGAGGTATCAGATTTGATATTCTGTTTTTTACGGCATCTGCCGGCTCGTATCCGCCAGGAGCGTAAACTATCTTGTCAAAGCTGTTTTCGATTTTATTGTAGAATGCTGTTTTGTGAGTTGAGGTATTTTCTACCTCGTTTTCTTTCAGGTTTAGTTTTGTGAGTTGATTTGCTCTGTCGCTGGTATTTGCTGCAATTGTTTCTCCTTCTGGTGCTTGATCACCAATTACTACAGGTAGAAAGCCGTAACTTGATTTAACCGTTAAAATGTCATCATCCATACTTGGCTTTACTGTGTCTACTAATGTGAGTTCTGAATCCCTGAAACTGTCTTTTGCTGGAACACCGTCAGCAGAAAGGAACTTGTAAACCTCTCTACCTCTTTTCGTTTCGCTTTTGAGCTTCATCTCATAGCTTGGAGTTTTCACGGTATAACTATCTGAACGAATTCTTTTACCGGTTCATTCATTTTTGAGGAAAAAACTGGAAACCAGGTCAACCCCTTTATAAAAATTAGTTGAGATTTTGTTCTTACTCTCTAGGAAGTATTTTTCTAAGGGAGTCAACCCTCTCAAGAGGGCTCTGATCAAAGGTGTTAATACAAGAATGTCAGATATAAATGTACCAAGAAGCGGATCACTGGGCTTCAAACCCAAGGTAAGAGCGGATAGAATCTATCCGGATATTGATAACTGGAAGGAAACCGATGAGCAAAAACCGTTAGGCTTCGCAGGCTACAAAGTAGGAATGACCCGAGTCGTGATGATTGACGATCAGGAAGGAGCGACCAAGGGTCAGGAAGTAGCGGAAGCAGTAACAATACTCGAAGCACCACCCCTCAGAGTTTACGGAGCACGCTTCTACACAGAAGATCCTAACACAGGAAAACAGGTCTTCACAGAGGCATGGACAGAATCACCATCAAAAGAACTTCAGAACGCAGTAGACCTACCTAAAGACGGAAACCTCGACAACTTAGAAAAAGCGAAAGAAAGAGACGACATCACAGATGTCAGACTTCTCGTTCACACACAGCCAACCCGGACAGGAATGTCAAAGGAAAAACCGGCGAACTTCGAGCTGGGAATTGGAGGCAGTGTAGAAGAAAAAACCGAATACGCGGAAGAAATGATTGGAAAAGAAATCGAGTTCTCAGAAGTATTCGACGAAGGAGACTTCTCTGATGCAGTGGCAGTTACAAAAGGAAAGGGAACCGAAGGACCGGTAAAAAGATACGGAATCAAGAAGCTCGGCCACAAGACACAGAAAAAGAGAAGAAAAGCCGGGAACGTAGGCCCGTGGCACCCTGACACACTTTCCTGGAGAGTACCTCTGCCAGGACAGCAGGGATATAACAACAGGACAGAACTAAACAAGAGAATCCTCAACACAGGAGACGCAGAAGAAGTACAGAGAGATGGAGGATTCAAGAACTACGGAGAAGTAGAATCCAACTACATCCTGATCAAGGGATCAGTACCCGGCGCAACAAAGAGACTGATAAGACTGAGAACCGCGATCAGAAACGATGAAAACCCAGGCGAACCAGAAATAACACATATCAACAAATAGAGGCGATAAAAATGTCAGACCTACCGACACAGTTCGAGGAAAGAGTAAGACCGGACATCATCAAAAGAGCGTTCCTATCAATCAAATCCAAGAAGAGACAGCCATACGGATCAGATCCAGAGGCAGGTAACAAACATGTAACATACTGGAAGAAGAGGAACAACGCATACAGAGGACAGAAAGGAAGAGGCCAATCCAGAACACCTAGAAAAATAATGTTAAGAAGAGGAAGCCAAATTTTCGGAAGAGGAGCCGAATCCCCTAACACGAAAGGCGGAAGAAGAGCTCACGGACCGAAACCGGAGAAAGAGTTTGACGAAGAAATCAACGACAAGGAAAGAAGAAAGGCAATCAGATCAGCTATCACAGCAACAGCAGACCAAGAACTGGTCTCAGAAAAACATTCATACAACGGAGAGGTCCCGATAATTGAAGACGGAGTTGAAACAGTCGAGAAGACTCAGGAACTCGAAGAAGCACTGGAAGGCCTAGGACTTGAAGAAGAACTGGAGAGATGCAGTGAAAAGAAAGTCAGAGCTGGAAAAGGAAAGAACAGAGGAAGAAAATACAGGAAAAAAACCGGCCCCCTAGTAGTGATCGCAGAAGATGAAGGAGTAGCACAGGCAGCAAACAATCTGGCAGGGGTCGATGTATCGCTAGTCGATCAGCTTAACGCCGAGAAACTTGCACCAGGCTCTGAACCTGGACGAGTTGTGGTCTGGAGCAAAAAAGCAGTGGAAAAACTAAAACACGAAGAACTCTACAGGTGACATAGAATAATGGAAACAGACAAGGCTTGGGATGTAATAGAGAACCCTCACATGACAGAGAAAGCAATGGATCAGGTTGACAGGGAGAACAAGCTTGTTCTAATAGTTGATCTAGAGGCAGATAAGAACCAGATCGGGGACGCAGTCGAAACACTGTTCGATGTCACGGTTAAAAAAGTAAACACGAATATCACTCCACAGGCAAAGAAAAAAGCGTTTGTCGGCCTTTCAGATTCTGACGATGCGATGGATGTTGCCACCAAGATGGGGATGATGTAAAATGGGATCACCACTACGACAACAGAGAAGAGGAAAAGGATCTCCCAACTACCGTGCAAACTCACATCACGGAAACGGAGATGTAGAAAACAAGAACGCAGAAACAACAGGGACAGTCGTAGATCTCCAGCATGACTCAGTGAGGACAGCTCCTGTAGCAGTAATAGAATTCGAGGACGGGGAGAAAAGAAATATTCTCGCACCTGAAAATATTGAAGTCGGACAGGAAATAGAGATAGGTGTATCAGCAGAGATCAAGGAAGGAAACACAATGCCTGTAGGAGAAATCCCTGAAGGAGTTCCGATCTATAATATTGAGCTACAGCCAAGCGATGGAGGAAAACTTGTCAGAAGCTCAGGAACATATGCATTCGTTGTAACACATGAACAAGACGGAGTAAGAATCCGGCTTCCAAGCAAGGACTTCAAGAAACTAAATACTAAATGCCGGGCAACAATCGGTAAAGTAGCAGCAGGCGGAAGAAAGGAGAAACCATTCACCAAGGCAGGAAACAAACACCACGCTATGAAGGCAAAAGGCAAGCCTTACCCAACAGTCTCCGCAGTATCAATGAACGCAGTAGACCACCCATTCGGTGGATCAGCAAAACCAGGACAGCCAAAGACAGTTTCCCAACATGCTTCACCAGGAAGCAAGGTCGGAAACATCGGGGCCAAACGCTCCGGAAAGAAGAAAAACGACTAGAGGTTGAAAACATGAACGAAATAAAACTAGAAGCAGCAAATGAGGATTTCTATGATATTTTGGGAAAGATAGACTCAGAAAGTCAGGAATATCAAAGGAAGAGAAGAGCAGTTCTGGAAAACACAACAGATTATATCATAAACGAAATAGGGAAAGAGAAAGAAACTCTAGAAGAAGACACACTTACGGACATATACCAAAAAGTTGATGATCTAATCAGCTATAACGAATCTGTAATAGAGGAAAAAGACGAAGGAATACCATGGGAAGATGCAATGATAGCAGCAACCACAGATCACCCATTCGAGGTGAAACTATAATGTCAGATGAAGAATTCACATTCAGAGGAAAAACAATGGATGAACTCAAGCAGATGAACCTAAACCAGTTTTCAGAACTGCTTGATGCAAGAGGAAGAAGAAAAATTCAGAGAGGACTAAGAGACAACGAAAAGAAAATCCTCAAAGACCTTGAAGAGAAAGACCGAATAAGGACACATGAAAGAGACATGATCGTGGTACCGAAAATGGTTGGAAACACTGTAGAAGTATATAACGGACAGAGATTCATGGAAGTAGAGATCGACGAAGAAATGCTCGGACACTACCTAGGCGAGTTCTCCAAAACCCGGAAAGAAGTATCACACAGCGCACCAGGACTGGGAGCTACAAGATCTTCCCAGCACGTACCGCTCAAATAGAGGCAATATAGATGGCATTACAAACAGAACCACACCAAGCCAAGGCGGTCGGCAAAAACCTTCGAGTATCATGGAAAGATTCCACAGAAATCGGGCGCTTCATAAAAGGAGATGAAGTAGAGAAAGCAAAGAACAAACTGGAAAGAGTGATCGAAAAGAAACTACCTGTACCAATGACAAAATTTGACTCAGGAGCCGGTCACAAATCAGGTAAAGGACCAGGGAAATACCCTGTAAAGTCAGCAGAGAAAATGCTTGAACTGGTTGAACAGGCAGAAAGCAACGCGGAGAACGAAGGTCTTAACAGGAATGCTCTTAAGATTGAGAACGTGGTAACCAACCAGGGACCAAGCATTAGAACACCGAAAAGACACAGAGGCCGTGAAATCAAAAGCTCACACGTAAAACTAGTTGTAGAACAGAAATAAGAGGTAAAGAATAATATGAGCGAAACTAAAAGAATTTCAAAACGCGAGAGTGATCTCTGAGTGCAGAAAAAAGAGTTTATCGAAAAAGGTGCAAGAAAAGTAAAACTGCACGAATACCTTCAGGACGAACTTGAAGGCGCAGGATACTCACACGCGGACATCGTGAGAACACCGACCTCGACCAAGATAGTTATCCACGCACAGAAACCGGGACTTGTAATCGGAAGAGGCGGAAGCAGAATCAAAGAACTTACGAAGAAAACAGAAAGAGTATTTGATTTCGAGAATCCTCAGATCGAGGTAAACGAAATAGAAAACCCTGACGCCGACGCACAGATCGTAGCACAGTCAATGGCAGACTGGCTGGAAAAAGGCGGACAGGCAAAAAGAGTAGGATACACATACTTGAGAAGAGTAAAAGAATCAGGAGTACTAGGAGCTGAAATCGAGGTATCAGGAAAACTATCAGGAAACAGAGGAAGAACAGAGAAATTCTCGTTCGGATATGTTAAGAGATGTGGGAACACATCACAGGAAAACGTTGATACAGGATACAAACTGGCGAGAACCAAACCGGGAGCAATCGGTGTAAAAGTCCGACTGATGAAGGAAATCCCAGATTTCATGCACAGAGACGTGGATGTGGAGAAAGAACTGATCCATGAAACAGTTGAAGCACCAGATGAGGCAGAGAAACCGCAGATCATCGCAAGGATCATAGATGAAGCGGATAACATGACCGCATCCGAAATCGAGAGAGCGGTCGAAGAACTTGAAGAGGTACAGCCAGCTGATGTCTCCAAGGAAGAAGTAAGAGATGTGTTCGAAAGCGGGGATGTAGCGGAAATAGAGTCAGAAGACGAGACTGAAGAAGTAGAAGAAAACGAACCTGAAGAAACATCCGAAGAAGAACCCGATGCAGACGAAGAGACACCGGAACCGGATACAGAAGAAACTGAGGAACAAGATGAATCAGCCACAGAAGATTCCGAGGACGAAACAGACTACGAGGATATCGTCTCAGGAACTATTGGCGACGCAAAGGATGCATTAGATAATCTTGACGATCCGGACTACGAAGCAGCACTTGAGACAGAGAAAGACAACAAAGACAGGAAAACCTTCAAGCAATGGCTTGAAAGTAAGAAAGAATAAGAACTCGAAGAAAAGGTGATCAAAAAATGGCTATCCTAAAAGCAGACGAGATAAGAAACATGAACGAAAGAGAACTCGATGAGAAACTCGCAGATCTCAAGAAAGAAATCGTAGAGGAGAGAGGACAGATCGAAACCGGTGGATTCGCAGACAACCCTGGAAGAATAGGCGAAATCAAGAAAACCATTGCACGTATCAAAACTATTCAAAACGAGGATTAAAAGTATACTAAAATGTCTGAAAATTGTTCTAAATGCGGAATGCCTGAAGACCTGTGCGTATGCGACGACATAGCGCGGGACGAACAAAAGATAACTGTTAAAATCGATACCAGAAGCTTTGGAAAAGAGATGACCGTCATCGAAGGTCTATCCGACGATGTGGATCTCAGCGAACTCAGCTCCACGCTGAAGACAAAACTGGCATGCGGTGGAACAGCCAAGAATGGACAGATCCAGCTCCAAGGCGACCACACCCACCGAATCACAGATGTTCTGGAAGAAGAAGGCTTCTCACGAAACCAGATAGAAGTCCAGAACTAGACACTCTCAAAAAGCCTGCCAAAGGCAGTTCTTAATAGTTTTTCCTGCCGATTTATTTCTTCCTCGGACATTTCCATACCCTCCGTAAAACCCTTGAAAGTGATAAATCCCTTAATAATTATTCCTAGCTTGTAGAGCTTGACTTTTCTACGCCAGCCAGTTCCCAACTGTTCTTCCTGTTCGTAGCCTTTCTGAAAGACTTCTCGAAGCTCCGCATCGCCTGCCTTCCGCGGTTTATGCATCGTGAAGTAATGATATGGTTCAACAAAGCTCATTTCGCTGTAAGCGTAGTCCCAAAGCGGGTCTCCCGACCAAGCCCTCTCAAAATCAATCAAAGCTTTAATCTTGCCATCTTCAGTAATCACGTTATCTGGTCGGAAGTCGTAAAATACCAGTGTTTTCTCAGGTTCTTCAAGCTGGGAAAGTTTAGCTACTACATTATCTGCTTTGCCCGTTAAATCTTTGAACCTTGTATCTTCTGCCTTCTCTATTGCTTGGTTTAATTCTTCTACTATGTATTCTATCCAGTTGGATTCCCTATCAACTTTGATACCTTCGTTTTCTGGTTTCAGTTCACCTGCGTGTTGAAAACTGATCTCGGAGTGTACCTCTCCGAGAATCTGCCCTGCCTGTTCCACTATTTCAACCTGATTTTCCGCATTAAGTTCTGGAAAACTGTCCTGTAGGCTTTTCCCATCGATGTATTCGGTTATGAAGAACGGATATTCTGTTTTGTCTGTGGATGGATTGCTGTAAAGCAACTCAGGGGTCTTGACGCTGGTCCGTCTTTTCAGAAGTTGATTCATACCGACTTCTTTCCGGCAGTCCTGCTTAGGTTTAGTACCTACGCAGGACTTACAGATAACCGTTTTGTCCTCTAATTTGACTTTGAAAATTCTATTGTTATGACCTGAGATGTCTTCTTTCTCATTTATCTGGTTTTTATAGTCAAATTGCTTGACTGCTTCTGTAATATCTTTCTCAGGTACTTGCTTCATACCTATGTTTTAGAACAATCCGTGTTTAACTAATTGGTATGTCCGGAACAGTATTTCTGGAAGGAGACAAAATAAACCTTAGAACTGTAGAGGAGGAAGACATAGAGTTTTTGAGGAATGGAGTTAATCATCCTGATGTCCGTGTTCATATGGGTAACAGAAGACCTCAAAACCTTGAGAATGAACAGGAGTTCTTCGAGGAGCAAATCTGCGACGAAGACAAAGTTCACCTGCTAATAACCAAAAATAATGAACGAAAAGGTATCATCAGTTTGATACCGAAAGGCAGTAATGCAGAGAAAATGGCGGAAATCGGTATCTGGCTACACCCAGAACATCACGGAAACGGATACGGAACAGAATCAGCACGACTAATCACAGAATACGGATTCAAACAACTCAACTATCATAAAATTTATGCACGAGCACACACCGACAACCAAGCCTCAATCAGCCTCTGGAAGAAACTTGGATTCGAAAAGGAAGGGGTATTCAAAGACCATACATTCACACAGGGAGAATACAAAGACATCGTATACTACGGCATTTTAGAAGGTGACTGGGAATGACGGAAACTGAGAACAAATTTATGGAACGGGATGATGTAGTACTCCGACCAGTAGAGAAGAGTGACGCCGAATTTATCACCGAAACAATTAGCCACGAAGAAGTAAGATCATACCTTGGGAGAGAACCAAGACCGACTAACGTATCGCAACAGGAAGAAATCATCGGAGAATTCAATTCAGATGATAATAGCGTTCATTTCCTCATAGAACATCAGGGGGAAAGAGTCGGTCATATATTTCTTGACGGACTCGAAAGCGATTATGGTAAAAGCCATGTAGGATACTTCATTCATCCGGATTATCACGGTCGAGGGATCGGAACAAGAAGCCTGAAAATGGTCGTAACCTATGCCTTTGAAACCTTGAACCGCCACAAGATTAGAGGCGGATACTTGGAAGGAAACCCTGCCTCACGCCGAGTAATGGAGAAAGCAGGTTTTCAGGAAGAAGGAGTAGAAAGAGACTACAAGTGTGTAGACGGGGAATGGATAAATGTCACTTGGATGAGTATTTTAGAGGATGAATGCTATGGGTAAAGAATTTGTGTTGCCGCCAGCACTTGAGAAAGGCGATAAAGTGGCTATTGTTGCGACTTCGAGTGGTGTTCAGGATTTTCCAAAAGTATTGAATAAAGGAGTTGAAAGACTGGAAAACAGATTCGGTTTAGAACCTGTAGTATACGATACTGCTAGAAAAGATACAGAATACCTGGATAATCATCATGAAGAAAAGGCAGAGGAGTTCATGGCGGCATTTGAAGACCCCGAAATCAAAGGAGTGATCGCATTGACAGGAGGTTCGGAACAAATCAGGATGCTGAAACACTTAGAGCAAGAAAGACTAAAACAAAACCCAACTCGATTCTACGGTATAAGCGATAACACTAACCTACATATCTATCTCTGGAACTTGGGTATCCAGACGTTCTACGGTGGTCAGATACTCGATGACTTACTGGCTGAAGGAGAAATCGGCGAATACACCTGTGAACATCTGGAAAAGGCATTCTTCGAAGACAGTTTAGGCATAGTCCAGCCTTCAGAACAGTTCACAGATGATTACTTCAATTTGTTTCAGGATGAAATCAAGGATGACCGTGAAAGATATGACAACCCTGGCTGGGAGTTCTGGAACTTTAATGAGGAAACAGTTGAAGGAAGGCTCTGGGGAGGCTGTCTTACTATAATTCCAGAACAGATGGCGGTGGAAAAATACCTGCCAGAAATGGAAGACTTAGAAGGTAAGATACTGGCTTTAGAAACATCAGAAGAAAACCCAGACGCATTAGAAGTGAAAAGAAACCTGCTATGTATGGGCGAAAGAGGTATATTACAGATATTCTCCGCAATTCTGGTTGGTAGACCTATGAGAAGTCCACTATTAGGAGAAGACAAAAACCTAGAGGAAAAACAAGAATACCACAAAGAACAGAAACAAACAATTAAGGACGAAGTTCAGCGATACTGTCCGAGTACACCTGTAGTATTCGATGTAGACTTCGGACATACACACCCAAAAATCCCTCTGCCTATAGGTGGAGAGATCAGAATAGATGCGAAAAACAAGGAAATTAAACTGAGTTGATCTTCGATGGCCGACGAAACACTTACTGACGAAGAGTTCTGGATGGAGTTCAAAAATCTGCTATTCGCTGAAGAGAAACTTGAATCTTCCAAAGAGGAGATCGAGAAGATAATTGATTTAGCTGATTTAGAAGCAGGAATGAAAGTCTTGGATATGCCCTGTGGAGTAGGAAGACACAGCATAGAACTTCAGAAGAAAGGATTTGAAGTAGTGGGCGTAGACAAAACCACAGACTATATCGAAGACGCAAAAGCGGAAGACGAGTCAGGCAACATAGAGTTCATCCGGGAAGACATGAAGGATTTCGGGAGAGAAAACAGTTTTGATGTAGTTATCAACTGGTGGAACAGTTTCGGCTACTTTGAAGACAGAGAAGACGACAGGCAGATGCTGGAAAACATTCACACTTCCTTAAAAGACAGAGGAGTTCTAGTTATGGACTACTACGGGAAAGAGATTGCAGCTATGCGAGACCTAAGCCATCACTGGAGCGAACAAGACGGAATTTATAACATGGAAAAAGCAAGGCCCAAAAACAACTGGAAAAAGGTCGAGAATACCTGGATCAAAGTCGAAAATGGGGAAACCGCCGAATACACCTGGGAACAACGACTTTACGCCGCCTCCGAACTAGAACAAATGCTGAAACAGGTCGGATTCTCTGAAGTAGATTTCTACGGAAATGTCGAAGGAGAAGACTTTGACGATGAAGCAGACAGATTAATAGTGTTGGCAAAGAAATAATTAGAGGATTAACTAGGATGAAAGAAATAGGGAACTCATAAAAAATGGATGGGAGAAAAGAATAAACCTCTATTTCCTGCCGTACGTTACTCTGATGATATATATAACCGCAGACAGAGAACAAAATAGTATCAAAACGGAACTTAAGCAACAGCTAGAAAAAATTGAGGATGAATTCTAATCTATGCTGGATGAAGATATTGAAGAAAAAATTCTAGATGAATCAAAACTCGAGGGGCTTGTAACTCCACATTATAACAAATATAACTTTGCTAACATACCTGGAACTATTGAGGAACTGTTAGATGTCAAATCCGAAAGAGATCTTCCGGAGACGGTATTTGAGGGAATTGATACTGGCGATGTACAGAATGTAGCTCTTGTTTTCGTTGATGCGTTCGGCTATGTTCAGTGGAAAAAGTATGGTCAAGATCTAGAGTTCTTCAGTAACTTAATTGAGAACGGAAAAGTTACTCCTCTAACCGCAGTTTTTCCATCGGAAACAGCTGCAGCGGTTACAAGTATGAACACGGGATTAACCCCTCAAGAACACTCCATCGTGTCGTGGAGGGTTTTCCTGGAGGGACTAGATACAACTATCAGAACCTTGCCTTTTACAACACTTGATAGAGAAGATCCAAGAGAAATAATGGGAGATACAGATATATCAGTGCTTTATGATGGCGAAACAGTATTTGAACGTTTGAGCTCTGGAGGAGTTGACTCTACCGCCATAGTGCCTGATGCGGTCATAGGAAGTGATTATAACTCCAAGATGATGAAGGAATCTGCTGTTAAAGGGTTCAACAATACATTCGATATGGCTTTAAAACTGAGAAAAAGTCTCGAAAGCTCGGATAATAGAGAATATCTCCACTGCTATACGGATCAAGTCGATAAAGCACTACACGAATTAGGGCCTGATTCTGAAGAACATATTTCTCAGTTAGAGGCAGTCTCACAGGCACTTCAGAAACAACTTGTTGAAAAAACAAGCGACTCTGTAGCAGAAGACACTCTTTTGATAATTATAGCAGATCACGGCCAAGCAGATGTGGATCCAGACAATATTGAAGATCTTCTCAGCTTCGAAACCGTGGAGAAAAACCTAGAAAGAGATCAAAAAGGAGAGATAATCCTACCTACCGGCGGGCCAAGAACAGCAATCCTACATATCAAATCGGGGAAAGAGGATAGAGTCAAAGAATTCCTTGATCAAAAACTGAACGCAGAGGTCCTAAAAACAGAAGAAGCTGTAGAGTTAGATCTATTCGGAAAAGGAGAAGTAAATAACCGATCAAGGCTTGGAGACATAGTAGTGATTCCTAGAAAAGAAGAGAAAATGGTATGGTATAACTATGAGGACTACAAGACATACGAAGATTACCACGGCCATCACGGAGGAATGAGCAAAGCAGAAATGCTAGTACCATTCGCAGCAGCCAAAATATCGGATCTAAAAGAATAATCGGCAGTATGGAATAAGGAATGGAGAAAATCTAACTCGAGAGTTTGAAAAGAAAATAGCCCAATCAATGAAAGACCTATTTACTTCTAGTAAGATTTTTAAGTATTACTGAAAGTTAATACTTATGACTACTGTAACAGAGAAAGGACAAGTAACAATTCCAAAGAAGGTAAGAGAAAAAACCGGTATAAGCCCTGGCGATGACCTGAAATTTAATATCGAAGATGGAGAAATAAAGATCCGAAAAAACACAGAAGAGAATCCATTCAAGAGATGGGAAGGCGTACTAAAGACCGGGAAGAAAACAGAGGAGATAATGGAGGAGCTACGCGGTGACCAAGACCGTAGTTGACACCAACATACTGATATCACTCTTGAACAAGGATGATCCCAATAATCAACGGGCGGTAAAACTTCTTGGAAAGTTGAATCAAGAAGGAGGCCTATTCATAAATACCGTGGTATACAGCGAGCTGGCAGTTTACTTCGATTCCAAACAGAAACTGGACAGCTTTCTCGAAGACACAGGAATCCGATTCGAAGCCCTGAGTAAGGATGCTTCCCAACTGGCTGGAAAGAAATTTTCAGAATACCTGGAAAACAGAGGAGAAAAACTCCAGTGCCCCAGATGCGGGACAGAAAACCAACTAAAATGCCGGAAATGCGAAACAAACCTGAGCCGAAGACAACACGTTAACCCCGACTTTTTGATAGGCAGCCACGCCATCCAACAGGCCGACCAACTCGCTAGTCTGGATACCGGATTCCACAGAGAATACTTCCCAGAACTAGAAGTAGTATCCTGAAACAAAAAAGCTGTAGAAACCCAAACTCCTTTTTAAAACTTGTATTCTATTTTGAGTTACTTAGTTCGACTCGTTTGGAGTCGGGTAGATCATTTGATCCTTTTGTAAGGGATCCATGATTTGATCGATACTCTGGGCGGCCGGGAAAACCCGCTTTTCATCGAGTAGCGCTTCTCAGGTCTACGTCTAGAGTCACTTGGTTTAAAAGAATTACATCCACTTTGATCATCCATAGGTGAACAAGTCTTGGCACAGCAAGAAGCACAAAAATCAACGAGCATAGAGTTTCCTACTAGAGGGAGCTCCTTCACAGGAACAGTAGAATCTACAAAGATGGAGAAATCAGCAACAGTAAGATGGGAACACAGCCAGAAAGTTCCAAAATATGAGAGATACGAAAGACGCAACACCAAGATCACTTCACACGTACCTGAAGACCTTGAAGTAGAAGAAGGCGATGAGGTAAGAATTGAAGAGACAAAGCCTATCTCAAAAACCAAAAGCACAGTCATAACCGAAATAATTGAAGAGTGATCCCGAATGACCGAAAAACAAAGATTTTCCACTAGTAACATGCGAGGCAGGTTCTGAAATGAAACCGATCGGATCCAATATCACAAAAACCCTGGACATCGGAGCAGAACTTACATGCGCAGACAACTCGGGAGCTAAGAAACTGGAGATAATCGGAGTCAAAACACGACAGGGAAGAAGAAGTAGAAGAGACTCAGCAGGAATCGGCGATGTTGTCATGGTCAAAATTCTAAAAGGAGACCAAGAAGTCAAAAATCAGGTCTTCGAGGCAGTTGTTGTGAGACAGAGAAAAGAGTTCCAGAGACCAAACGGACTCAGGGTCAAGTTCGAAGACAACGCAGCAGTACTCGTAGAGGAGACGGGGCTTCCAAAAGGATCCGTAACAAGAGGACCGATTGCAAAAGAAGTAGTTGAAAGATACACTCCAATCGGGAAAATCGCATCACAGGTAGTCTGAGGAAAAAATAATGACACAGAAAACAGAGAACTGGAGCAAAGAATGGAAATCAAGCAAGAACCCCTCCAAACAGAGGAAATACAGAGATAATGCACCTCTACACGTAAAGGATAAACTGGTTTCAGCCAACGCTTCACAGGAACTCAGAAATGAACTTGGAACCCGGACAGTAAAGGTAAGAACCGGCGACAGAGCGAAAGTGATGAGAGGAGATGAATCAGGCGCAGAAGGTATAATCAATAATATCGATAGAGAAAACACAGTAGTCTACATTGACGGAATCGATAATGAAAGGAACGATGGCTCACTTCAGCAGAAAGCGCTCAGACCCTCCAATCTTCAGATAGTAGCACTGAACGTAGAAGATTCTAACAGACTGGAGAAGTTCGAGGTCGACGACTATGAATCAATCCAGGTAGACGAAGAAGAACTGGAAGAAGCACTTGAAGAAGACGAGGAACAGGAAATGATGCAGCAGATGCAGTCCGGAGAATCAGGAGCACACGAACAGTTTGAAGACGAAGAAACTGAAGAAAAGATAGAGGAAGCAGTGGAAGAGCAGGAAGAAGAGGAGGAAGCTGACGAGGACGAAGAAACAACTGCAGAAGTTGATTATAATGAAGTTGTATCAGGAACAATCAGCGACTCAAAGGACGAGATCAAAGAAATAGAGAATCCTGACTTCGACGCACTTATCGAAGCAGAAAAAGACAACAAAGACAGGAAAACCCTCAAAGAATACCTAGAGAACCAAAAAGAGTGACAAATACATGACACACCAGAAAAGAATTCCGGCACCAAAACATTACTCAATCAAGAGAAAGGACAACACCTATGTCTCAACCATCAAAGGATCAAGAAGTAAAGAAGACGCAATCCCAGTAGTAGTACTGCTCAGAGACATACTGGAGTATGCAGATAACGAGAAAGAAGCAAAAGAAATAGTTAAAAACGGCGATCTCAAGAGAAACGGCGACACAATCAGAGATGTCAAGGAAGGAATAGGTATTCTCGACGTAGTTGAAATCCCGGAAACAGAAGAAACTTACAGAGCAGTAAGAGACGGAAAATATCTCAAATTTATCCCTGTAGGAGACTCAAAGGTTGCAGCAAAGATAGAAAACAAAGATGTTAAGGGAGACCGGTTCATCTACAGACTCCATAACGGAGAGAACTACTCCACAAAAGACGAATACTCGACAGGAAACACACTGATCTTCAACTCCGGAGTAACCGAAGTAGAACTTGAGGAAGGATCAGAAGCACTAGTGGTCCAAGGAAAACACGCAGGAGACGTAGCAGAAGTCAAGGAGATGAGGACAGAAGGAATGCAGAACACAGCAATAATTAAAAACGATAGAGAGTTCGAGACAGATCTTGAAAACCTTGTAGCAGTTGAAGATATCAAGGTAGAGGAGTGATCAGGATGGCAGAAAACAAAATGAAGAAGATACAGGTCAGTCAGGTAACAGTAAATATTGGAATCGGGCAAGTAAGCGACGATGTAGAGAAGGCCAAAGACTTGCTGGAAAAGGTAACAGGAAAACAAGCAGTCAAAACCGAATCAAAAGAAGGATCCAAAAAGTTTGGGGTGAGATCCGGACTTGAAATCGGATCAATGGTAACACTTAGAGACGAAGAAGCAGAAGAGTTCCTGGAAAAAGTACTGCCTGCAGCAGAAGGAATCAAAAAATCATCATTCGACGGAAACGGAAACTTCGGATTCGGAATCCCGGAGTACATAGATGTACCGGGCGTAGAATATGACTCCGACATCGGCATGATGGGATTCGAAGTCGCAGTAAAACTAGAAAGACCAGGATACCGTGTAAAGAAAAGAGACCACAAGCCAAATGAAATCGGGAAAGAACACAAAGTATCCGACGACGAAGCAATCGAATTCATCGAAGACCGGTTCGAAATCGAGGTGAGTAAATAATGACTTACGAAGGAGTACTTGAACAGATAAAACACAAGAAAGGAAAGAAAGAGAAATTCGAGAAAAACAACTCTCCAAAGGAAAGAGATTACGGAAAAGCCAAAAAAGAATGCAGAAGATGCGGAAGAACAGGTAGAGGAGTCATCGGCCAGTACGGACTCAACTACTGCAGACAATGCTTCCGAGAAATCGCAGAAGAAATCGGATTCGAACAGCTCAAATAGGTGATGCAGAGTAATGCAACATGATACACTCAGCGACGCACTAAGCTCAATAAACAACGCAGCAAGACAGGACAGGACACACGCCAAAGTAAGTCCCACAAGCAACCTGATCAAGAACGTCCTCCTGAAACTACAGGAAGAAGAATACATCGGAGTCTTCGAACTGATCGAAGATGGAAAAGGAGGAAAATTCAAGGTAGAAGTAGAATCAGCATTAAACAAATGCGAACCGATCAAACCAAACTTCTTCGTAGGAAGTGACGAATACACAAAATGGGCTAAAAGATACCTGCCCGCTCAAGGATTCGGAAAAATCATTGTAACAACACCAGAAGGAGTACTCACCCACGATGAAGCAGTAGAAAAAAACGTGGGAGGAAAACTCTTAGGATACGTCTACTGAGTGATCGAAATGGAAGAAACAATTGAACTACCAGAGGGCTTCGAAGCAGAATACACAGATGGAGTACTTACAGTTGAAGGACACGATGAAAAAGTAGAGAAGAAAATGCAGCACGCACTGGTAGAAGTCGAAGCCAATAAAGACGAGATAGAGATCTCCACCAAAGAGACAAGAAAGGATATACAGAGTATTGTAAGCACATTCAGAAGCCACACAGAAAACATAATTGAAGGGCTCCAAAGCGAACACGTCTACAAAATGAAAGGCGTATACGCCCACTTCCCAATGACAATCAAACAGCAATCAAACAAAGTACTTATCGAAAACTTCATGGGAGAGAGAAACCCACGAGAAATCAATGTTGAAGACGGAGTAACAGTTGAAATCGACGGCGAAGACCTCACAATAAGAGGTCCAGACAAAGATGCAGTAAGCCAGACCGCCGGAAAAATCGAACAGGCATGCAAAAAAGGAAACAGAGATCCCAGAACATTCCAAGACGGGGTCTACATCACAAGCAGAGGTGAAAAGTAAATGAGTGACAAATTCAAGAGAGAAAACAGCCACAAGAAAACTCAGACACCTGAATCGTGGAGAAGACCGAAAGGAGGGCATTCCAGAATAAGACTTGAGGTAAACGGCGCACCTGCAAAACCAAAGGCAGGATACCGTACAGATACAGAAGTAAGAGGACTCCACCCATCAGGATACGAAGAAGTAATGATCCACAATACAGGCGACCTGGAAGATATAGACCCGGAGACAGAAGCAGCAAGAATCGGATCAACAGTAGGCGGAAGAAAAAGAGCAAAGATAATTGAAAAAGCTGATGAAGAAGATATCAAAGTACTGAACGGAGAAAAAGAAGGTGAGGAAGAATGACAGACCTTAAATCACAGAAAAGGATGGCAGCAGAAGTAATGGATGTAGGAAAAACCAGGGTCAGAATCGATCCTGGAGAACAAGAGAAAGTAGAGGAAGCCATCACACGACAGGACATCAGAAACCTAGTTGAGTCAGGCGTAATCGAGAAAAGAGATGTTAAAGGAACTTCCAAGGCCAGAAGCAAAGAAATCAAGAAACAGAAGAAGAAAGGAAGAAGAAAAGGTCACGGAAACAGGAAAGGAAAAAAGACAGCAAGAAAAGGATCAAAGAAAAAATGGATGGAAAGAATCAGAGCGATCAGAAAAAGACTCAAAGAGATGAAGGAAGAAGGAGAAGTTGACAACGACACATACTGGAGCCTCTATGACAGAGCGAAAGGAGGATTCTTCAGAGACACAAAACACTTGGAAAACCACGTGGAGAACAAGCTGGAGTGATCAACAATGGCAGATAACACTAACTACGAAGTACCATTTAGAAGGAGAAGAGAGCAGAAAACCGACTACAAGCAGAGAAGGACCCTGCTGAAATCAGGTAAACCAAGAGCAGTAGTAAGACTTTCAAACAACCATACTAGAGTACATATCGCCCACTACGACAGAGATGGAGACAAGAACACTGCACAGACAGTCAGCAAAGAACTGGAAGACCACGGATGGGAGTACCACACCGGAAACCTTCCAGCAACATACCTGACAGGTTATCTGGCGGGGATGAAAGCAGATGTAGATGAAGCAGTACTCGATTTAGGAATCAAAGAAACCAAAAAAGGTGGAAAAATGTTCGCAGCTCTACAAGGACTTAAAGACGCTGGAGTAGAAATCCCTGCAGGAGAAGAGGTAATACCTGAAGAATCAAGACTCAGAGGCGAACACATCAAGGAAATGACAGGCAATAACGTACCTGAAAACTTTGAAACCGTAAAGGAAAATATCGAAGGTGAACTAGAATAATGGCTGACCAAGAAATGGAGGAAGAGGAGATCTGGAAACCGAAGACAAAACTCGGGAAAAAAGTAGCAAACGGCCAAATAACAGACATAGTAGAAGCACTTGAATCAGACTACAAAATAATGGAAGGAGAGATCGCCGACCAACTCACAGACCTTGAAGAAGAAGTAATCCTGATCGGAGGAACACCTGGAAAAGGAGGCGGAAAAAGAAGAACAGTATCCAAGAGAACCGCCCGGATGCACAAATCAGGTGAAAGATACTCAACAAAAGCAATGTCAGTACTAGGAGACAAAAGAAACGTAATCGGGCTCGGAGAAGGAACAGCGAACGACACCCGGGCAGCAATCGAAGACGCAAACCGGAAAGCCAAACTCAACCTCATTCAGATAACAAGGGGATGCGGTTCCTGGGAATGCTCATGTGGAACAAAACACACAGTACCATTCGAAGTAGAAGGAAACTCAGGTTCAGTGACAGTAACAGTAAAACCAGCACCAAAAGGAATCGGGCTTGCATGCTCAGACGAACTGAAGAAAATGTTTGAACTCGCAGGATACACAGACGTATGGGTAAACGCAAGAGGAACTACAAGAACCCGGGAAAACCTGATGAAAGCAGCCTTCAAAGCCCTCAAAAAAGTAGAAGAATACAAACAGGAGTAAAAAAAGAATGATAGCGACAGTAAAAGTTAGAGGAAGTATCGACGCAAGACACAAAGCAAAGAGAACACTCAAATACCTCAACCTTGAGAAAAGAAACCAATGCGTCATATTCGAAGATAACAACTCAATAAGAGGGATGCTGGAGACCGCCAAAGACTACATAACGTACGGAGAAATCAGTGAGGAAACACTGGAAAAACTTGAAGAAAGAAAAGGCTCAGAAATCGAAAGCGGAGACACTGTAAAACTTACTCCTCCAACAGGAGGATTCAGCAACACAAAAAAACAGGTCGGACAAGGCGGAAGCCTTGGAAAAAGAGATAATCTGGATGAACTGATCCAGAAAATGGTTTGAGGAAAAAACAATGACAAAAAGAAGATCAAAGAAGAACAAATCCGGAAGCCACGGACATGGCTCAAGCAAGAAAAACCGGGGAGCAGGAAGCAGAGGTGGAAGAGGAAACGCTGGAAGAGGAAAGAAGGCGAAACACGAAAAAATGACAGAAGACGGACTCCACAAGCTTGGAGAGAAAGGAGAAGGATTCAAGGATGCCGAAGACCAGACCGGGATCAACCTCAGAGACATTGACCAGAGAATTGAAAGCTTTATTGAAGCAGGACTCGCAGAAGAGACAGACAACGGCTACGTATTTAATGCTGAAGAAGCAGGATACGAGAAGATTCTCGGATCCGGACAACTTACACAAGAAATAGAGATTCACGCAGAAAAGTTCTCCTCAACAGCTGAAAGAAAGATTGAAGAAGCAGGAGCCAAAGCAGTTAAAGTCGGAGAAGAAGAATAAACATAGTTAATAACGCTCTCGAGATAAGAATTCATCAAGGTGTCCAAAACTAGATGTCAGCACTACTTCAGGCAGCGAGCTACCTACCTAGCGTAGAGGAACCAGATAAGGAACAGACCCTGAAACAGATGCTGACATGGACAGGGATCGTACTTGTACTGTACTTCGTCCTAGGTTCTATTGATATATACGGAGCAAACTCTGCAGCAGTTGAACAGGCACTTAACAGTCTTCAGACATTCCAGACACTGCTTGGAGCACAGATCGGATCAATAATTACTCTAGGTATTGGACCTATCGTAACAGCTTCCATTGTCCTCCAGATGATGGTAGGATCTGAGCTTCTTCCATGGGATACTAACACCGATGCAGGACAGCAGAAATTCCAGGCAACACAGAAACTACTTGCCTATGTATTAACAATTGTCCAGGCATTCGGATACGTCCTATCAGGCACATTCGGCAATGTAACAGGGAGTCCGGCACTCATATTTTTGCTTGCAGGACAGATATCCCTCGGAGGATGGCTGATCATAATGATGGATGACCTAGTCCAGAAATGGGGATTCGGATCAGGAGTAGGCTTGTTCATCGCAGCCGGAGTATCAAAACAGGTGTATGTAGCTATCATATCACCTCTGACGACTTCAGGAACCCTCTACTGGATGGTGAACGGAAACCCGGTAGGAGCCATATTCCGGTTTGTAACGACACTGGAATTTACCTCCCTCTTACCCATAATCTCAACCGCGTTAGTATTTGCAGCAGTGGTATACATGCAGATAATGAAAGTAGAAATTCCTCTCACCTTCGGAAATGTCAGAGGATTCGGCCAGAAATGGCCTCTCAAGTTCCTTTACACATCGAACATGCCTGTAATTCTAATCGCAGCACTCGTCTCCAACTTCCAAATCCTGGGTACAACGTTAGCAGGAGCGGACGGATGCAGCTTACTGGGATGTGTCAACTCAAGTGGACAGGCATCCTCCGGTCTAATCGGTCTTCTAACAGCTCCCACCCAGTTTGTCACCAACCTAATTTCAGGTGGAGCCGCCAGCATAAATATACTATCCGAAGCATCAGTAGCCGGACTCAGCATCCCTGTACTAAGCACTCAGACAGGGAGTCTATTCCACGTACTGTTCTATCTATCCGTCTACACATTCGGTTCAATGCTGTTCTCTATCTTTTGGGTCAAAACATCAGGACAAGACGCAGACTCCGTCGCAGACCAGATACAACAAACCGGTATGAAAGTGCCGGGATTCAGAAAGGATAAACGAGTTATCAAAAAAGTGCTTAACCGTTACATCCCAGGACTAACAATATTATCAGGACTTGTGGTAGGTCTTCTAGCAGGGGTGGCCAATATGACACAGGCAGCCGGTGGAGGGACCGGGATCCTGCTGACAGTTATGATTCTTTATAGGCTGTACGAGCAGCTGGCGCAGAAGCACATGGAGGAACTTCATCCGGCCATGAAAGACTTTATGCAGTAACGGGATTATTTACGTTATTATTCTGATACCGGACAAAGCTTTGGTTTAAAAGGCTTCACTACCTAAGATAGTTTCACAGCATGGTATCGATACAGGGATTACTTACCGGGTTATTCGGTTTCTACAATACCGTATTCCAGCCAGTACTTTCAGTGGGGCCATATCTTGCATTAACATTTTTCTCTGTGGCGCTGGCAGGTATCTTCTCCGTAATTTACTGGTTCCTGCTTGATATTGAGAAAAACAAGAATCTGAAGGAAAAAATTAGTGACACACAGGAAAAAATGAAGGAAGCCCGGAAGAACGATGAGACCGATAAAGCATCGGATCACATGCAAAAGACCATGGAACTCAACCAGAAAATGATGATGCTTAACTTCAAACCGATGATTGCCACAATGGTATTCGTTGGACTAATCTTTCCATGGCTTGGAGCAACATTCGCACCTTCAGTAGATCTTAAACAGGTAGACAGTACAAGTTACGAAGGGAACTTTAGCTACGCTGGAGAAACCAATAAAATAACTGTGATCAACGAGACAGAACCTGTGCTTCAGGTCGATGGGGAAGAAATAAACCAGGGACAAAAGTTCAATCAACAGGGAATATCTTGGAAATTCAAGAGATTTGGAGAAGGCGGAGGAGGTTACCTAGGTCTAACAGGAAGTGACGGAATCAATGCTAAAATAAATGCAGTATTTATACCGCTTCCAGTCTCACCGCCGTTTATAGGACCGGCACTGAACTGGCTTGGATTCTATATCCTGATAGCGATGCCACTAACCTTCGTGTTCAGGAAAATGCTTGGCGTACAGTGAAAACGATTCTCGTCAATTAAAAAGACTTCAGTACATTCTCTAATACATGAAGTCAGCTAAATGGTACACAAAAGAACAAGCAGAGACCGACCCGGAGTTCGGGAGTATACCTAAGGAAGGAAGCATAGAAGAGTTAATGGAGAAAGGAATCATACTCTTGGACAAACCTTTCGGCCCACAGAGCAACCAAGTCTCTACATGGATAAAGAAAGAACTTAATGTAAAGAAAACAGGTCACTTCGGCACCCTAGATCCAAACGCCACAGGCATTCTACCGATCGGCGTAAACAAAGGAACAAGAGCCAGCAAAGCCATGAGCAAAACAGATAAGGAGTATATCTTCGAAGCTGAGCTGGGAGAAGGAAAAAATAAGGCTAAGATAAGAGAGGTGCTTAAAAGCTTCAAGGGAGTCAACAGACAGTTACCCCCTGAGAAAAGCGCAGTGAAAAGAGAGGAGAGGGAAAGAGAAGCATACGAAACTGAACTTCTGGAAGTAGAAGAAAAAAGGATTCTAGGAAGAGTTAAATGTGAATCAGGGTTCTATGTCCGGGTATTGATCAGCCAGCTAGGGGAGAAACTTGACACCGAAGCAGAAATGGAGGAACTCAGGAGAACACAGCAGGCAGATATCTCAGAAACGGAGACAAACACTTTACAGGAGATAGTCGATGCCTATCATTACTACAACGAAGGTGACGAAGAAGAACTACGTAAAGTTCTCTGCCCGATCGAAAAAGCAATCAATCACTTAAGAAAAATAGCTATCAAAGATTCCGCTGTGAACGCTGTGGCAAACGGCGCCGACCTAGGAACACAAGGAATATCTAAACTCCAGGACGGCATAAAAGAAGGTGAGAGAGTGGCAATCACCACGCTGAAAGGCGAGCTAATAGCGCTCGGAACCGCAGAGATGACATCAGAGCAGATGTTCGACAAAGACGACAAAGCGGTAACTCTAGAATCAGTACATATGAAACCGGAAACATATCCCAAAAGATGGAAACAGTAAATCATTAATCTGCCAGTTCTCATTTAAAGTTTCTACCAGCTTCTAAACCTAGGCTTATGCCGGAGTGACTGAGTGGCCTAAGGTGCCACCCTGGAATACTGCTTTCCCGAAAGAGATGGCAGTTTGAGAAAACCATCTAGGTTTTCGATTCGGTCAGGTGGTGGGCATTACCGCCCTCCTGGGTTCAAATCCCAGCTCCGGCGCACTCTCAACTTTTTGGCTTTACTGTTGCCGTAAAGCCCCCTGGTGTAGCGGTCAATCATGAGAGGCCCTGGCCCTCTCGACGCAGGTTCGAATCCTGCGGGGGCTAACCATCTTTCTTTTTAAGAATTCAACTAAATTTTATGGTATACAGATATAGCCCCCTGGTGTAGCGGTCAAACTATCTGATGTTTGACTTCGGTAGGACCATTCATATCGGCCTTTGGAACCTCAAGTCCTTAGGGACGGGGATTGAGAAGATCTCTGATCTTCGAAAAAGATAGCCGGTGACGGAGGTTCGAATCCTCTGGGGGCTAAAATCTACTTTTCTTATTATTAACTGAGAACTATAACCTATGACTGAAGTACGTGCATCCCATATTCTCGTTGACAATGAAGAACACGCAAACCAGATTAAGCTTGAGCTGGAGAGGAGCGATAAGAACTTCGCCCAGCTAGCAAAAGAGAAATCCGAAGGACCCTCCGGCGACAAAGGCGGAGACTTGGGATTCTTCAGCCGGGGAGACATGGTGAAGCCTTTCGAGAAGAAAGCATTTGAGATGGATACAGGAGAAGTCTCAGATCCTGTAAAGACAGAGTTCGGATGGCACCTAATCAAGAAAACAGATGAAAGATAACCAATAAATTCATTTGATGTAGAAAGCGCCGCCCCACATGAATTTGGTCATTTTTTAGGCCTAGAACACTCCGATACCTATGAAGCAACGATGATTCATTTACAGGGAAGGGTAACACCAGAAAAAGATCTCTTGGGGACGACAACAGTGGGATTAATGCAATTTATTAGACAAGAACTACGGCACGGTAGAAAAATCATGTTAATAGCTCTAATTGTGGCTGCATTCGGAGGCTTCGTTTTAATCCAAAATAACGGTGTAATGAAAGCAAATACTAGATCATTGTACAGCGAACAAGTTCACAATGCAACCCATCAAGCTCAAAGAGCCGATCTTATTGTGACAGGAACTGTCGAAAAAGTGAGCGACGGAAAATGGAGTACTCCAAACAACCGGAGGCCAGAAAACATTACCAATGAAAACCTCGATAATATTCATCATGATGTCAGGATCGACGTAAATGAGACGATCAAAGGTGAAGACAGGGATTGGGTCACGGTAAGAATCGACTCCGGCACTGTAGATGGGTATACCAATAACAAACCTAGCGCGGACTATGATGAAGGCGAAAAAGTTCTGGTTTTCCTCTATCGATGGGAAGGAAACTATAAGACGGTGGCAGACAACCACGGCAAATTCGATCTCAGTAAGGAGATAATCGATCGTGAGAACGCTCCAGAAAAATTCCAGCAGAGTATAAACACGAGTTCTCTGATAGAACAGCTACGGGAAACATACAATTAAAGACAGGCTCTAACACCTAGTCTACCTTTATAAAAATTAACCGAGATTTTCAGGGTATAGGTTATCATGGCCGAGACACAGCAAATTGTAAGGATTGCAAGAACAGGTGTGGGCGGAGCTAAACCGGTAAGCAAAGCGCTTACAGGGCTTAAAGGTGTAGGAGATATGTATGCAAATGCCGTTTCACAGAAACTTGATATAGACGCAGATCAGACACTTGGAGATCTTTCAGAAGACAAAATAGATGAGATCGAAGAAATAATCAAAAATCCTGACCAGATTGATCTGCCGACATGGGTAAGAAACAGGAGAAAGGAAAGAGATACTGGCGAAGATAATCATCTGATCGAATCCGATCTGGAGCTCAAAGAAGAGTTCGATATCAGAAGAATGAAAGAAATTAATTCATACAAAGGGTGGAGACATGAGATCGGCCTACCAGTGAGAGGTCAGAAGACAAAATCATCATTCAGAACAGGAAGCAAAATCGGGGTTTCCCGAGCAAGACTTCAGGAAGAAGCCGCAGAGGGAAGCAGCGAGGAAGGTGATGAATAATGGTTAAAAAATTAAAGAAACAGTACGAGACACCAAACGAAGGCTGGAGCGAAGAAAGAATCCAAAAAGAAGACCAGCTAGTTGAGGAGTACGGCCTTAAGAACAAGAAAGAAGTATACAAAGCAGAAAGCATGCTCAGAGACCTGAGAAGAGAAGCAAGAAAGCTTGTTGCAGAGGAGGATGAGGAACAGAACAGGAACCTGATCAACAAGGCGCAGTCACTCGGACTTGTGAAGAGTGATGCACAACTTGAAAATATTCTAACACTGAATACTACAGACATCCTAGACCGAAGGCTGCAGACAGCAGTCAATAGAAAAGGATACTCCGATACCGTCAAAGAGGCAAGACAACTGGTAACACATGGACATACAGAGATCGACGGAAAACGAGTAAACATTCCAGGATACCTGCTCACAAAGGATGAAGAGAAAAATCTGGAAGTCGAACTTCCAGAACAAGAAGAGAACAAAGAAACAGAGGAGACTGAGGAACAGGAGGAAACAGTAGATGAATCAGATGAGACAGATGAAGCTGAAGAAAACGAATCTGAAGAAGAAACCACAGAAAACGAGGATAACGAAGAAGGTGAAGAATAATATGAAAGTCAGGGATTTTCAACTTAACAAAGCAGAGGTGCTCAGATAATGACCAAGAAAGGGATAGTTAACATTTACTCGAGTTTCAACAACACAATACTACACATTACAGATGCAACCGGGGCGGAGACAATCTCAAGAATCTCAGCCGGAATGGTAACAGACAAAGGAAGACTACAGGGAAGCCCTTTCCCCGCCATGAAAGCAGCTAAACAAGCAGTAGATGAGGCTATGGAGAAAGGCATTGAGAAAGTCGACATACAGGTAAGAGCACCTGGCGGACAGAAACAGAAGATGCCAGGTAAGGGAGCACAGCCAGCTATTAGAGCGATTTCCCGATCCGACCTAGAGGTCGGAAACATTGAAGATGTCACACCTGTACCGCACGATGGATGTAGAGCAAAAGGCGGTAAAAGAGGACGCAGAGTATAAACAGAGGTTTTTCAAAAAATGGAAGTTGAAACAGTAGAAGAAACGGAAGACGTTCTAAAGGTAGAAATCTCAGATATAAACGAAGTGATAGCCAATTCGCTCAGAAGATCAATGATGATCAAAGTCCCAACACTTTCAGTCGAGGAACTAGAAATTAGAAAAAACGGTTCCGCACTTATAGACGAAATCCTAGCAAACAGAATCGGACAAGTACCTTTAACAATACCTCAGAACGTCGACGAGGATGATACGGTTCACATCGCTCTAAAGCAGGAAGGACCTGGAACAGTTCTCGCAGAAGACCTTCAGGCAGATAATGATGAAGCAGAACCTGTCAATCCAGAAGCTGTGATTGTCGACCTGAATGAAGGTCAGGCAGTTGACCTAGAAGCAGAGGCAGAACTCAAGAAAGGAGAGGAACATGCCAAACATCAGGGAGGGACAATCGGTTACGAAAAGAAAAGTGAGGACACATACGAGTTCAGGATCGAATCAACGTCCGGATACAGCAACGAAGAACTACTACAGAAAGGAGTCGAAGAGATCAAAAACCGGCTCAATGAGTTCGAAGAAGCCGTAGCCGAAATTTAGGACACACCCGTTTTCATTATAACTTTTAGTTTATAAGTAATTTATCATGGAGGAGGACTTTTCTGACAACCCTGTTATTGAAGCAGGTAAAAAATATAACAAACTCTACAACCAAACACAAAAACTTGCCGAAGCAGCCCATCAACACCCTGGAATAGCATATGAACTTGGATCAACACCACATATAGGATCAGAATTACATCCAAGTATTGAAGTCAGTGAGAATGGAGCTTTAGCCGATATGAAAGTCTTTTCTTACTTCGTTTCCAGAGCTTGGGAAGAAGCACAGGAATACTTCTTATTTGATCTTGAGGAAGAATATCAGGAGTATCTTGATAACGAGATAGAAGATACAGATATACAGGAAGAAGTTTTCAAAGACCTGACAACGAACTATGATAAACTGGAGAAAGATTTAGCGAAATTGAATCGTGCCCTAGGTCATCTACTGGATCAGACACCTGGCAAGGAAGTTGATGGAAGCTACATACTTGAACCGAAACAGAAACTTCTACAGGCTGCGGATTAAGATCTCTTCTTTTAACTCTAATTTCATGAATAAGAAACATGCCGGGGTAGCCAAGTGGCCAAAGGCGCAGGACTTAAGACCCTCAAGTTCTCTTCAGGGAACGAGGACATAGAAAACTAAAGGGTTTTCACTTAAGTTATCCTGTCCCGTAGGGGTTCATGAGTTCAAATCTCATCCCCGGCAAATAGTTCAATTTCTGGATAGAACAAATCCCTAAATCACAAGTTCAAACGATATAATCTGAAGGTTAATCACTTAGTTTTTCCAGTTCTTTACTTCTTGTATCAAATCTCCTCTCAAAATAATACATGATAAGAGATCGGATATCAAACAGCTCTCTAACATCCTTCAACCATTTCTTATCCGAAAGGAAAAGCATCCTATGTATTCGTGCTGACCTTTCCGGTATGGATTCCTTCTCACCAACAAAGTACTTAATTCCGTCCATCACGACCTTATCAGGATTTTCTAAACCGTTTTCTATATCTATTTGATCACATACATAGAGACACCACTCTAACTGAGTTACTGAAGCAATTAAATCAACTCTTTGACGTAAACCTGAGGCATAGAAAGTAGGAGGCTTCCCATTTATATCAAAGCCTTCAGGTTCAGAGAAACTGGGCAAGCTGACCTTTGAAACATCTCCATATTCTTCAGCTATTCCATACCATTGGTGATGGGCAAATCCATCTGCTAGCTGTATAACGTGTCTTAAAGACCTGTTGTACCATTCAGAATTAGGTCCCAGCCATTCAGCGTCGCCTATAAAGATGGCTGTCAGAAACAATTCCTCTTTCCCGGAGAGTTCCTCCGAACGGTCTAGCTTTCCAACAATAGATAGTTTCAGACGTTTTATTTCCTCAAAGTCACCTCCTGTAGCTTCTAGAAAGTTTTCTAAATAATCGGCATCGATTTCAAAATAATTTGAAACCATTTGAGGGTTACCTAAGTTCCCCGAACGGAAAAGTTTCAGTACTGTCATTATTCGCCAAGATCACTTAATTCATTCTGAAGGTTCTCCAGTTCTGAGTGAAGCTCGTTAACCGAGTCATCTATATGATCAACCTGCTGGTGCTGTTCTACCTCTACAGAAGTTTGTTCCCCGGGCTCAACCTCTGGCATTTCCACCTCAACATCCTCTAACTTATCGTTCAACCTGTCAACATTCTCATAAATTGTATCAATTGATTTCTCCTTCACTATTCTTACCTGTTCCAGAACCTCTTCAGCCTCCTTTATATTATCAATTATCTGTCTTATAGCCTCTAGATCCTGTAGAAGTACTTTGTAGCCGTCTACTCTCACATATAGCTGGTCATCTTCTGGTGGCATTGCCTTATTATAAGCTATCCTTCGGCGCTTATTAAAAATATACCTCAAAGAAGTCAGATTTGAGGGAAAAATAGCTCTCAGAGGTGTTCATGTTGTCATCATAACCCTTTTGGGTCAGGGCTCAGACGATGTCAATCCTCATCATCGAAAAACTGCTGTACTAAATTGAAATTGGTTACAAAAGCTTCTAAACCTCGCCCTCATGATACCTTCCGGAGTAGCCCTCTTCTGTCTTATCTATCATATGGAAAACCAGTTGATTTACACGGGCGTTTTCCTTTATCTTGACACCGTCCTCGTTTTCTACTACTAGCATGAAGCTGCCTGTACCAGTATAACCCGCATCCCAAACCGCATTTTCGATACTGCAGCCCATCCGAAGCAGCGAGGACCGTGGATAGGCAAAAGCAGTCAGATTCTCTGGAATGTCTACCCTCTCATTCATAACAACCTTGTAAGCACCAGGTTCCAATCTCCACCATCCATACTCGTCATCTTCGTTTCTTTTAACCGGTTCAACCTTCTCAGTATCAGGTATTTCCCTTTCCGAATTAGAGAAATCAAGACTCCCTGAGCTCCTGTATCTGTGGATCTCTCCAGCAGTCAGATCAAAACCCTGGGGGGTTAATTGTGTTTCCAGATCAATGTAATCCTGTACAAGACCCTTCTTTATTTCGTTTTCTAGCTGCTGTCTATTCAGTATCATGTCAATGTTTTCGGCTTTTAATCTCAAATATGTTTTCGAACTCAAAGGCAATAAAAAACTGTAGACGGAACAGGTATTGTGGACAATCAATGCTAGAGAGAAAATATACACATAATATTACAACTGAGGATGGCGGAGAAAAGGTCTCAGTCGCCGGCTGGGCACATGAAATCAGAGATCTTGGAGGAATAACATTTGTCGTTCTCAGAGACCGTGAAGGACAGATTCAGGTAATATTCAAGGAGGATGAAGACGAGGAACTATTCGAGAAAGCACAGGAAATCGGTAAAGAAGATATAGTACATGTAACAGGGACCGTAGAGGAAAACGATCAGGCACCCGGAGATAGGGAAATTCATCCTGAAACATTAAAGGTAATCGGAGAAGCCGAATCACCTCTTCCGATGGATGTTTCGAAGAATATTGACTCCGATCTCTCCACAAGATTGGATGCTCGATTTATGGATCTAAGAAAACCAGAGGTCCATGCCGTATTCTCACTTAGATCTCATCTCATAGAAAACATGGAGGAATGGTTTGATGAGAACGAGTATATCAACATTCAGACTCCTACAATCGCCAAGATGGGTGCGGAAGGAGGAGCAGAGCTGTTCCCTGTAATCTACTATGATGAAGAGGCTTTCCTGTCACAGAGTCCACAGCTCTACAAACAGATGCTGATGGCAGCAGGATTCGATAAAGTATACAAAACCGGGACCGCATTCAGAGCAGAAGAATTCGCGACATCCCGGCATGTATCTGAAATCTCGATGTTCGATGTGGAGCTCGCATTCATTGAGGATCAACATGATGTAATGAACGTTTTGGAGGAATCACTGAGATACACTCTGGAAGAAACTAAAAAAGAGGCAGCAGACGATCTTGACATGCTTGGAATAGATCTTGAAGTTCCTGAAGAAGATTTCCCGAGAATCAAGTTTGAGCAAGCCCGGAGAATCCTCAGAGAGGAATACGATCACGAGCCGGATGATCCCGAAGATCTTGACACGAAAGGGGAGAAACTGCTTGGCGAACACTTCATGGAGAAAGGTCATCCAGCAGTTTTCGTTGTGGGATATCCTGGAGAAAAGTTCTATTACATGGAGGCCCGTGAAGGAGACGAATACCAGTCCAGAAGATTTGACTTCATCTATAGAGGGCTGGAGCTTGCATCCGGCGGACAGAGAGAACACGATATGGATAGGCTGATGAACGCTGTGGAGGACGAAGGAATCGATCCAGAAGACATCTCATTCTATCTAGAATCCTTCAAGTACGGAATGCCTCCACACGGCGGATACGGCCTAGGTATAGACCGACTGGTTAAACAGGTAGCCGAACTCGAAAACGTCAAGGAAGGAATCCTGTTCCCAAGAACACCGGACAGGCTCACGCCATAATGTAATACATTTCAGCATTTTATTCCTTTCATTTGTAGTTTTGTATTACAAACTGTTTGTGATGTAATACGGAATGTCACTTTCTATCTAATTAAACGCATAATGTAATACAATAACTGCATTTAACAGGCGCAGTCTTTTTATTCCTACCAGACGAAATTTTAATCCAGATGCCAGAAGCCTTACAGGAACATGAAGCAGAAGAAACAGAGACCGACACTGAAAAGAAAGATTATGAACCCGGAGATGTACAGATAAACAAGGTAACATTCAAAGGCTTCAAATCTTTCCAACAGAAGACCGCTATACCTCTATTCGAGGGTTTAACGGCTATTGTAGGTCAGAACGGTCACGGTAAGTCAAATTTGCTAGACGGCATCAGCTTCGTATTCGGACGGAGAAGCTCCAATCTTCGAGCCGAAAAAATGACCCAACTTATCTTCAACGGCGGGGAGTCTCGGAAAGCCGCAGATTATGCCAAAGTCACAGTCTACCTAGACAATTCATCCGGTATATTCGACGAGTTTCTTGTAGAGGACGAGGAAACCGATGAGGTAAATATAGCGAGAAAAATCACACAGGCCGGAAGCTCCATGTACAAGTTCCAGGGTACAAACTGCAAGAAAAGCAAGATAGATGATATTGCGGACAAAGCCGGTATCGATCCGGAAGGATATCATTTCGTGAGACAGGGCAAGGTTACGGAAATCGTTGAGCAAAGTGATACTGAAAGAAGAAAAGTTATCGATGAATTATCAGGAGTTGCAAAGTTCGATGAGAGAAAAGAAGAGGCGGAAGAAGAACTGGAAAAAGTCGGGGACAAACTTCAGGAGCAAGAGATCAAGCTGAATGAGAAGAGAGAACATCTTAAAAAACTGAAAGAGGAGAAGGAGCTGGCAAAACAGTACAGAGGACTCGAACAGAGAAAGGAAAAACTGGAGGCCTCGAAACTCGAGGTTAGAAAGAGAGCACTCTCGAACCAACTTGCCAACATCAATACCGATACATCCGAGAAAAAGGAAAGACTGGAAGAAGTCGACAAGGAGCTGGAAGAACTTGATCAGGAAATAGATGATAAACAGGACCGTATCAAGGAGATCGAGGAGCAGATGGGAGGAAACAATGATATCCAGCACCTCGAAAACCGGGTTGAGAAGAAGAAAGGAAAGATTGAGAACAAAAGAGATAAAGTAGAGGATCTTGAGGAGACAGTAAATGAACTCCAACAGATGCAGAGCAGGAAAAATACGGGATCAAGGGCGGTCGACTCGGTTCTATCTCTAAACAAGGACGGGGTCTACGGTGCGTTCCAAGATCTGATCTCAGCCGAGGACCGGTTTGGGATAGCTATGGAGACAGCTGCGGGAGGTCACATGAACGACCTAGTTGTCAAGGACAAGGACGTGGCAATGGAATGCATCAACTACCTGAAAAGAGAGAATATCGGAAGGGCCAGAACACTGCCGATGGATAAGATTAAAGATCGGTCGAAGAGCGCCAAATCGCAGATGGCGAAAAAAAAGAAAGGTGTAATCGGATACGCCACAGAACTAGTAAACTATGATAACAAATACGAGAAAGCAATCAACCATGTTTTCTCAGATACTTTAATTGCCGAGGATCTTGACTCTGTCAAAAATATTGACGGGGTAAGGGTCGTCACACTTGACGGCGACGTGATGTCGCGGGGAGGATCAATGACCGGTGGTAAGAAGAAATCAGGAAAAAAGAAAAGTAAAAAACTGTCACAGAACCTGGATCCGGAGAAAAAGAAGGAGAAAAAGAAGGAAGTAGAGAAAGAAATTGAATCCCTACAAAAAGATATAGCCGAGCTCAAACAGATGAAGGAGAGAAAAAAGGAGAATCAAGGGTCGGACGAGGAGCTGAGAAAGGAGAAAAACGAGATTCGGGACAAACTTGAAGACGAGCGAGAGAAAAGGCAGGAACTGTACTCTGAGCAGCAGAAACTGAAGACCAAAATTGACGATGTAGGATCGAAGAAAGCCAATTTGAAAGCAGAGCTTGAAAATGTGAAAGATGATCTTGAGGAACATGATTATGATGAGGACGAACTGAAGCTGGAGGCATCGCCCGAAGATCTGAAAAAGAAAAAGAAAAAGATACTGAGAAAGCAGAACTCGATGGGACCTGTCAACATGAGAGCGATTCAGGAATACAAGGAGAAAAAAGAAGAGTTAGATGAGTTCCAAGAACAGGTCTCGGAGATCAGGCAGGAGAAACTGGAAATCGAAGACATGATAGACGAGATCGACCAGAAAAAGAGAAGTTGCTTCATGGAGACCCTGGAGCAGATACAGGAGAGCTTTGGAAGAATATTCACAGAGCTGTTCGATGGTGGGGAAGCAAAGCTTGTACTTGAAGACGATGATATTGAGAAAGGACTGAAGATAAGAGCGAAACCTCCCGGCAACGATCCGCATATAATTCAGGCATTATCCGGTGGAGAGAAGACCATGACCGCTATCGCATTCATATTTGCGATACTTGAATACGAGGAATCGCCTTTCTACATCATGGATGAAATTGATGCCGCACTGGATAAGAGTAACTCGAAGAAACTTTCAGAACTACTGAAAGATTATGCCGATGAGAACCAGTTCATTGTCATAAGCCACAACGAGATAACCGTCAGACACGCAGAGAGAGCCTATGGAGTCACAATGCAGGACGGCGTCACAAAGATGAGGAGCGTGGAGCTTGAGGCCTAAGTTGCTGACACCTCACATCCCTATCCAGTGTTTCTGTGGAATGTCTTATCTCTGCGGCTACAAATTTTAATTTAACAATAAAATCTTACTGCATCTATAACCGAACGAGTTAAAAACTGTGAAAGAAAATTTTTCCGTGGGGAGAGGGATTCAAAAATGAAAGACCGAAAATGGATGACTACGAAATTAACGAGCTAGCAGAACAGCCGTGGGAGGAAACTCTAGAAATTCTCACCGCAGACATGGATCCCTCAAATATAGATATCAAAGTTCTCGCAGATAGGTACAGAGGTTACATACAGGAACTAGAAGAGTTTGATCTTGAGGTTCCTGCCAGAGCTATCAGGTTATGCGCTGCACTCCTGAGAATGAAAACACTAGCAATGACCGGAGAACAGATAGAAGAGGCGCCTGAAGAAAATCCGATGGCGTTTGACGACGACGAACTTCTCGAAGAAGATATGATGGAGAATGACAAACTGGATCTAACACCAGGACCAGAACTGGAGATGCCGGTCAAACCTAAACCGAAAAGACGGATGAGCCTAAATGAGTTGAAAGATGCTCTTGACGATGCGATGGAGGTAAAAGAAAGACGGGAGGATCGACAGGAAATGAGGGAAGAGATAGACCACGAGTTGGAAGTTGATGAAAAATCCCTGGATGAGAAGATCAACTCGCTTTTCTCCCGGTTAACGAATCTTATAGGCTCCAGCTCCGACAAGGTGAAGTTCAATCAGCTGGTTAAAAATGACCAGAGCGAAGAGCAGCTGGAGAAGTTTCTGCATGTCCTCCATCTTGAAGACGACCAGAAAGTTAGATGTATACAGGATAACTTTCTCGATGATTTACATGTTAAACCGGCAGAACAGAAAGAGGAAATCGCAAACTAATTAAAGTGATATAAAGTGGATAAAAAGAAATCAAGGCTTGAAGCTGCACTTTTCCTATCCGAAGAACCGGTCGACAGAGAAGAAATAGCAGACATACTCGATCTTGGAAGCATGGGGTATGTGGAAACGCTTATAGAAGAATATAGGGGAGAGCTGGAAGAAGACCACAGAGGTCTAGAGCTGGTAGAAACACCGAAAGGCTATGAACTGAAAGTGAAAAAGGATCATCTGGATCATGTGGCCCATTTAGCTCCTCACCAAGATCTTAATGAAGGACAGTTGAGAACTCTCAGCCTCATCGCATATAATGCTCCTCTTGAACAGGCAGATCTGGTTGAAACAAGAGGGAACAGAGCCTATCAGCACGTGAAGGAGATGGTGAACAGAGGTTTTATCTCGAAAGAGAAAGATGGTAGAACAGCGATACTCAATGTAACAGATCACTTCCTCGAATACTTCGATATAGAATCCGTCGATGAGTTCAAGAGACAGTTCGAGAACGAACAAGCCGGGAGAGAGGGAGAACAGCAGGGCGTCGATATGTTCGAATAATGGTTTTTTGTAACTCACCGTTCAATTAATCTCCATGGAGCTAACCAGTCTTGATCTTTCAATACTGATGGATGATCTGAAGAAGCTGGAGAACGGTCACGTCCAGAAAGTCTACCAGAGGGATAACGAACTTACGCTTGAGGTTTACATTCCGGGTGACGGGAAAGAGAGGCTGATAATCGGAATAGACCATACTTTTCTATCCAAATACAAAAGAGAGAACCCGACACGGCCCCCAGGCTTTGCAATGGAGCTGAGAAAGCACTTGGGGAAAGTTGAGTCAGTTAAACAGAGAGGGTTCGACCGTATACTTGAGATCAAGAGCGGAGATACCCGGCTTATATGTGAGATATTCGGGAAAGGTAACTTTATCCTGGTCAAAGACGGGAAGATAATCGGAGCTCTTAGACAGGAGGAATGGGCTGACAGAGATATACTTGTCGGAGAGAAATACGAGTTTCCGGAACCAGCACCAGATCCAGAAGGGATGGAAGACTACATTGAGAACCTTAGTGATGGCGAGATAGTTAGAAGAATCGCCTCAGATCTGAGTCTGGGAGGAACCTATGCCGAAGAAATCTGTTCCAGAACCAACGTCGAGAAGACAACACAGGTTGAAGAACTTGAGGAAGATGAGAAAGAGAGGATCAACTCCGAGATCGAGAATCTCATCAAAGATGAGAGGTATCCTGTACTCTACTATGACGAAGACGGTTTCCCTTCGAGAGCCGCACCGTTCCGATTAGAAACCTATTCCGGTGAGGAAGAACAGTTTGATAGTTTCTCAGAGGCACTGGACGAATACTATTATACACGGGAAAAGAAGGCAGAGGAGAAGAAAAAACTGGACGCTTACAGAGAGAAAATGGAGGGTCTCGAAGCCCAGAAAGAACAACAGGAGAGAAAAATTGAAGGTTTGAGAAAATCAGCCGAACAGAAGAGAGAAGACGCCGAAGCCATATACGAAAACCACAATCTTCTCCACAAAGTAAAGACCAAGATAGAAAACGCTATCAAGGAACATGGCTGGGATGAAACCAGAGAAACTCTGAAAGAAACTGAAAACGAACTTTCCAAGAGAATAAACTCGATTAACGAGCAAGAGAACTTTATCTCAGTGGATGTAGGCGAGAAAAACCTGAAGATATATCTAGATCAAGATTTAGAAGCAACTGCTTCAGGATTCTACGATAAGGCCAAAGAATCGGAGTCAAAGATTGAGAGTGCGGAAAAGGCGCTGGAGAAGACAGAGGAACAGATCGCTGAACTTGAGAAGGAAGACATCAAACTTGAGGAAGTTATGGAGGATAAATCCGAGAAAAGGGAGAAAAAATGGTACGAGAAGTACCGCTGGTTCTACTCCTCTGAGGGATTCTTAGTGCTTGCGGGTAGGGACTCTCAGACCAATGACATGCTTGTCAAAAAACATATGGAAAACAATGATCTGTACTTCCACGCTGACTTTGACGGCGCACCCAGTGTCATTGTGAAGAAAGGCCAAGAAGGAGGAGAGGAAACCCTGAGACAGGCCGCACAAGCTGCTGTCACATTTTCAAAGACATGGAAAGCCGGTATAGGCGCGGATGATGTATACTACGTCAATCCTGAACAGGTAACAGAAAACCCTGAATCAGGAGAGTACCTGGCAAAAGGCGCATTCGTAATACGGGGTGAGCGAGAATACATGAGAAATATCGAGGTAGATGCTTCAATAGGTGTATACGAGATAGAAGATCATGAAGTACCTATATGCGGTCCAAGGAAGGCAGTTGAAGAGAACTCTGAAACCTGCATCAAACTGAGACCTGGACATACAAAGAAATCGGATATAGCCAAGGAAATCAACCAGCGCTTCGCCGAAGAAGGTCATGATTTGGATCTCGACTATATAATTAGAGTTATGCCTCCAGGCGGATCAGAGATGGATGAATAAACAGATGGGAGGGACAAGATTTGAACTCTGTTCTCGACTCAGATAATAATTCCTGTTTGAACTAAGAGATATAGTAGTCTTTTCTTATAGCAGCTCAGAGAAAAAAGAGTTAGGCCTGTAATCATTAAATATAGCTATATAGGGACAAACATTTGGAGAGCTCCGGAAACAAAGATACTGAGTATTCCCCCTAATATTAGGGCTATTCCCAGTCTGGTGGCTTTTCTATAGTATCCATTTAAATTCTTAATCTGAGAAATATATCCTGTTATATAGTAAATCAATCCTCCAATAACGAGAAATGTAACTAAATAGGGCAGAAGGACCGATACAAAACTCTGCAACCTCAAGGAGGAGATAATAGAATCAAAAGGCGCCATAACAGCATAATTCCAAACTTGATTTAAAATAATTTATGAGTTCTTTAATAGGAAGTATAGTATCGGCATTCAGGGAGAAATATTTGTCGCAGGTCTAATAATTCTCGTTTCAAGAGTTCCTGTCGATAACTCAGATTTGGTACAAAGCTGTGAGCGAAGGTTTATATTTAAGCCTGTCTACAATCTAGAACTTATTATGGATAAAGATGCGGAGGAAACAAACTCCGGTATGAAGAAGAAAGGGACTTGGAAAGAAGTAGTAAGGTTTGGAGAGAAAGTCGAAGAAATTATAAAGAACGTGGTCAACGAAAAATCCGCAGAGGATTTCAAAGAATGGCGACCAAAGAAAGAAGAAGCAGAAAACGATATGAAGCGGAAAACAGTCGATAAAGCTGTAATAAGCAAGAACAAACTTGAGGAGGAAAGCGAAGGCGTCAAGGAAGATCTTAAAGACGCCTCTGAAAAAGTTGCAAAAGCAGGTAAAAAAGCCACGGAAAAGAAGAAGCCTCCAGCAAAAGAAATATCCGAAGCATCCGAAAATATCGCAAAGCCTTTCTACACAAGGTTCGCACAGTTTTTCAGGAAATTTGAAGCCATGATATACTCAAAGATTTCATTGAGAAGCACATACTACTTGGATACAGATGATATCTCAGTTGATATGAAGTCTAAAGACAAAGAATATGAACTGGATGTCAATGTTCCTATTGAGGACAAGCGAGAAAAGCTGAAAGAGGAATTCAAAGAAGATGAGTGAAGTAGTAACAGTTCTTGCGCTTTTATCATCAGTTTTTATGGGAATTTCTATTGGTGCATCAACCGTTGCCTCCGCTTTCGGCCCGGTTAACAATGCCAGGTCCACCAATGTCCTTCGCTCCGCTCTTTTAGCAGGAATATTCGCTTTGTTCGGAGCTGTATTTCAAGGAGCAAATACTACGAAGACTGTGGGTGCTGGACTGATTGGAGGTGAAGTATTGCAAATTCAGGCTGCTTCAGTACTTCTTATAGCCGCCTTGCTTGTGATAATCAGTGTTATAGGAGATTACCCTATGCCTACGACTTTCACCGTTATTGGAGGTGTTGTAGGAAGTGCACTTGGCTTCGGGAACGCTGTTAACTGGAGTGTTCTCAGCGGCATACTGTTTTACTGGCTTATAATACCGCCTCTAGCCATCGTAATTAGCTATGTTTTGTCGAAGGCTGTCAGAAAATATGTATCACTAGAAAGATCCGAGAAACAGATAAAATATGCTTTACTTGGGGCTGGCTGCTACGTATCTTACTCTGCAGGTGCCTCGGCGGTTGGACTGGCGGTAGGGCCTCTTACAGGAGTTTTCACATCGCTGAATGCTTTGCTCTTGATGGGAGGCTTATCTATAATGATCGGTGCTTGGGTCTACTCACCACGTATAATCCGTGTGATATCGTTCGACTATTCAAGTATAGGACCGAGACGTTCATTCGCTGCACTCACAACCGCAGCAATACTTGCCCAGATAGGAATATTCTACGGAATCCCGATGTCATTTAACGAAGCTATAATTGCAGCAGTCGTTGGCTCAGGCCTCGTAGAAGGAAGATCCAGCAGCGACAACACAAAGATCGCAGCTACAGCTGCCGCATGGATTGGAGCATTCCTGCTCTCCGCGGCTCTGACTTTCGTGGTTGGCTACATTGTAACCAACTTCACACCCCTTTCGTAGAAAAAAATTAGTTTGTTTGATGAAGCCAAATTTGGTTTTCAGCGACATTGAAAAACCGCACAATTAAAGGTGTTACTCACTAGTAATTAATTATAGGTGATTCTTAGATGACTAATAACCAAAGACAATTTGTTGAATACGCAGTAAAAACTTCGATGCCGGGACCCTCCAACACTGAAAGCGGGGAACCAACTTATGACTCATATCAAGCCAGCAGAGGTTCAGTGATTACACTTCACGACAACCCATGGGAGGATGAGGTAACAGTATATCTGGGCAACGGCAAAGAGATAGGAAAATATGAATTGGAATCCGAAGAAGGTCCAAAAACTCTTGACAGAATAATTAACGGGAGTCTGGCAGAAAGCGGGAATGAAGATATGCGGACTGCATTCGTCGATGGTGAGGAAGATGCTGAAGATTACACTATAGAAGACGTCTTGGAACCTACAATTGGTGCAGAAGCAACAGAAGAAGTCCTATCAAAAGTAGGGATAGAGCAAGCACCTCAGCTGAACGGAGTCTATAGAGGTAACGTAACCGAGGGAGAAGAACCGGACAGAACACCGATATTTTGAGCAAAATAGTAGCCGGTGGCAAAGACCCTTAAATTGAAGACTACAGAGTTTACATTCTAATTTGGCAGGGCCGAGATTTGAACTCGGGTCCGTACAGCCCCACTGTACGATTATAGTCCGCTAAACCACCCCGCCAATTACTTGTATAATCCGGAGGCCTTGGATCTTAAATGTTCGATGTAGGCATCAGTTTCCAGATCAGTATAATCGCTTCTTTCCCAAACTGCTTTACCATGTTGCCAGATATTCTCGGAGATACAGTTGTTGATCGAATCCAAGTCGGCTGTATTCGCATACTCTGATACATTTCTTTCCAGGTCATCATTCATTTTTTGACGCCAGTTCGCCGCCATTACATCTCCGAGCGTGTAATTGGGGAAGTAACCGAACTTGCCTTTCCCCCAATGGACATCCTGGAGAATAGTTTCAGACTCATCCAGATCGTACTCAATACCAATGTGATCGCCGATGTATTCCTGCATTTTATCTTCCCAATTTTCATGCAGATTATCCACCAGTTCTTCCACAGACCTGTCTGATTCAATAAGTTCTTTCTCCAGTTCGTACCTCACTGCTACGTGAAGCGGATACGTAATTGGGTCAGCGGATACTCTTTTCGTGTTCTCAGGTTCAATAGCGTTGAACCAGGCATAAAGGTTTTCTGCCTCAAAATCCGGTACTCCATGATTTTTCAGGAAACCCTTAGGACTGTCATTACTTCCTTCGGATAGGAACTCGAGGAATTCTTTTGATCTGAAAATGTGGTTCTGGTAGAACCGGGCGCTTCCTTCATCAACTGCTTCGGAAGGAGGCTCTCCTAAAGGCAGGTACATGTGTTGTTCTGAAAGATTCTGCCTCCCGAATGTATGACCGAATTCATGAGCGGTTGTATCCAGGCTTTTCGCCCAGAAAGATTGATCGGTGGTTTGAAGCGGGGCCATCAACGGGTTACCGTATTCCATTCCGCTTTCAGCGATTCTGACAGGCATTCTCATAGGGTTGCCGGAAAGCATGTAATTCGCCAGGAATTCATGGATTGCAGCTGAGCTTCCGGTAACTTCATTCAGGCTTTCAGATTCATCAACTTTAGCTCCTGTCTTATTCCAGAGTTCCTCAATTTCTTCATTAGAAATATCCTCAAGTATTGATATTGACTCAGATTTCACTTCCGCCATCAGACTATCAATTTTTTCCTGTTCGACATTCGGCTCCCATATGTTCAGAACTTCTCCATAGTTCTGACCCGAGAAATCTCTGAGAGCGTATACCAGATCTGTGAACTCTTCCTCAACATCTTCAAGTTCTGTGGCTTCGCCCCATTTGCTTCTTAATCCGTTTTCCCCATCAACCAGTTCTCTTACAGTCTGTGGGATTTCAGAGTCATTTCTGTACTCTCTAACAGCATGTCTTATGTTATCCTCCTCATCTTCAGAAAGGGAACTATCCAGGTCGTCTAGATGAACTTTCTCCACTATGTCTTCAAACTTTCTGACTTCCTGAGAATAACTCTGTAAAACATCTTCCAGATCATCACTGAGAAGTTGGAGAAGCTGATCATCACCTTTAGGTCTGATCCCAGGACCTGAAGCCTTTTCCGAACGGAGTAATTCTTGGGCAACCTTTAGTCTTCCAATCTCTTCTCTTTCTTCAAGCATCTTCTCTTCAGGGCTTCGAAACATACTTCTCAGTCTCTCCATTATTAATCTAAAAACTTTATGCATTGGTTCCTAATTGAAGTTACTGTACCTCGTTAAAAACGTCATTCCCGGTATTTTACGGATACTGGATAAAGTATCTGATAACAAGAATGCATTGCTCATAGATCGATATTCTGTTCGACACGGGAATTAATCTCTTTGAATACTTCCTCCTCAGAATTTGAGGCATCAACAAGAATTGTTGACTCGTTCTCAAGTCTCCGGTACCGTTTGACAACTTTCTCCTGAAAGCTTAGATCCTCAAAGATATTGCCGTCACGTCCTCTTTCATCTACTCTTTCCATACCTATTTCCGCAGATATATCGAGAATAAAAGTGAGATCGGGTTTCAAAGTCTCTTTATTCAGTCCATCGATCCATTCCCTGTCAGCTCCCATCACCGGCTGGTAAACAAGTGAGGAATGATAGTAGCGGTCAGATACTACTGTTTTACCTTCTTTTAGCCATGGAATCACTCTGTCTTCAAGATGTGCCATTCTATCAGCTGCGAATCCTAGAGCAACTGTCTCCGGAGAGTGATCCTCCGATGAAATCATCTCATCGACTTTAACCCCTATCCTCTTATCTGTAGGTTCAAAAGTCCATTCTGCCTCAAGTTTCTCAGCAAGTTTCTTTGACTGTGTTGTTGTACCAGCTCCGTCGGCTCCTTCTACGACAATGAAAGTACCGGGGTAATCACGTTCCTTCACACCCAAATTTTCATCCACGAATCTATTTGTATCCTATCCAATAGTTGAAAAAAGTGGAACTAGAATAAAGTCATATGCTAGAATCTGAAGAAATCAAGAGTATTGGTCTGAGCACCGGTTTAGTAGTTTCAAACATAGCATTGATAGCTTTACTTGCCCTAACACCTGCCAGACAGTTCGCCAACCTGGCTTTCAGCATACCCATAGTAGGAGTACTTGTATTCGGTGCCCTGATAACCGGAGGATCCTACCTGGCGCGAAACGGAATAAAAAATGATTCAGACAAGAAAGCAGTTCTAGGTACAGTTATACTTCAGGCTGCATACGGGGTCTTCGGCGCCGGAATAATAGGTTTCCTACCACAGAGCGCTCATGCAGTTGTACTCGGAATAACCGGGCTTGTCACGGCAGGAATCACAGTTCTCAGCGGAATAGTGGTGTATGGAACAAACCATGACTTCAGCGACTGGGGAAAATACTCCAGCTACATGTTCCTAGGAGTTATGGGATTAGCGTTCGTAGGCAGTCTAACACCTGTGGTTCTCGCAGGAGCTTTCTTACTGGCTCTCGCCGGCTTCATAACATACCTGATCTACCAGATCTGGGAGATGAAGGAAACATCTAGTAGAGTATATCTGAACGCAGTCGGAATCTACGTAGCCTTCATGGGTGTCTTCGTACAGATCCTCCAGATAATCGTCGAAATGTACCTGAGAAGGTGAAAAACAGTTTCGATATTGAATCGAAAGACACTTGAGTCTAAAATGAACAAATGATTATATGGAGCACCGAGATCTTTCTGAGGCAGATCCCGAAGTCTACAAAGCACTAAAAAACGAAATTGAGAGGCAGGAAAGTGAGTCACTGGAGATGATCGCTTCCGAAAATTTTGTGCCCAAACAGATTCTAGAGGCTCAAGGTTCAGTTTTGACGAACAAGTATGCCGAAGGATACCCTGGTAAAAGATACTATGCAGGATGTGAATACCATGATAAAGTCGAAAACCTGGCCAGGAACCGTGCATGTGAAATATTCAATGCAGATCACGCCAATGTCCAGCCTCATTCAGGTACTACAGCGAACATAGGGATCTACGGCAAGTTTGTCGGACAAGATGGTAAGATACTCGGCCCTGTTCTATCACATGGCGGACACTTATCTCATGGACACAGTGTCAGCATATCCGGTGACATGTTTGACTTTGGAACATATCCAATAAGTAAGGAAACAGGAAGATTTGAGAAAGAGGATATAATGGAAGCAGCAAAAGAACATGACCCAGAACTTATCGTCTGCGGGTACTCAGCTTACCCAAGAGAAGTTGACTTTGAAATGTTCCGGGAGGTCGCGGATGAGGTAGATGCGATGCTGATGGCGGATATAGCACATATTTCAGGTCTGGTGGCGGCTGGAGAACATCCTTCTCCATTCCCGCACTGTGATATAGTAACTACCACCACCCATAAATCGATCAGAGGCGCTAGGGGCGGGATGATACTCTGTAAGGAAGAATATGCCGATGATGTCGACAGCGCAGTTTTCCCTTACTCACAGGGAGGTCCGCTTATGCATCAGATAGCCGGGAAAGCAGTATGTTTCAAGGAAGCGATGAAACCAGAGTTCGAAGACTATGCGAAACAAATAAACAAAAATACTGAAGCCCTGGCAGAAGGACTTCAATCACAGGGATTGAATCTTGTATCTGGAGGAACAGACAATCATCTAGTGCTGGTTGATCTAAGAGATGAGGATATAAACGGGAAAAAGGCAGAAAAAGCTCTCGAGGATGTAAATATAGTTGCCAATAAAAACGCTGTGCCTTATGATCCTGAGCCACCGATGGTAACTTCCGGAATTAGAATCGGAACACCGGCCCTTACCACACGTGGAATGAAGGAAGATGAGCTCAGAGAGATCGGAGAAGTAATCGGTGATAGAATTGAGAATCCTGAGGACAAGAATTTGGGTGAAGAAATTAGACAGAGGGTATCAGAACTATTAGAAAGGTATCCGCTTTACGAGGGATCGGAAGTAGAGTTTTGATAGACAGGAAGCCTCAGCTTTACTCCAAATCCTTTCTCCTCTAATTTCTCTTCTGTGTATTGGATTGAGCCATCATATAAATCCGCTATTTTAGTCGCTGTTGAAAGACCATGACCGCCGTCCTTGTTCTGGAAAAGTTTTTCGGCCCATTGCTCTCTTTGCTCTTTAGTTGAATGTTTTTCGAACAATCCCTTTCCATCGTCCCAAAGATTTATTTCATAAAAACCATTGTCTCTGGTTATTTCAGAATTAAGATGGTCAGCTCCGAGTCTGTCAGCATGGTCTTTCCAGTTCTTGGCTAAAGTCCAAGTTATAATTCTTGCACCGTAATCCGCCGCCAGTTTTCCTTTCTCGTGTCCGTTGAACTCAAGATCGGTACTACATGATTCTACGATATTTTTACCGGGTTCAAGTAATTCCTGGACTTCGATCGATTCTCTAGCGGGTATGCCCCCAAGCCTTTTCTGGTAATCAAGTATATCTGTTGAGATATCTATTACCGAGTCAGCGCAGACACCGGCCTGGCCTTCAAAATATCCTTTGAAGTTCGAAATATCTTCTACGGTTGATTCAAGCAGCAAGCCTCTTCTCGAAGCAGGTTTTCTTACCTGTTCTAGATTCTCCAAGAATTCGGCCATCATTTCTTCATCGCCTTGAATGTCACTCGCCAGTCCATTGAATTTTTCCAAGTTATCCTTTTCCTCTGCGAATTGTCTGTATCCATCGAGCTTTGCCTGATGGTTACCTAATTCATGTGTATAAGTTTCAATTAGGTTCTTTGTTTCAGGAGTTCCAACGAGGAGTGTCCATCGTGTCTCTCCTAGTTCCTCTAACGAATCCGTGTAATCCACGCCCATGATTTTACCCGAAACCTTTATATTTGTTACCTAGCGGTTAGGATAAAATTTGGTTTACGGAAAGACAAGATAATTTGAATCTCAGGGTATAATGATTACCTATGGAGAAGTACCAGAACCTTGTCAAAAACATACTTGAAAACGCAAACTATAAGCCAAACAGAACCTCCGTAGACACCATCTCGACTTTCAGCCAGTTCTACAGAATCGATCTATCGCAAGGATTTCCACTGGTGACAACTAAAGACATGTCCGGATACCGGTGGAACTCCCTTATCCATGAACTCCTATGGTATTTCTCAGGAGAAGAACACATCAAGAACCTCAGAGAGGAGACGAAGATCTGGGATGCCTGGGCTGATGAGGAAGGAAAACTGGAGACCGCTTATGGCAGATTCTGGAGAAGATTCCCGGTTCCAGATGAAAATTCTCATCTTCCTGGAGAGACGTGGTCAGAAGAAGATGATCACAGATGGGTAGATGAGGAAGAAGATGGCGCTCTTACTTTCGACCAGATACAGTACGTTATTGATCAGTTAAACGAGAATCCGAAGTCCCGAAGAATAGTTGTGAATGCATGGCACCCCGCTAATGCTACAGTATCAAAGCTTCCGCCGTGTCACTTCAGCTTTGTATTCAATGTTCAGGACGGAAAACTGAATACTCATCTGACACAGCGATCCGGTGATACAGCGCTTGGAATACCTTTCAATATTGCTGCATACTCCTTGATTACGAGAATGATTGCGAAACAGACCGATCTTGAGCTCGGCGAGTTCGCACATACAATCGTAGACGCACACATCTACTGCGGGACGGAAGAGAGAGGTAAATGGTATGGAAACAACTTGGAAGAACTGAAAGATAGAGTCAGTAAATGCGAGGATAGACAAGACTATCTGGAAGTCAGAGACTGGATACTGGAGAATGCACCGGAAGAAAATGAAGGAGAAGAGAAAAAAGATCACATACCCGGGTTGTTGAAACAGCTTTCCCGTGAACCACGTGAAAGACCGGAAATGGAAGTTCCGGACAAACCAATAGATGAAATGAAACATGATGACTTCCAACTCAAAAACTACAAACCTCATGAAGGAATCAAATTCGGGATCGCAGAATGAAAGAAACTGAAGAAAAATCAATGGATCGGCTATACGAGGAAGAAATTAAACCTGTTATAGAGAATTTGGATAAGGATCCTTTCCGATCAACCCATGTTGCTGAAGCAACCGGTCATCCGAGTACATTCTGTGGTAGAATACTCACTCAAGCCTCCGAAGAAGATTCATATGAAATAGAGAAGATTGACGTTCATCCTGGAAAGTACAGTGTAGAAGGAAATACTTTAGATCATGGAATCAATTTCTATAGAGAAGAAGAACAGATGAGAGATTCTGTTCTCGAATACCTAGAGGAGGAAGGAGAAATAGATCAAACCGAGATAAGCAAAATCGTATCAGAAGAACTGGAAAATGCTTCAACTGTGTCCAGAGCCTCAAAAGTAGGTAAATTAACCGATTACCTGAAATCAGAGGAAACCGTGACTTACGACGGAGATAGGATAGTTTTCGTAAAAGAGGATTAAGGATGATGGAGAAGATAATCATAGCAGCGGTCGCGGAAAACAATGTAATAGGTAAAGATGGCGATATACCCTGGCATTATTCCGAAGATATGAAGCATTTTAAACAGAAGACAACAGGAAACACTGTTATCATGGGCAGGAAAACGTTTCAGTCTCTTCCGGACAGCTTCAAGCCATTGCCGGACCGCCAGAACATAGTCTTGACAAGATCAGATTTTTCTCCACAAAGTGAGAGTGTAACTGTAGCGAACAGTCTCGATGAGGCTTGGGTGAGAGCTAACAATGAGAAGGTATTCATTATTGGAGGGGAAGGAGTCTACGAGCAAAGTCTTGAACAAACAGACAAGATGATCCTAACCGAAATAAAAGGAGAATACGAAGGAGATACCTACTTCCCGGAGTGGAACGAAGAAAAATGGAGAGAAACAGAAAGAGAAGAAAAAAATGAATTCTCTTTCGTTGAGCACGAAAGACTCAATTGAAGCTGTAATCAGTGTTCTCAGTTTCTTCATCATTTGAGCTAATTGATTGAGTAAGTTCTCTAACTGATTCCTTAACGTCTGTTCTACCCGTATACTCCAAGGCAGCTACAATCAAAACAATCAAAATAAGCAGAACTCCTCCCAGCGCTCCAGGCGAGCCCGTGAATTGACCGGTAATTCCTCCGTTAGTTGATGGGGAATCATCCTGTTGCTGAGTATCGGTATCTGACTCACCTGTGGTATCATCTTCAGGATCTGTTTGATTCTGAGTCTGGGCATCAGACTGCTGATCATCTCCAGTTTGATCAGTTGAATTATTTGACTGCTGTTCAATGTTATCCTGTTGCTGGGCACCACTTGCAGAGTTGTCGGTAGAATTATCTGTCGTGTTCGGGGATTCTTCAACTTCTATCTCAACCGTATCCGTATCTTCATTTCCAGACGAGTCTTCGACAGTCAATTCAACTAAGTAACTTCCTACGTCTTCAAAGGAATGAGTGACTGATTCTCCTGAAGCAGAACTGCCGTCGTCTAAGTCCCAATTGTAGCTTGTGATCTCAACATTGTCGGTTGAATCTGAAGCATTGAAATCTATATCCTCACTGGGCTCCGGATTCGAAGGATCGTAAGCGATATCTGCCGATGGATTCTCTGTATCTGTCGCTACTGAGTAAGGTGAGAAAGATTCAACAGGGGCTGAAAACACAGTGTAATCCTCTTGCTCGGATTTAATTGATGTATCAAGTTTGTTCCACTCACCGCCCTCATAGTGGAAGATATATACTTGAGAACTAGAACCAAACTCATTATTTGAGACCTTGAAGCTAACCTCTCCATCCTCTACATCTGAATTACCGAAACCTGCTGGATTTATCTTAGCTTTAGATTTGATCTCGTAATCATCTAGTTCAGGGATATCAGCATCTAAAGTAACATCAAAGCCTCCCTCAACGGGTTTGCTCAGATCTGCTTTTACCGATCTGAATTCGTTTTCGTTTTGCAAATTCTCAGGTACTGAAGCTTTCTGCTGACTTGATTCTTTCTCGCTTCTTGCCGAAATACTTTTTCCAGGGGAGAGTTCAACTGAGACGCTTTCGATGCCCTGCTCAAAGTTATATTGATTCTGGGTTTTTATTCCACCAATGTAAAGGGAGACATTAACTCCAGCAGGTACCAGAAGCTTTCCATCTCCAGCATCCGGACCACCAAAACTCGCATCATTAAAACTCATAGAATCAAACACTTCATCTCCATCTCTTACTTGAATGGTTGCGTCGGCAAAGCTGGAGTCTGAGATATCTCCTCCATCTAGAGAAATATTTCCATAGACTGACGCCGGATTATCTACCGGTTGGGAGGAGACAAAACCCGCAACCGCTACAATAAAAGAAAAAACAACTAGGGTTTTCCTCATTTGAGGATCACCTCTAATTAGTGATTACTGAGTATTCCTCGCCCTCAGCAAGGTTCACCCAGTAACCAAGTTCATCTCTTGTCTCATTTCCTGAGAGATCGCCAGTGCTTAGAATCTCTCCTGTATTGAAGTCACTAGACTCGCTGTACTGTGTCGGAACATATAGGCTTCTTAACGGACCTTCCAGAACTGAGAAACGATCCTTCGCATCTCCATCACTGGCTACACCTACAGTGTTCCATCCTTCTTCCAAGCTCACTGAATCAACATTCTGTGCATTATCCGAACCGGAAGCATGTTTGAAGCCAACCGTTGCGTCATCTCCCTCAACATTTACATAGAATGACTCTAGAGGAGACTGGGTAGCCGAATTCTCCCAATCAGAAGAGTCAAATCCGGAGAAACTCTGGAAGCTAGCAGCACCATTAGTTCCAACAGCTGGAGTCTCCGAAAGCTGTTGAGTTGGCGAGACAGGTGTGTAACCTTCTTCAACATGGACCAGTCTGTCGTAGTCGCCACTTTCAGTTAATTTCCAAGGAGCAAAATGAACATTTCCTAATACTTGGCTTTCATCTGGACCATAATCTTGTCCCCAGTAGTTTCGGACGGCATTCAGACTTTCATCACTATTCTTGTTCAAAACAGCAATGTCGTTTCTCTCAAAACCATTTCCAGAAACGGTTATTTCATCCGGATTCGCAAACCCATTACCATTGCCTCCATCAATGCCAACTCCGACTCCTTTGTATTTAGTCGCAGTGACATTCGAAATCGTGTTGCTTCTGACTAGTACATTCTCAGGGACGCCAGATTCAGTACTGGAAGGTGTTGCCACAGCTCCATAGGCCCATCTGCCTCTGATATCTTCAATAGTCGAGTCAGTGACCGAAACATCCTGGACACCCGCCTGGAGCTTGATACCGTCGGCACCGGCACCAGTCTGCATGATATTCCGGATCTCTACCTCCGAGATTGTTACGCCGTTGATACTGTCACCTTTATCGTAGTTCTTGATTTGGATTCCTTCAACTGTCTTCGTCGTTCCATGCGGCCGGATGTCCTCGACAGTTACGTCTCTAATAGCGATGTCTTCGCTGATATTATCAAAGCCGTTAGCGTTGCCGACGAAAATCCCTTCAACTTCGCCGGAACCACTCTTTGCACCATTCCGCACAGTCAAATTCTCGACGGCCACACCATCAACCGGGATATCTATCCGGCCATCAATAACTGTTTCCTCACCGCTGCCGACAAGACTGACGTTTTGTTTTCCAATACTTACAGATTCATCGAAAGTTCCTGCTGATACATTTAATTTGTCTCCGCTTGAAGCCGCGTCCACTGCTGCCTGTATCGTTCCTGAGTAAGCCACTGTGTCTCCCGAACTGACTACCTTCACGTCCTGTGAATAGTCAGAAGTTGCATACCAAGATTCCAAATCGATAGTTCCGTATATCCGCTTGTTAGCTGGTCTTGGAGCCTGACCCCAGTAGTTTTCAGAGACATCGAGATTGGTATCTTCATCTCTATTTGCCACTACAACTCCTGAAAAGTCATTTTCGCTTACATCAACATTTGACAGGCTGGTTAATTGAGAATCTTCAATATTGAGTGCTGCCACACCAGCTGAGAGATCATTGTCCTTTATAATCAAAGTAGGGTTTGTGGCATCGCTGTTTGTACTTCCAAAGCTCACAGCAGCAGAATTTTCGCTCGGCGCAAGGTCAGATACACTGTTGTCCAGTAATTTAGTCTGTTCTGAAGATGATACACTGGCAAGTAAAATTCCTGCAGATGCGGGTCCTTTGCCGACAGCTTCAATTGATGAAATATCTACATTCTCTATCCGACCGTTTTTAATCTTATACTGAGAATTTCCTCCAAGTCTTATTCCTGCAGCAAAGTCTGTGCCTTCTACATCCTCGACCTCTGAATTGATTACTTCTGTTGAGTTTCCTTGAAGTGTCATTCCGTATGCAGTTTCTCCATTGGTCTGACCGTCTACTCCATCCACTACAGTATCTTTGATCACCAATCTGTCTGAGTCTCTATCACCATGGATGCCTCTGATTCTTTCGTCATCGTCATTATTCAGGTTGACAACCTTCAGGCCATCCAATGTTACATTTTCAGCCGTCACCATCAGTGCTGTCCATCCGCTCGCGGTATTGTTAATCACCGGTCTGCCGTCTCCTGCTGATTTTATCGTTACAGATTTACTGACATTAATCTCCTCGGTAACCTCATATGTCCCCTTTTCTAATATCAGAGTGTCTTCAGGCTGTGCTTTATCTATTGCATTCTGAATCGAAGCATAGGAGTCTTCGGTGTCGGTGCCGGTGACTTTCAGGTCTTCGGCTGTACCAAGGCCCGTTAAAAGTAGTATTGTTAGTGTTGCAATCAATGTTTTAGAGAGCGTTAACGTGTTTGAATTAATGTAATCCTTCATGATTATTGCCTGCAAGTTATAGGTTAACAATCTGGATAAACTTTTTTAAACACTAATTGAGAAGGCGCGTTTTTCGACCTAATTTTCCTGTAAGCTCTATTTCGGCGTTTATTTTAGGATGAGTTTTTGTAATTATGCGGCTTGTCCAGTGTTTTACTACGTCATCTGTATTTCAACTGTGCTCATCTATCGGTAACATAAGTCACAAGAAGAGTTTGAAATCAGGTTTCAAATGAGAAAATATATCTGTATAGATTGGGGGGAATATGGAATATACTTGATTAGAAAATTTTTGTATGGACTTGATGGAAGCAATTATCTCTAGCCTGTTTTGGGGCGAGTCTACTGAGATATCATTTAGATGTTAGAATTCTTTAATTCTTTTTCCTAATTAAGGATATTAGAAAGAATTCTGGCCGCATTAACTTAGGAAATTACAGGAGTGACTTCCGCTATTACGTCTCTGACGAGTTGTCGGAACTCTTGGTTTTCCAGCATTTCAAACACTTTATCTCTGATCATCTGGACCTGTAAATCCCTTCTAACTTCTTCTACCTGGTTTGAGGCCTGTTCAACGTTCTGATCTTCTACAAGTAGTCTCTCGGATTCATTTAATGTTTCCAGTTGTTCCTGTTCTATTTCCTCTTGATCCCTCAGTCTTTCAATTGTATCATATGTTTCTATACCTGTCTGAACCTTTTCGAGACCTGCCTCCATTTTTTCTTGTTCTATTTGTTCCAGTTCTTGCTGGGCTTGTTCCAGGTTTCCATTTTCTATCAGTTGTTCGATGTTACTGTACCGCTCTTCTAGGTCTTCCGGTGGCTGGTAAAAGTTTTCAAGCTCCTTAAGTTCTTCTGGCAATCTATCGAAAGTATCGTTTTCCAGATTCCGTGATCTTTCCAGCTCTGCATTCAGCCTCCTTTCATTTAGCTGTTCCTCATCCACTGGAGCTCCTGGAGGCCGCTCTCTTGCCTCTCTTGAAGCAGATCTTGACCGTTCTATTTCATCTCTCGTTTCTGATTGAAGGCTCTCTATGCTTCTATCTATCTCTCCAAGGGATTGTTCCCCTGTTTCACCGGTTTCAAAAGCTTCGATATCTTCCCTTATTTCTAGAATATCTTCTCTAAGCTCATCCACCTCAGCTCCGGATTCTTCTGCCCGATCCAGATCATCTTCAATTTCTTTCAACTGATCTTTCATCTGGCTGACTTCTTCAGCTCCCTGTAACTGCTCTAACTTGATTCTGGCTGGACCAGGTCTATCTTCTTCCAAATAGTTTCTTGCTTCTTCAATCTCTTCCCCGTATCTGGTCTTGTTCAAGTCTTGAGCTGTTCTATCTAAGTTTCGCTCGACTCTATCAATGCTTTTGTAAGTATAACAGGTCACCTCTATTTCTTCCCATCCTGCAGGAATCGGCTCATCGTCTTCAAGTCTTTCACACTCACCCTGAGGATTTACAGCAAACTTTCCCAGATCTATTCCATCTGGATCTCCGGCTATTGCTATCGTGGTATCGCCTTTCAAGCTGTAAGAGCTTTCCTCAAATTCACTTTCGGATTCTATTCTGTAATAGTTATCTATACCTGAATTTCCCGTCCTAACTGGTAGTCTCTTCCACTCATCGCCTTCCACAGTGTAGAAACTTACGTAAGCCTCTTTGCTCGAAACAAGAAGATCGTTATCCATAAGCCAGTTCTCAGGTAAGTCAGCACTCATTCTGAGCTCGAGGCCCTCAATGTTGTTACCGGTTATATCTATGACCGAATAAGGTATCAAATCAGTATCCTCGTAATTAGAAGTATCTTGTTGTTGCATCATCAGCTCTGTTCCGCCTGCTACATTTCTGCCTTCGAGTTCTATCTGGTTTAGGCCTTTCAAAGATGTTCCGGCCCTGAACTCAGGGTTGTCATCGAGTTTTTCTGCTGAGACAGATGCTGTCAATGAATCGGACTCATAATCAACTTCAAGGCCTTCTGCATCCACGCTCGGTACGTGCCAGGTCAAAGTTTTCTCTGCTTCTCCCACAGGTCTTTCATTCTTTACCACTGTCAAATGGAGCTCTGGTTCTTCTCTGCGGATTCTTTGAACTGTCTCAACAGTTAGATTTTTCTGGTTTTTCTCATTAATGGGGTCTCTCGTAAGACCTCTTTCTCCCCAGTTAAATTCCAGGTCATCAGTATTTACGTCTTCTTCGATATCCGCTCTTATCTCAAGTTGATCTCCGGGAGTAACCTTTTCTGTTCCAAGCTCTATCCCAACGTTCATTTCCTCAGATTCTTTCGATTCCTCGCCATCTGTTGAACCTTGATTATCTTCGTTATCCCCAGTTTGCTTTGAATCCTCCTCTTCTGATTTGTTTTCATCTTTTTCTTTCTCTGAGTCTTCTTTGACGGTTACAGTTTCGCTTATATTAACCCGGTCATTTTTTCCTTCGACTGAGGTTCCTACAATCCATTTACCTGAGCTAAAACTTTCCTCAAACATGTAAGTGTTGTTTTCCTGATCTTCAGGTTCTAATACACTATTGTCCTCGACGAAGAAGCTGACGTTGTAATCAGTTAAATTGCTGCTCTCAGTGACTGTGGCCCACATTTTCATATCATCATCTTCTTGAAATTCGGTATGTTCGATCCTCAGATTAACTCCATCCTTAGACTTAGTTACCTCCGCTGAAGCCATTCCAACCAACAAAAGCAGCGTAAAAGATACTGCAAAAGCTTTAGAACCATACATAATATACTACTAAGATATTTTCTGCATTAAAAATGATGGATTCAGAATCCTCGGAACAGATATGAGAGATAAAAGATTTCCAACCTTAAATCTCAATGTGGAGACCAAAAACCTGAACATACCTGAAGACCTGAAAGAAAAATATATTGAGAAAGGAATCACAGAGCTGAATCCGCCCCAGGAAAAAGCTGTAGATGCGGGTCTGATGGATGGTAGTGATATGATAGTTGCTTCTCCTACCGCCTCAGGAAAAACATTCATTGCGGAGCTAGCAATGGTCAACCAGGTAAAAAATGAAGGAGGAAAAGCTATCTATATCGTGCCTTTAAAGGCTCTTGCCTCCGAAAAGTACGAAGATTTCTCAGAAAGATACCAAGAACTGGACGTCATGATGAGCGTAGGAGACAGGGACGACTCCGGAGATTATTTAGAGACAGCAGACATTGTCATCGTGACATCAGAGAAACTGGATTCAATGCTGAGACATAACCCTAGCTGGATTCATGAAATCAATCTTGTGGTTACAGATGAGATCCACTTACTAACCTCGCCAAACAGGGGACCAACACTTGAAGTAACTTTAACCCGGTTAAGAGATTTACTCGAGTTCCAGATGCTAGGTCTATCCGCAACTATATCCAACTCATCCGAACTAGCGGACTGGCTGGATGCAGAACTGGTTGAATCCGATTACCGGCCTGTCGAACTAAAGGAAGGAATCATGGAGGGAAACGAAATTGAGTTCTTCCCGGAAGACTACGGTAATGAGAGTTCAAACAAAACGAACAACGATGAATCCTCAGGATTCAAAACTGGGAAAGAGATTGTCAAGGATGAAGAGGAAAAAGAAGATGTAGAAACCGAAGAAGTATTCATAGAGGATAAACACGGAAGACCGACCTCAAACCTTGTAGAAGACACTCTAGAAATAGACAAGCAGGCGATAATCTTCTGCTCTTCAAGAAAAGGTGCGGAAAAATCCAGTGACAGATGCGCAGAAGTAACTGAACACGGTCTCTCCCGGGAAGAAAGACAAGAACTGGAGGAATACTCCGAAAGAATTCTGAACGTTCTAGGAAGCCCAACTTCCCAATGCAAACGTCTAGCGAAGAATGTGGCGGATGGAGCTGCCTATCACCATGCCGGACTTGTCAACCGCCAGAGATCACTGGTTGAAGAAGCTTTCCGGGAAGGCCTAATCAAAACAGTGTCCGCTACACCTACTTTAGCCGCTGGGATCAACTTACCGGCCTACAGAGTTATAATGCGTGATTTGAAGAGATATACGGGCGGAGGAATGGACTGGATACCTGTACTCGAGTTTGAGCAAATGACGGGGAGAGCTGGTCGCCCAAAATACGATGATGAAGGGCAGGCGATTTCACTTGCCAAGAATCCGGGTATGAAGGATGAAATTCTAGAGAGATATGTCTTGGGTGAGGCAGAGCACATCCAGTCAAAACTGGCGGTTGAGCCTGTTCTCAGGATGCATACTTTATCGTTGGTGGCGTCTTCTTTCTGCACTGATTTTGAGGATTTAATGGATTTCTATGAGAAGACTTTCTACGCCTACCAGTTCGGGGATATGGAAGAGGTGGAGAAAAAAATTAGTAGCGTTGTCGAGGATCTAATAGAGTACGGCTTTCTGGACGAAGATGTTTCAGCAACCAAGACCGGGAAGAGAGTCTCCGAGTTATATATTGACCCGGATTCCGCTAATCTGATGATCGAATCAATGGAGAAGGCATCGGAAAAAACCACTCGTCCGGTCTCATTTCTTTTTATGCTTTCAAGGACCACCGAGATGAAGCCAAGGCCTAGGGTCAAGGACAAGGAATGGGGTGAGATCCAACAAGCTTTAAGCGATGCAGAGGAGTATGTTCTCGAGACTGTTCCTAACGAGTGGGAACCAGAGTATGAGCAGTTCATGGAATGCATGAAGAACTCGATGCTGATGCAAGGCTGGATTTCAGAGGTAGAAGAGGAAAGACTTATGGATAAGTACGGGGTGGCGCCGGGCGGAATCAGAGCAAAAATGAGTAACGCCGACTGGCTGATTTATTCATCAAAGGAACTGGCCAGAATGAAGGATTTTGACGTCGAGAAAGACCTGGAAAAACTCAGGATAAGACTCCAACACGGCATCAAAGAAGAACTACTAAACTTAGTGCAGTACGACCAGATCGGGAGAGTCAGAGCCAGAAAACTCCATAATCACGGTATAAGAGATCAAGAAGCGATTAGAGAAGCAAAGTTTGAGAAGTTGAAAAAACTGATCGGCAGTGCAACTGCAAGAAAACTGAAAAAACAAGTCGGTCAGGAAAATATTTTCGACAGAGAAAACATTACAGATTATTTTTGACTAGTCCAGAGATATCACAAAATATTTGGAGCCTTGACCATCGATAGTACCCCAGTAAGATTCTAGATCCTCATTAACATCGTAATCATTAGGAAGCATATCCAAAACCTCACTGTCATAATAATCCCGGGAATCCAGAACTACATCAACACCTTCCTCCAAACCCTGAGATAAATCCCCGTCTCCTAAGTTTTGCCATGAATCTAAAACAGCCAGTATATCGCAGTTTTCATGATCTGAATCATCTTCAACAACTTCAAAATAATCTAAAATATCATAAGAACCGGTTTCAAGACCTCTAAATCCATCTATTTCTATTTCAGAGCTTTCGGCATATTCCTTATCGATACCATCTGTATTCGGTATTCCCACCAACTTAAATTGAAGAAATCAGTTTAAAACTCTTAGCTCAGAACCTTTCTTCAACTCTATCAACCGATTCTTAGTTCCTAACAAAGAAAAATGTTCATTGATGTAGCTGTTCCGCCGGCGTTTTCAAAGATATAAGCTCTCAGCTTCTTATTTACAGGTTGCTGCCAGAGAAAATTCTCAAAATTAATACAGCTTTCTCCAGAGTATAGCTTCGAAATTATTTTCTAAAGCCGATTAAAGCCTCTCTAACCGAATCCTTTTGAGATGAATGCTGTCGAAATTTCACATAAGAAACCGTGAATAAAGATGAATACAGGATAGCGAAAAAGTATATTATTAAGTTAGGGCGAATATTTATTCCGAGATCGAGAATACCCGAAGTATCAAGAAAAATTGCAAGAGCAAAAGATAAGATGAAAGTCCAGGTGATTAAAGAAGACATTTTAGCTGCCTTCCAGATGTTTTCATGTTTCATGATTAATCATGATCTCGCACGATATTTAATATTTAATAAGGGGACCGAAATAAGAATCTGCGTACTCAAGAAAAGATTATGTCTCTAGAGGAATCAGATTCCGGACCACAACAAGGAAAACCCGTCCCGGAATTCGGACTGGAAAACTATGAAGGAGAAAAAGTTGCTCTCTCCGATCTTGACAACTATGACGGAGTTTTGGTAGTATTCATGTGCAACCACTGTCCGTATGTAAAAACCCAGACAACTGAACTCAGAAAACTGGCAGAAGAATTCTCAAGCATAGCATTCGTAGGTATCAACCCTAATACAGAGACACATCCACAGGACTCGGTTGAAAAAATGTCAGAGTTCATCAAAGAAAACAATCTAGGTACCTCAAACTTCTACTATCTCGCAGACCCAGATCAAGAAGTAACAGAAGAATACGGAGCAAAATGCACGCCCGATCCATTTCTGCTTGACTGGAGACACCGGCTCCACTATCACGGAAGACTGAACGACAAGAAGTCACCAGATCAGGAAGTAGAGGAAAGAGAAATGAAATCAGTAATCGAAGATATGCTGAAGAGAAAAGAACCTCCAGAAGAACAGAAACCAAGCCAGGGATGTTCAATTAAATGGAAGTAACGTTAAGGGAGAAAATCGGTTAGAAAACTACCAAAAAATGAATTACTCCAATGACACGACAAAGATTTAGAATGATGTTATCAGAGTCAGAGACCTATTTTTTGCGTGAATCTCATAAAAATCAGATCCAAAAACAATGATACCGTTGAAGAAAAATGAGTGAAGAACTTAGGCCAACTCAAGAAGAGTTAGAAGAAGCAAAGGATCTCGTGAACCAGGCTCTGGATAAGGCACAGAAAGAACTTCCAAAGGAAGGAGAGCTGAAAGTAGGGCTCGGATGGAGCGAAGATCCTCATGTTCTAGAGAATATGGATGGTGCTGCAGGAATGGCTTTCGCACCAGGATACTTTAGAATAAGATTCAATACCGGTCCCGAAGACTGGAAAAAATCAGTAAAAGCCAGTGCCGTTCATGAATACGCACATACCTGGAACTACGAGCACAAGAACCACGAAGATGTAGACAGAAACAAATTTGTCTGGGAATATGTAATTGATGAAGCAATAACACAGATATTTACCGAGATGATCTATCCGGATTATGAAACGCCTTGGAGAAAAAAGAATTCAATTGGAGAAATATCGGAACACTGGGAAAGAATCAAGAGTGAAGAACTAGACAGAAAGACTGAAAACACAACCTACCCTTATCCTCTCTACATTGACAAAAGTGAAGAAAATTACCCTCTATGGCTCGGATACTCCCTTTCATACCGTCTAGGCGAAAAACTGCTTGAGAAGCACAATCTCGAAGAGTTCCCAAAGCTCGGGAAAGAAGATGTTATTGAAGCAGGCGACCAGCTTTTCAACTAAATTTTGTTCCAGTCTATAACTTCCAAATTCTCTATTCTATCCCATGTCTTATCCGAGGATTTCTTTACCTTTTCATCTAGAGTTTCCCAGCCCTCAGAAAAGCCGATGTCTTCAAGTTCTCTAAGATCTGAACCTTTCATCAAATCTCTTATTAGCTCTGAGAAACTTCTATCCATCTTCTTCCTCTTCATCCATTCATAGACATCATCCGAGACAGAGATCATGCTGAATATAGTACCAATATGTGCGTTCAAGTTTACAACTTTTGCTATGTTGATGACCAGATTCAAGAGCTTGCTCCCCACACCTTAAAATATGAATTACTCTATCAACCCGGATAAACATGAACTTGAAGCAGTAAAAGGAGAGATTGAGGAAATAATCCAGAAATACAGCTATAGCCTCGAAGTAGAAAACGTGGAGTTAAGCTTGGGGTGGCAGAGATTCGAGAAAGATTCCAATGTAGTATCTAGAGACAATAACTTAACGGTGATAATCAACCCTGAGAGAGAAAGGGAGAACCTTGAGAAAAACGTTCTCCGGGGATTCCTGGAGATCGAGTTCATGGAGAAAGCCGAGTACGAAGAACTGAGATATAACTGGCAGGAGATCGCAAGAATGGCTTATGTAAGAGCAAGAGAAACTAACCTCAGAGACGAAGAAATAGAGGAACCTGAACTGGAGAATAAGTGGGGACAACTGAAACAGAAACTAGATAATAAATCTGAGGAGTTTGACGAGGATCTATATGTGAGCGCCGGAATTATAGCGGAGAGTATAGGCAGTATATACAGTGAGAAAAACCAAGTAGAAGAACTTACGAAAGCCAGAAAAAGCGATATTATAGAAACAGGGGACGAGGCCTTCAACTGAAAAAATGAAAACAGTATTTCCCGGAAGATTCCAGCCATTCCATTCAGGACACTACAAAGTAATAGAGAAATATCGAGAAAAATATGATCTCACATTAGTGATAGGGAGTGCAGATAAATCAAGGACAGAGAAAAATCCTTTAAGCGCAGAGGAAAGAGAGAAAATAATCAAGGAATGTTTCCCTGATATCGAAACAATCCATATAGAAGATACTGAAAGAACTGAAGAAGGAAACAGAGAGTGGATACATGAAGTTGAAGAAAAAGTGGGAGCGGGAAAAATCATTACCCAGAACAAGGTTGTGAAGAAACTGGCAGAATCACATACCGATCTGGAAATAATAGAGCAGGAGATGTTTGACAAGGAAATCTACTCCGCCACAGAAATAAGGAGAAGAATCAGATCAGGCAGCGAATGGCGTTACCTCGTACCTGACTGCGCCGTAGAAATGATCGACAGTATGGAAAGTACAATCAAGAAGTCAGGTATACAGTACGAATTCGAGCCCGGTTGGAAGAAAGAGAACGCATATCATGGCACCGCAGATAACTAAATCCAGAAAAGAATTCTAAGACCTTAATCAGTAAAAAATAAAATGAAAGAAGACCGGGATTCTATCTAGTCATTCGCCAGATTGGGAGTCGGTTTCTCAACAGTCCTGTCAACAACTTCTTTCTCCGTCAGATATCCGAGACTTACTTTTCCTGTCTGACCTGCCGATCCCTGAGCGTAGTTTGTTTCAAGCTCCATGTAAGGAAACTCTATTCCGAAATATCTGGCCTCATCGGATTCTCTGATCTGGACACTTTCGGAATCGGATTCCACCGGAATGAAATCCCTATATTTTTCCCAGTCGTCTTCTTTGGTTTCGAGAAATTTTCTGAGCTCCGGTAGAGAGTCGAAAACCCATTCGTCACCAGTCGAGTTTTCTAACCAGTATTCCTGGTCTTCGGGTAACTCATCTTCAGTATCTTCTAGGAAGCCTACCGGGGAACGATATACTTTCCCGTGTTCTAAAGTTTCGTCTAATGCCATCTCCACACACCATATCTTCTAATTGTAGTACTTAGTATAAACATATTATTTTACACCGAAAGATGATAAAAACGCTAAAAGAACGCAGTAAAGCACTGAGAGCGCTCAGATCTGCCTTGACGATGCTTAAATACTTTCTCTAAGCCGAAAGTACAGATTATCAACATGTGTAAAAACCTCTCTAAACCGGTTATTCCGAAAGAATAAGTTTTTCAACTAATCTAATTGAACCAGAAACATGACAGATAAACACCTTATTGAGATCGAGGAAAATGAGGAAGTCTCTGCAGTACATCATGAATCCGGTTCTGATAAATGGATCTTCTTCTGCCATGGATTCGGAAGTGACAAAGAAGGAAGTTACAAGATAAGATGCGAAAGAGCTGTTGAGGAGGGCCGGAACGCTGTCAGGTTCGACTTCAGAGGTAACGGAGAATCGGATGGCGATTTCATAGATCAGAACCTGAGCTCGAAGATGAATGATTTGAAAGCAGTAATTAACTTCTTTGAACCGGGAAGCTACGTTCTATTCGGCATGAGTTTTGGAGGTAAAGTTGTCTTTCATTCAGCACCAGAACTTGAACCCGAGGCGGTAATTGGGAAGTCACCCGTTACCTATAATAAGACGATGGAGAAGTTCAGATCAGTTATAGAGGAGAAAGGAGAATACACACATTTTGGAGACAAGACTATAGATCATCGATTCGTTGATGACCTAAAAAAGAATAGGTTTAAGGAAGTAACAGAACAGTTGGAAGTTCCGGTCGCCTTCTACCATGGCAGGGAAGATACAACCGTACACCCAGAATATACATGGAAAGCGGCACAGAACCTGGAAAAGAATACGAGAGTTGAGATGTTCGAAGGAGAAAAACACAAGATGTCAGATGAAGCGAACGGTAAACTCCTCAACTCGATGTTACAGTGGCTGGAAAGTATCTAGTCATTAAAGGCGCTGCTGCAAATAGACATAATCCAAGCAGAAATCCGTTCCCACTGGAAGTTCTCCTCCATTCTATTCTTCAACTATTTCACATGGTACAAATTTTGCGTATCATGCTTTAGCTCAGCCATCCTCAAATTTCTGGGCCATAAATACAGGTTTCCGCCTTCAAAACCTTTCATTAAAACCTAATTCTTTGCTTTTCTCTACATCAGGCTGATCGAAAGGATCCACATTTCTAAGCCAGGCCGAATAAACTCCTACATACTGAAGAAATGCTACAAGCTTTCCGAGAGTTCTATGCGAAACATCAGTCAATGTTACCGTAATATTTGGTATTCCATCATCGTCAAGAGCCTCTCTGACTCCTTGATACTCTGCTTTTAGAGAATCGGCGAGCTTCTGGCCATCTAACTCGGCGAGTTTTTTCCCTCTAATACTGATATCTGAGAGGTCCTCTGAAATGATAATACTGGTTTTCTCATGTGCATCGGTCCGGATGAACATTGTCATTATATTTTCTTTTCCGCCGAAAAGTCTCTGATTGGTGTGGTGTTGGGATTCAGGCCCTATATCACCGTAGAAGGTCTGTCCTTTCCCCTCTTTACATACTGTTTCATGCATGAGCTGTACTAATAGTGGGTAGAAACCGAAAAGTCTCGTGGAATAGAAAGGTGTGAAAACCTCCTGGAAGCCATCTTGCTCTGAGTCGTAAAGCGCTGATGCCACGTTTAATGCCGGATTATACTGCATTTTGGGTGAGAGCTTTTCATACATTTCTTCACCTCCTTCTCTTATCTCCTCAACATCAATCCCTGCAAACAGTGCAGGCGCCAGAGCGGTTTCAGTAAGACCTGAGAATCTTCCTCCAACATCTTGATGCTCAATGAATCTATAGTCGTGTCTTTCAACTATCTGTTTTAACGCTCCATCGTTTTCCGAAGTAACTGCACAGACAGGATAATCTTTGTCTATGAAGTACATAAGCGATTCGATTACTCCTACTGTCTCCCCGGATTTGCTGATAGGCATTACAACAGTATTCTCAGGCTCAAAGTCATCTGTTAAATTATTGAGATAATCCGGATCCATTGTTGTAACCAGACGCACACTTACATCAGTCTCTCCCAGGAAAGCATATAGGTACGCTCGAAAAGTTGTTATAGAACCCCCGTTTCCTATTACCACTAAATTTTCATACTCATAGTTGTCTCTTGCCTCTTTAATCTGTTCTATATCGGGTTTAACAGAGACGAAACCCGGTTCATCTTTCTTTACAAGTTCCTGGTGTTCTCTCTTGTCTTCACTGAATTGGTCGATATCAATCTTTATTGACATTGTTTTCCGTCCTCTAGAGACATTGTGCGCCTGCTTGTAGTTTTCCCAAATTTTTTGTAAGAGGCTAAATGAGTCATTTTCCTGGCTTTTTGCTTTTTCTCAGTAATATTTATCTTTGAGTAAGATACTACATCCTCAATCATTTCAACCAGATCATTGGTTGCCTCGCTGTATGAAATAATTTCCTGTCGAGTACTCTTATACTTTTTCTATAATCATCTTCGGTATTATCGTACAGAAACCGGTCGGGAGCCCTGCTCGAGGCAGTTGATCCATAATCCGGAAAACTGGTTGGAATACCCGAACAAACATAGAACAAGCCTCGAATAACCGATCAGGAATAGTTACCTATCAGCCGTTTTACTTCTGCCTTGACTTCCTCCAGAATTTCATCTACATCTTCCTGAGTGTCTCCCTCACATCTGACAGACATCTTCTCCTCGGTATTGGAGGGTCTGACCAATGCCCAGCCATTCTCAAATATTATCTTGGCGCCGTCAATAGTCGATACATCGTGATCAGAATAGGAATTCTTTATTTCTTCAACCACTTTCTCCTTAGCTCCTTCGGGACAGTCAATCCTCAACTCCGGAGAAACAGGATACTCAGGATAATTCTCAATAATCTTCTCAAGTTCATTCTCGGATGCAATCTTACACATTAAAGCCGCTGCAAAAATACCATCATCAAACGGGAAACCATAAACCGGGAAATAGTAGTGGCCGGAAAGCTCTCCAGCAAAGACTATACCTTGATCCGAATGGATTGATTCCGAGATAAATGTGTGGCCGACCCTAGTCTCAACGGCTTCTCCGCCGCTCTCTCTAATTTTTTCTGGCACCAGTTTAGAGGCTCTCAAATCATGCACAACTTTTCCCTTCTCCCTCTCTAGACAGTGCTGTGAGAACAATGCAAGGACTTCATCTTCCGTAATATAACCTTTATCTGGTAAAATAAATCCTGCGCGGTCGCCATCGCCGTCAAGTATTATTCCTAGATCCTCATACTTCATTTCCTCTCTGAGCGCTTTTTTTGCATCCTTATTCGTTGGATCTGGAAGGTGGTTTGGAAATCTTCCATCTATCTCATCATTAATTGGTTCCACGTCACATTCAATCCCCTCGAGAACTTTCTCACCTAATCCCGCTGCAACGCCGTTACCGTAGTTTACAGCTATATCAAGACTTTCCTCTATTTCCAGCTTATCCTTAACTGCTTCAACATAATCTTCTTCCAGTTCAACCTCTTTTCGTACACCGTTACCTGATTCAAAGCCGCCCAGTTCATAGAGCTTTTCGATCTGTTTCATTCCTCCCTCCCGAGACATTGCCAGCGCCTCTTCCTTAGAAAACTTGAAACCGGTGTACTCCGGAGGGTTGTGTGATGCAGTTATAACCGTTGAGGCCTCAATATCTCTCAGCCTCATCCCCTGGTAAATTACAGGTGTTGGAACCATTCCGGCATCCAGCACATCAACTCCTGTGGAGTTTACACCACGAATAAATGCATCTTTTATCTTCTCTCCATGAGTTCTTCCATCCCTGCCCACCAGAACTTTCTCGGCTTCAGTAAATGTTCCGAATGCCTTGCCGACTTTCTCCGCCTTTCCCTCACCTATCTCGTCTGGATACTTGCCTCTGAGATCGTATGCATGGAAGAATGATGCCAAGTTGATCACCAGTAGTCTTCCAGTATCTGTGTTTCCTGCTGGTATTCCTCTCTTTTAGGGCTCCAGAGGTATTTTTCATAGGTCTTAAAATCTGTCATATGTGGAAGTTGTTGAGCTGAAGATTTAAGCATGAAGGTTTGGGGAACCATTAGATTAAAGCAGATGACGTTCTAAATAGTTCATAGGATGGATATTCAGGATGCAGTCCATGGCTACATAAACCTCAGCGAAGAGGAGAAAAAGATAGTTGATTCTCCAGCATTTCAGAGGCTGAGAAGAATCAGGCAGCTGGGATTTACATCACTGATTTACCCCTCTGCCACACATACCCGGTTCCAGCACTCACTGGGAGTTACGCATCTGACCGGAAAGTTCGCTGACAGCCTGAACCTTAAACATGAGAAAAGAAAGGAACTTAGACTTGCTGCATTATTCCACGATACTGGCCACGGACCGTTCTCCCATGTCAGCGAAATGATGTCAAAACAGTATGGGGTTTCACACGAAGATTTCTCCTGTGAGGTTATTGACCGACTTGAGGATCTATACTCCGCGGATAAATACCGGTTGCACAGGATAATCAGAGGAGATCTGGAGATCGGACAGATAGTAGCCGGAGATATAGATGCGGATAGAATGGATTATCTTATCCGGGATGCTCACGCTACAGGAGTAAAGCACGGAGAGATAGACGTTGATACTATTATACGGTTAGCAGAGATAGACTCACGTAGACTTGTATATGATGAAAAAGCGGTTACATCACTGGAATCACTGCTCGCATCCCGTTTCCATATGACTAAATCTGTTTACAAACATCACGCAGTGGAAATTGCAGAGAAAATGATTCAGAGAGCTCTGGACAACCATCTTGAGGATAACCGTCTAGAGAGGATCATGAGGCTGGATGACTATGATGCCCACAATGAACTCCTGGAATCAGAAGGTGTGTCGCATAAATTGTACGAGAGAGTGAAGAACCGCAAACTGTACAAAAGAGCGTTTATATACAGAGGAGATCAGGAAGAGCTCAAACATCTGGAGCAGAGAATAGACAGCCCTGAGGAGATAGAAAGGGAAATAGCGGAGAGAGCTGGAGTCAGACCTCATGAAGTTATAGTGGATCCTCCGTCAACACCCGGAATAACCGATTTCGGTATCAATATAAAGAAAAGTAATGGAGAAGTCGTCAATATGTCAGATATATCCCGTTTCCCGGATATGCTATCAGAGGCGGAATGGCAGACTGTTGACCTGAAAGTCTTTTCTCCCGAAGAAGTCAGAGAAGAAGTTGGAGAAGCTGCATCGGAAAAAGTAAATAACATGATCAAATAGGCGACACATCTTGAAGCCGCATCTTCAGTCTTTTTTGCAGAGGTCTCTTCGGAGGTTCACGCCCCTTTAACTTATGAGCAACATCCTCAATTGCATAGGATGCTCTTGAATCCGGTTTGTATGATACAACCGGTTTTCTCAATGCAATTCCTTCCCTTACATGCTTATGTTCAGGAACTTCTCCTATAATCTTCTCATCTACCAGTTCTTTGATATCTTCGTGTTCGACCTCGGATTTTTCATCTCTTACCATGTTCATCACAAGCCCGAGTATCTCTCTATCCATCTCTTCGGCCAGTTTTTTGGCTCCTAGAGTATTTGTTAAAGCAGGGAGCTCCGGATGTGAAACAAGTAATACTTCATCTGAGGTCTCTATCGCTGCCTGTACCTCATCATCAGTTCCTGCAGCAGCATCAATCAGTACAAAGTCTTTATCGCCAAGGAAGTCCACTATTGAATGCTTGAGGTTCTGTTCTTGACCGTTGAACTCTAGAACTGAAGCCGGTAGAATCGAGACTCCTTCAGGATGCTTGGCGACTGCCTGTGTAATATACGCATCACCCTCAAGAACATCGTTCAATGAGACATCTTGAAAACCTACTCCGAAATGCTGTGCGATGTTTGCCCCGGTGAAGTTTCCATCGATAATCAGGACATCTTCTCCTTGGTTGGATAAAGCCACACCGAGGTTAGCTGTCAAAGTGGTCTTTCCCGCACCTCCTTTACCGGAAACCACTGAAATCACACGTGTCATAATATTTGAATTATTTCTTCCGGAATAAAAGAGTATCACCTGTAGCTTGTGACTCTTCCACAGCCCTGAGCCTCAATGATTACATTGGAATAGCGAGTACCAGAAACTGTAGCAGTCTCTATTTCTTGAGGTTCTACCTTGTCAAAATTTTGGGTCATATTATTTTCTCCCAAGAACACAACCGAAATATTTTCAAATTCTCGATCGGACCTGAAGGAAACGCTTGTAGAGTTATCCTCAGAGTTGAACTCTACGATCTCAATATTAAGCTTTGTGCAACCGATCACATTCTGTTGCTCCTGGAGGGTTTCATTCCCTGTACTAGTTACAGAATCTGCCGACCAAGAATAAACAAAGAACCCTAAAAAAGCTATTAAAACTATCAGTAGGGCCATTCCCGGGTTAAGTATTAATTGGCCTTTGCTCATCTCTATCTTAACTTATCTACTATCTTAGTGAAAAAGCCTTCTTCTCTCAGATCCGGTTCGTATTCAAGGCCTGCTACCTCAGCTGCTACACCCTTGAACCTTTCCGAAACATGGTGGTCAGGGTCATGATGAACCATAGGCTTCTTGACTGCAAGCGCTTCCTGGACCTTCTCGTGTTCAGGCACCTCCATTATTACTTCATGGCCGAGCATAGACTCGATCTCGTCTTCATCCAGTTCCGATTCATGACCTGTCTTCCGGTTAACAACAATTCCAAGAACATCAGTACCTGCCTCCTCAGCTATATTAACCGTCTTAAGAGCATCAGTAACCGCTGGAAGATTAGGATTGGTGACGACTAAAACTTCATCTGATGCCTCAATAGCGTTGATTGATTCGCTTCCCAGACCTGCTGCTGAGTCTACAAGAACAAAATCAGGTTCTCCGACAGTATCAAGTAAAACATCACTCAGGTTCTCAGGTGAGGTATCAACAAGATCCTCGATTGAAAGACCTGCCGGCACAACTCTCAGACCCGAATTGTGGATATACATTGCCTCGGTTATGTGTGCATTGCCCTTCAAAACATCATGAAGAGTATTCGGATATAACGGAATTCCTAGATGAAAACCTAGATTGGGGTTGGTAAGATTGGCGTCCAGAACAATAGTATCCGTACCGAACTGGGTTAATGCAGCTCCTAAGTTGGAAGTTACTGTGGTTTTCCCTGTGCCTCCTTTACCACTACTAACACATACAAGGCGGGTCATTGTATCTTAATATTAAGTTCACAGTCATTTAAATGAGTAGTGAGTGAGGTTCCCAGCACTATCTACTGATCAAAGATCTGTCCAGGATAGTCATTGTTTTTTCAAATCAAAGCTGAATCGATAGCTTAGGTTTCCTCTCCCAGAATCCGTTCTATATTTGATAGACTCCTTTGCAGTGTAATTATCAGATCTTTCGATATCTTTCAAACGAACTGAATAGTTCCTAGATACTGTCTCACCACCTGAATGTTCTCCTATGATTCTAATTGCACCGATAGTAGTTACTCTTCCCTGTTCGGTTGAGATAGCACTGTTTTCCTCATATCTTTTAGACCAGAGAACAAGATTATCCTCTCTAGATTCAGCATTCAGAACCCCGAAAGGATAGACGGGACCCCCAATTAGAGAAACATTGGTAGTAGAAGTAGGTTCTATCATTAATTGAATTTTCGCCGGATTGGAAGAGTTTACTTTCTGGTCAACCAACTCAGCATCAAACTTTATCGGAGAAGAGTTATTCGAGTTAGAAGTATTGTAAGAGGTCTCAAAGTTATCAACATAATAAACTTTATCTTCGGAAACACTCGAGACTGTTAAGGCAGCTAAAATTGCAAACATTGTGAAAGCCAGACCATAAACAGCGGTTTTATTCATAATTAGACTCATGAGGCCATAGTTGAAAAAAGCTATGGCAATTAATATGCCACTTGATTACTCTATAAAAGCCCTAGTAAGCCTAAATAGTAGAGAAAAGAGTTTTCAAGAGGCCAATTATTAGACAAACTTGAAAGAATGGCCTTAAACGCTTTATACAAAATCTCGCAGGGTTAGTCTTTACTCTAATACCGGTAAAAGTAATCGAAGGCAATACCCTACCAACGCATAACTTACCCCTAACGGTATAAGTGTGGAATGACAAAAAAGGATGTGTTATGAGAGAAGCAGATTATATGCAGGACACACGGGAAATGCTAATGCATGGACTGGTGCTTGCGACAATCCTCTTATTCTGGGCTGCAGTATCACAGCTCGTAGGGTTCGGAATAGAGGCAGCCAATCTAAGCAGCAATTTATCGGACAGTATTGCAGGAGCCCTTGGTCAGACAGGTATAGTCAGCGCCGTACTCTACATCCTTGTGGTAGCCGTTAGAAACTACAGGGAATGAATCCACCATATTTTTTCTTTTTCTGGATAGCACCCAAACGTTCAAATTAAAATAAGTTCAGCTTCTATCACTTTCCATGGATCAGGACTTTGCCGATAAACTCAATTCAATTGAAAGTAAATGGCAGGAAATATGGGATGAAGAGAAAATATTCGAACCAGATCCGAACAATGATGATAAATTCTTCATAACTGTGGCCTATCCTTACCCGAGCGGCGGAATGCATATCGGCCATGTCTCCACTTATACTCTGCCAGATGTTTTCGCACGCTACAAGAGAATGCAGGGATACAACGTTCTGTTCCCGATGTCATGGCATGTCACAGGCACACCAATAATTGGAGCTCTGGAAAGGCTTCAGAAAGGAGAGGAGAAACAGATTGAAGTTCTCAGGGATGTATACGATGTCCCGGAAGAGGAAATGGAGAGCTGGGAGGAGCCGATGGATTATGCTAACTACTTCATCGAAAACTCTTACAAGAAGAACATGAAGAATCTCGGTTTCTCCGTTGACTGGCGCCGAGAATTCAACACCAGCCAGGAACAGTATAACAGGTTTATCGAGTGGCAGTACAGGAAATTGAGGGAAAAAGGTCTGGTAAAACAGGGCCTCCATCCTACAAAGTACTGTCTAAACGATAAGAATCCTGTCACAACACACGACTTACTTGAAGGAGAAAGCGCTGAGAAGCAGGAGTACTCGCTTGTCAAGTTCGAGAAAGAAGATTATGTATTTCCGATGGCTACTCTCCGACCTGAAACCGTTTTCGGAGTAACTCATACACTGGTTAATCCGGAAGTGGATTACGTAACGACAGAAGTCGACGGGGAGAACTGGGTTGTCTCGGAAGAAGCAGCTGAGAAGCTCAAACACCAAGATAGAGAGATTGAGATAACCGGAGAGATCTCAGGTTCAGAGCTAGTTGGAGAGACCTTGAAGAACCCGGTTACAGGCGAATCGGTGCTGATGCTTCCTGCATCATTTGTTGGCTCGGACTCAGGTACAGGGCTTGTAATGTCTGTCCCGGCACATGCTCCTTACGATTGGATCTCACTCAAAGATATTCAGAGAGACGAAGCTCTCCTCGACGAGTATGGAATTAATCCAGAAGCTGTACAGGAAATTGAACCTAAAACTATAATCAACGTCGAAGGATTTGACGATATCCCGGCAAGAGAAGCATGTGAAGAGTACGGAGTCGAATCACAGGAAGATGAAGAAGCACTTGAGAAAGCAACTGAAGAGATATACGATAAAGAGTTCCACACCGGAACTTTGAACGCAAACTGCCAGGACTTCGCCTCTGAAAAAGTCAATGCCGTCAAAGATAGACTCACCGAGCAGTTCGAGAACCAGGGCAAATTCGACTCCATGTACGACTTCTCAGAAGAAGTCGTCTGTCGATGCGGAGGAAAAGTAATAGTCTCGATGCAGGACTCATGGTTCCTCGAATACGGCGACAAAGGGTGGAAGGACAAGACTGATAAATGCCTCAACAATCTCGAATTGATACCGGAAAACACAATAGATGAATTTGAACACACGATAAACTGGCTTGAATCCTGGCCATGCATCAGGAACTACGGTCTCGGAACCAGGCTGCCGTTTGACGGTGAATTCGTTATAGAACCTCTCTCCGATTCCACCATCTACATGGCTTTTTACACCATCAGACATATAATCGAAGATGTTGATGCCGAAAAACTTCAACCGGGGTTCTTCGACTATGTCTTCAGAGATGAAGGAGAATTAGACAAGGTTTCTGAAAACACAGGTATCGAAGAATCAGTAATAAGAGAAGCAAAGGAGAGCTTTGATTACTGGTATCCTCTCGACTGGAGAACTACAGCTGAGGAACACATTCAGAATCATCTCACATTCATGATGTTCCACCATGCAGCCATATTCGAGGAAGAGAACTGGCCACAGGGAATAGCTATCTGGGGAATGGGTCTACTTGAAGGAGAGAAAATGTCTACCTCAAAAGGGCATGTGGTGCCAGCGGATGAAGCACTAGATAAATACGGCGCGGATACATCCCGATTCTTCCTTTTCGCCTCAGTTGAACCATGGCAGGACTTTGACTGGAAATCAGAGGAAGTAAAAGACTACAGAACCAAGCTGAAAAAATTCTATGATAGAACCCTTGAACTTCATGGCAAAGGAGTTGAAAGAGAACACAACAACCTTGACAGGTATGTTATTTCAAGGCTAAATAAGATTAAGAGAGAAGCGACGGAAGGACTTGAAGAGTTCCAGACCAGAAAAGCCGGTCTAAAAGCATTCTTCGAGCTTAACTCGCTGATTAACACTTATATTAGCCGAAGCGATGAGCTAAACGCCAAGGTAGTTGAAGAAGCATTAGAGACCCAGATCAAATTGATGGCTCCTTTCACACCACACATATGTGAGGAGCTGTGGAATGAAACCGGGCATGAAACACTTGTCTCTGAAGAGGACTGGCCGGAAATTGATGAGGAAAAGATAGATGAAGAGATTGAGAGAGCTCAGGAGTTCATAGAAAACACGGTCAGCGATATCAGAGAATTATCGGAGATTGTTGATGGTTTCGCAACTGTAAGAATCATAACCGCGGAGAACTGGAAACGAGAGCTCTTTCAGGAAATGAATGAAGTAATCGAAGAAAGACCGGAGTTTGGAGAAGCAATGAACCGACTTATAGAAGGAAGAAAGGAATACGCAGAGACTGTCAAGAAACTTCTCCGAGAATATATGGATGATCCTGGAGCGATGCCTGAAGAAGTCTTCAGCTCGGAAAGAGAAGTGGAGATTCTTGAAGATAACAGAGAGTTCATCGAGGAAGAGTTCAATGTCGATATTGTAATAGAGACAGAGGAAGAATCTGGAGAGGAAAAAGCTTCAAGAGCGGAGCCTGGGAAACCTGCGATAGTGATGGAGTAAATGAGAGAAATTGATGCTCGGAGATTCTAGTATCGTTTGAGGCTTTCCTCAAGTCTTTGATCAAGATGCTCGTCGATATCAACTTCTGTCTCGTTCAAAGCCTTTCTCTGGGCTGAAACAAGTTGCTCCAGTTTCTGCACTCGGTTCATCATATGGCTCATAGCAACCCAGATCTGTCCAACTGAAGCATTTTGAGCGTTTAAGTAAATATTTTCTTGGTGTTCAACGTCGTCTAGAAGTGATTCAAGAGATGCTTGAAGTTCATCGGGAAGATCTTCTACCCATTCCATGTCAAACAGATGTAATCAAATTCTTTTAACGGTTTCGCGACCAATTCTAGGTTTTTATCCCAAAAATGTGGCTGGAGTTTCTGCAGTAACTCCTGATAACAGGATAGATGCTTCAAAACTGGTTTTTAGATGCCAGGACATGGTTATCGAGAAGCTGGGAGAGCTAGCAGAGTATTTAATATTCAACCTCTACTTTCTATATGTGAATTAGACAATGGAAAAAGGCGACATGGTACTCGTGGACTATATCGGAAAGGCGGATGGCGAAATCTTTGATCTAACAGTGGAGGAGAAAGCACAAGAAGAGGGAATGAGTAGAGGTAAAGATTTCAAACCGGCTCCTGTACTTATCGGAAAGAACTATGTAATTGAAGGATTTGAGGAGGCACTGCTCGACATGGAAGTCGGAGACCAGAAGGAAGCAGAAATCTCATCAGAAAAGGCATACGGAGAAAGAGACTCTGATGCGGTTAAAACCTATCCTGAAAAAGAATTCAAGAAACAGGGTATACAGGTGAGGACGGGAGAAGAACTGAAGATTGGAAACAGGAGAGGAAAAGTAGTATCAAAGGGATCAGGTAGAGTAAGAATCGATTTTAACCATCCTCTCGCAGGAAAAGACCTAAAATACGATATAAGAGTAAAAGAGAAAGTTGAAGATGACGAGGAGATCGCAAAGCACATCATGGATTACCGGATCGGCCACGGCTCCGAAGACATGGAGTTCGAGGGAGAAAAGGTTAAAGTCCCTGGAATGTACTCTCATGAGGACCACGAACACGAGCTACCGGAAGAGGCCCGGGAGAAACTAACTAAAGAGATGACTGAGTACACCGGTTTCGAGGAAGTCGAGTTTACCAAGTAAAAACCGTGAGATCGCGGAACTCGGGCCAATTTTATATATTTTGATGATAACCTCTTATACATAACAACAAAATACAAAGGGTTCTCTCAAATGGAAGACAAGATACAACAGGCGAAGCAGGATAACTCAGGCAACGTACCGCAGTCAAAGCAGAAAAAACATGATATTGACGATGAACTGGAAGAATTAATTGAAAAGAGAAAGGCAGACATCAAAGTAATCGGCTCAGGAGGCGCAGGGAACAACACAATCTCCAGACTTGTTGAAGTCGGTATCGAGGGATGTGAAACGGTCGCAATGAATACCGACGCACAGGATCTTCTTTATGCAAATGCTGACAAAAAGGTCCTTATCGGAAAAGAGCTTACAGGAGGACTCGGAGCAGGAGCAGATCCTAAAGTAGGAGAAGAATCTGCAAAAGAATCACAGCAGAAAGTTAAGGAATCCGTCAAAGGCGCAGACATGGTATTCGTAACATGCGGCCTCGGAGGAGGAACCGGAACAGGATCAGCACCAGTAATCGCACAGCAAGCCAAGAAAGAAGGCGCACTAACAGTAGGTATTGTAACATTGCCTTTCGAGATGGAAGGACAGTCAAGAAGAGAGAACGCAGAGTACGGACTTGAAATGCTCGAAGATACTGTAGATACACTAATTGTAATTCCAAACGATAAACTACTTGAAATCGTTCCAGATGTCTCACTTAATACAGCATTCAAGATAGCGGACGAAATTCTCGTAAATGCAGTTAAAGGCGTAACAGAACTTGTTACAAAACCCGGGCTGGTCAACCTTGACTTCGCAGATATACGTGCTGTAATGGGAGAAGGAGGAATCGCCATGATCGGAATGGGTCAAAGCGATACAGACTCAAGAGCAAGAGAAGCAGTTCAGAAAGCACTTTCCAATCCTCTACTCGACGTGAACATTGAGGGTGGAAGGGGAGCACTAGTAAACGTGACAGGAGGAACATCACTCTCACTCAACGAAGCTCAGGAAGTTGTCAACACGGTAAGCGACAAACTTGATGACTCCGCAAAGGTTATATGGGGAGCACAGGTCAGAGAAGATATGGACTCAACACTCCAGTCAATGATCATCGTAACAGGAGTAGATTCACCTCAGATCTACGGACCTGAAAAGACTCACAGCGACGAATACGAGGAAGAAATCGAACAGGAACTAGGAGTAGAGTTCATCTAGAAATCTCTTCAAATTCTTTCTTCTATCCATTTTTGTGAAGGAAAAGCCTTTGACTAGCTTTCATCTACAACCACGTATTCACCGTCTCTATAAGTAATATTATCATCCTCATTTACGCCTTCAAGTTCAGATACAATTGGTTCTCCTTGCTCAAAACATAAATCCGGAGGACTGAATGAATAATTTTCATTTCCTGCATCCTTCGCTGTCACCTTGTTCAATATGGAATTACAGTAAGCTTCTTTATTTTCATCAGGAGAAGCACAGCAAAATCCTTTCGGTGCAGAGCCGAAGTATAATAGAACGAAGACGGATAATAATATCCACAAAAATGCTATGGTAAAGATTATTCGGCGATCCATATTGTATACTTACTAATTAAGGATCCTTAAGTGGTTTAGTATCAGGAGCATTTTGATCAATATTCTCTGGAACTGAGAGAACAAAAGGCTTTTCTCAAATATTGACCTCTTGTATAAAGGAACTCCTTATAAAAATTGTTCACCTCTATTAGATGTAACCCGTCGGAACCACCTATGGTGGGAGGGAGTTTCCAATTCGAACTGTATTCTCCCTTACAGCTGACGGAACTGCAGGTGAATCAATAGCATGGAGTTCAAACCCCGCAAGTGGAAAAACCAGCTAAAAAGTAAACTTAACGAGTACAAAAGAGTGCTCAAGATTTCAACGAAGCCGGATAGAGAAGAGTTTGAGATGGCTGCGAAAGTCACAGGTGCGGGAATGCTGATAATCGGCCTAATGGGCTTTATCATGTATTTGATAGCTAACCTGTTACCACAGTACGTCTGAGGTTCAAACAAGAATGATACTTACCGGAAAAACAACACGAGGACGAGAGAAAAACGCCATAGAGGCGGTCAAAAGCAAGGTTAAAGCTGAAAACCTTGACATAAAAGCAGTTTTCCACCCCCAAGATCTGAAAGGATACATATTCATTGAGGGAAAGGAAGGAGATATCCAGAAACTGACCGATGATATCAGAAACCTCAGAGGAATAATCGAAGAAGAAGTAGATATAGAAAAAATTGAGAAATATCTTGATGAAGAGGAAGAAGATATCAAACTGGAAGAAGGCGATACCGTTGAAGTAGTCGGCGGAGCATTCAAAGGAGAAGAAGCCAAGATCAACAGGGTTGACGAAACCAACAGAGAAGTAACAGTAGAACTTATCGATGCTGCAGTACCTATACCGACAACAGTAGACATCGACACAGTAAGAAAAAAAGCATCAGCGAACTGAAACACAGAAATTTTAACTCAACACAATACTAGGTGACAAAACAACAATGGGAGACACAACCACTATCGAAACATTGGTGGAAGGAGGATCAGCCTCCGCAGGACCTCCTCTAGGACCAGAACTCGGGCCTTTGCCCACAGACGTAGGGGAAGTCGTGTCAGCAATTAACGAAAAAACCAAGGACTTTGAAGGCATGGAAGTGCCCGTAACTGTAGAAGTCGATGAGGAAACAGGTGAATTCGAGGTAAAAGTCGGAAAACCGCCTGTAGCCCAGCTAGTCTTCGACGAACTGGGAATCGACGGCGGATCAGGAGAACCGAACAAAAACAAGATAGCGGACATGGAGTTTGAAACTGCATGTAAAGTCGCAAGGATGAAAGCCTCTGATCTACTCGCAATGGATCTGAGAGGAGCTGTTAAAGAGGTAATTGGTTCTACACAGGCCGCAGGAATAACAGTAGACGGGAAAGATGCCTATGATATCCAGCAGGAAATCGATGAAGGCAAATACGATGATCGGCTAGAAGCCGAGGAAGGAATCTAGAGGTGACAAAAAATGGATTTTGAGACAACAGTCGAACAAGCAGTAAAGAACTCTGAAGATCGAAACTTTACAGAATCAATCGACCTGATAATCAATTTCAGAGACCTAGATCTTTCAGACCCTGAAAACCGTTTCAACGAAGACTTCAAGCTTCCATATCAGGCAGATGAAGAAGTCAAGATCGCGGTAATCGGAGACTCAATCACACAGAACGCAGAAAACGCGGATAGAACGGTCAGCAGCGATGAACTCGAGGAAATGTATGACAATCCGGACGAGGCAAAAGATCTTGCGGAAGAGTTCTCATTCCTGATTGCGGAAGCACCTCTAATGCCTAAGATCGGTCAGCAGCTGGGACAGGTATTCGGACCACGAAACATGATGCCAGATCCAATGCCCCCAGGTTCTGACCCAACAGACAGTATTGAAGATCTGAAAAACACAGTAACATTAAGACTGAAAGAGGAACCGCTTCTACAGATCAAGATTGGAAAAGAGGATTACGAGTTCGATAAAGTTCAGAGAAACGCATCTTCGGTATATGAATTTATTGAAGGACAGCTTCCAAAAGGAGACAACAACATCAAATCAGTGATGATAAAGACAACCATGGGTTCACCTGAGGAGGTGAAGTAAAAATGGTACAGCCAACGCCAAAACACTTGACTCGAGAAGAAAAAGAAGAAGTAGTCGAACAGATGGAGGAACAGATCGAAGAACACCCTGTTGTAGGGATTCTCGACATGCATAATCTGCCATCCAAACAGCTTCAACAGATCAAGAAAGAGATGAAGGAGTTTGCCAACATCAGGATGGAAAGAAAGACATTGATGAAACTAGCTGTAGAAAACGCTGGAAAGGAAGAAATCGACCAGCTTGAGGAAAACAATGCAACACAGCCAGCTTTCATCTTCTCAAACAAGGATCCCTTCCAGCTGTACTCTCTGATACAGCAGAATAAGTCATCGGCTGCAGCACAAGGAGGAGAACAAGCACCTGATGACATTGAAATCCCTGAAGGAGATACAGGAATCGGGCCAGGACCTATGCTTGGAAAACTACAGGGAGCAGGACTTCAAGTACAGGTAGATGATGGATCGATTCACGTACAGAAACCGGGTATCATCGTCGAGAGAGAAGAAACAATTACAGCGGACGATGCAGAAATCCTGAATCAGGTCGGACTTGAACCTCTTGAGATCGGACTAGACCTGGACATCGCCTACAGCCAGGGAGAGATCTTCACGTCAAAAGAACTTGACATTGATGTAGAAGAGTACAGAAATGATCTTGAAGCAGCATCAAGCCTCGCATTCAACCTCGCGGTTAACGCCGAGATTGTCAAAGAGACAACCGCACCAGCAATAGTCTCAAAGGCATCAAGAAAGTCCAAAAACCTTGCTGTCAGTGAAGGACTTCCAATCAAGGATACAGTTGAAGAAGCAATCGCCTACGCAGGAAGTAACGCGGAAGGAGTCGACTCACAGATCGATCTTGAATCAGTCAACCTTGAAGAAGAAACAGAAGAGGACACGGAACCCGATGAAACAGAAACCAACGGGGAAGACAGGGAAACAGAAGCTGAAGATGAAACAGAGTCGGGAGAAAAAGAAACTGAAGAAGAAAAGGAAGAAAGCCAAGAAGACTCTGAAGCCGACTACGATAAAATAGTCGATCAGTCAATTAGTGATGCCAAAGAAGAAATCGGAGACCTCCAGGAACCTGACTTCGATGCACTTATCGAAGCAGAGGAAGATAACAAGGAAAGAAAGACATTCCTGGAATGGCTAGAAAATCAAGAATAAGTGACCCTTCCCCATCTTTATCGCTGTTTTCTTTTTGAAACGGATTTTTAAACAAATACAGCAAATATGTTACATTATGCAGAAGAAAGCTCTGGTAATAATCAGCATTATACTACTTTCTTCTGCGGTTATAGGAGTTCAATGGAAAAGCGAGAGCGCAACCAATTACATCCAATCCTATGACCCTACAATGGATCTCTATGAAGATTTCAAGATCAACGGCAGTAACAGAACTGATAGAGGTTTCATAGTCGAGGGAGAAACAGGAACTGTCAGATACATTCCACGAGTCACTGAGGCATTTCAATCAGATAAGGGACAATGGCAGGACCAGACCTTAGTCACTATAGAATGGGCGATGGCTCCTGAAACATCTAACCAAGAGATAGTGGAGAACCCTAACGTATCATTTCAGATTTCTGATCAAACTGAACCAATCGAAATAGATTTCAAATCAGAGAAAACTCCAGAATTCAGTTTTTCCAACAATTATAGATCCACACACTCAATAAAGGATTCAAAGTATGAGACAGACTACGGATCTAGAGGTGAGGACCTGGTTTTCAACTTGGAAAATATAGAGGAGATGGGAACCGAGAAATCGGAATACGGTTTCAGAATACCTGTAAATCAAAGAGATGATATCCCAGTAAAGACATTAAGATACAGATACCAGGAAAAAGAGGACGGAAGGGACGAAGTAATTCCAGTTGATAATAATCCTGAACAGTCTGGAGAAGACCTGGAAAAAACCGTTAACATGTCATCAGAAGTAGAGATTGTAGTAGAAAATATTCCCAGTGAACATAATGAAAGCAGTCATTCAGGGTGGTTAAGAGACATTGACAGAAACAAATTCTTGCATCAAGTAGAGCCTGAAAGAGGTGATGATACCCTGAGATATACCTACAGACAGTATCCTGAAATAGATTTCATGAGATGGACCGATTTCCAGAACAAAGAAGAGCTGGCAGGAAACTATAGAATGGGAGTAGATAGCTTCAGACAAAAAGGCGCAGAATTTAAGGTGACAAGAGACGAGCCATCAGAAATAGAAACTGATAAGGCCAGAAAATCAGGTCCCGCGGTAGACTTTAGAACTCCAGAACTGCAGGTGGGAGGAGGATCCTTCATTTATGTTTATGTCCCTGTCGAAGTCGCATCGTCAGGATATAATCTAAGAATAGAAAAACGTTCATCTAATGAATTGATTGACGAGAAAGAAACTACACATGAAACCATCAAACTGCACTGGCTGGATTTGAAGGAAGACGGACTCGAGCCCGGTAAATACATAGTAAAACTAGAGACCGATGAAGACATTCTTCGCTCGCTTGACAGAAGGTATGATTACAACTATAAGACACAAATCAATGACACTTTTGAGGTAACAGAACCGAGAGGATCTCAGGATGAAGGAATAGTAGAAGAGGCGGTTGATAAGGCTAAAGAATTAATTGACGGCGTTTTATCCTCTGAAAATAAAGATTCATCCAAACAATACAGTTCTAAGACTTCAATGGTAGAAAACCCGGAAAGTATAGAATTACCTGTGAGCAGAGAAGCGGAAGGTGTATACAACGATAATTTATGGTTATCGGTTCTAGATGATATCCAAAATAGAGCCACCCTAAAGCTGTGGGGAGATGTAGACTTCAAATCGTTCAAATGTTATTCAGTTGTAACCAAAAAGGCAGAGAGCTTAACAGAACAGAATTCCGTCAAAAACGGTATAATAGATCCCAATTCCGGAGATACTTTGATTGAGATTGAATTAAATAGTCTGGGAGAGGCAAGGATCCAACGAACAAATCCTATAGAGCAAGATGAAGTATTATACTCACAGTGTTTCAAAGAAAACGAAGCAACCAACTTAGTGCAAACATATTCCGGTGATCTAACGGTCAAAAACGAAAATATCGATACTATAAACGACTTAAAGCATCAGTACTGGAAACCAGGTGCCGAATACGACGATCCTAATACAGCTGAAGACCCTAACTCTAGATACATACTTCCGTACAATCCAACTGGTAAGGCTGCGTACAAGGATAAGTACCGGTTCGAAGGAATTAATCCTAATTCCTGCAAAATAGGGCTTGAAAACGGTTTAAGCGGTGCTCAGAGCGGAAAAATAACAATAAATAATGAAAACGATTACCCCATAAAACTAGGAACGAGATTTAATGTTGCCGGACTAGGGCTGGGCGCAGATACCGCATGGATAGGACCAGGATCCAGTAAAGAACTATCCTTTAGACAGGAGAAAGGTGTACCGTCATACGCGAAATCCGGGGCCCAAGAAGGAACCGGTACCGAGTACAGCGCCAAGATAAATCCTAAGTGGACTGGATCAGGGGGAGGGCCTTGCCAAGTATCCTGTCAAATTACAGGTGATAAAGGAGAGCTTGGAAGCCCTAAAGGCACTTACTCTGATAAATGCGGTTTGAAAAGCTCCAGTTCAAGTGCGTGGGAGGAAAAATGCAGAGAAGAATACGAATTAGAGGAGAAAAGATTAGAATCTAGAGATAAATGTATATCCAACCTGATTATTCCGAGCTGTGTAGAAGGAAACGATGACAGTTTGAAAAACTGTGAAAAAGTAATGGATACACTCTGCAAAGATTTATACGGGGATAACTCGGATGCAGTGAGTGAAGGACAGAAAGAAGCCCTCGGAGAAGGCGAAGAAGCCACTCAAACAAGTTCAGGCGGGTACAGGTGTGCAGACGGTGCAGCGGCAGAAAATGAAGAAAATGGAGAAATCCCAGATTTAATGAAAGAACCTGTACCGGGGGTCTCAATAGATGGATAAAGTTCTAGCTATCATAATCAGTGCTTCCGTACTTCTTACAGCAGGTATAATAGTCTTAGCAATAGCTCTTCCCAGTATTAGCAATATAGAAGCATTTTCTGATTCTTCAAAGAGTACCGCATGCCAAAACCAAGTAGATAAATATAAGAACGGGGCGATAGATCTTGAAGAAGTAGATCAGGAATGTATTGATTCATCAGATGTATTGATGTACAAGTACTTGGGGCAGAAACATGAAGACACCCTTGCGGGTTCAAGTAACTGATTCCAGGGTTCTCTCAGCTCTTTTAGCTTCCTTGCCCAAAATTTCCCTCACAACATCGCCCTTCTCTTTACTCAAAGCCAATTCTAGTTTCTTATTCCTATTATATATCTCGTTAGGATAGTTTTCTTCAGCAATTCTTTCACCCTCCACATAGATTTCACCATCCTCCACATTCCCCTTTTCATCTACGAGTGCTGTTTTATCCATTCCATGGCTAGTTTCTCGGAACAGTGTGTGGAGATAACAAGGGAAGTTCAACTGGAAGCAACTGTCTCTGGTATAAATCTGGTAAGGAACTTTCCCAATCTCATCTAGGAGTGTGTGGAATCTTCTTAAATTTCCTAAATCGTCGGTTATGTACATTGGCGTTCCATTTTCGTTTGTACTGACAGAGAATTCGATCCGACACAACAGTTCATCAGAGGGATCTAATGGTAACCTTGGATTTCGAATAGGGTTGCTCCTGCTTTTTCCCTTAAGAGCCTTGATCTCATCATCCAAACAGTTTCCTAATATTTCGATTACAAAATCAGTAGGGAGAAAAGAATTCTTATTTTTCCAATTATATATTTTAGAGCGGGAATAACCCAAACTCTTTGAAACCTCTTTGATACCTCCTCTTCTATCAACTTCTTCCCACAATCTTTCGGTACATTCATCAGATAGTTTAACTCTAATTTCCGGAGACAATTCCATATTTGTACTCATTTATGTTAGCAGTCTTTTTAACAATGAGGCACGTTTGTCAATCCATCAGGTGAATCAATAATGGAACTTGTATACGCAGCACTAACACTGCACGAAACAGGAAAAGAAGTCAATGAGGAAAACCTTAAGTCAGTTGTAGAAGCAGCAGACCTTGATGTCGAGGACTCAGAGGTCAAGGCATTGGTCGCGGCACTCGAAGATGTAAACATTGAAGAAGCAATGGAAACAGCAGTTGCAGGAGGCGGAGCACCAGCACCTTCAGGCGGATCTTCTGAAGATTCAGGAGATGAAGAAGCAGAAGAGGACGAAGCTGACGAAGAAGGCGACGAAGACGAAGCTGACGAAGATGAGGCAGCAGAAGGCTTGGGAGATCTATTTTAGTTTAGTTAGAGCGCTTTAAACCTTCCAAGGCTTTCTCATAGCTTTTTACTTCTTTATCTTTCTTTTAACAGTATTCTTTGATGAATACCACAAAATAATTATAAGTGTATAATAAATTGTTGGTATGAGCTTAGATATTATTGAAACGCTGAGAGGCGGCCTCAGAGATACCTTAAGCTCCAAAGGACTGAAATTTATGGGGCTTGCATATATGATAAGTATAATTAGTAAAGTATCCAGTCAAAGTATTCTCTCAAAATTAGAGCTGCAAAGTGGATTGATGAACCCTGGACCGATGATGAGCTCACTGGCAGTTGATGGACCGCTGCCGCTGTGGACAGGACTAGGCCTTATCGGATCTCTAGCAGGGCTATGGCTAACAATCGGAGTTCTGAGAAACTTTGTTGGCGAAAACTCGGAAAGTATAGACACCGATTTGTTCACGGAAAATCTTGGGCTGCCCTTCCTCAACCTGATTATCGGAGGATTAGTATTCGGCCTGATTGTAGGAGTCGGATTTATGCTACTGGTAATTCCGGGGATCTTTCTGCTGGTAAGCCTGTTATTCTGGACAGTTTATGTATCTGTAGAAGATGAAAACTTTATCGATGCGATGAAAAAAAGCTGGAACATGGCAAAAGGAAACAGGTTCGATATACTGCTGATAGGAGCGGGAACACTTGTAATAGGCCTAGCCGCAGGGATCGTGGCAGGTATACCTGGAGCCCTTGTAGGAACCATAAGCAATCCGCTGGGCGCATTGGTGGGAATGACGGCAAACGCTTTCAGCACAGTCTTCACCTTGGCAATTCTGGCAAGGGCCTACAGACAGCTAAGGTAATTTTATACACTTCATTTCAATTTCTTCTCTTCTTTTTACCCCCAAACCGGTTTTAAACAAAGCCTCACAAATTACTCAACATGACACTTGGTATCAGTAAAACAGTAAAGTCGATACTTGGAAACCTTGTGACACAAACCGGTGCATTTCTCGTAGCCACAGTTTTCTTCCTCCAAGTCGCAAACACAGTCACCGGGACCTTAACGTCTAGCGGAGGAATAACAGCTATACTGGGAAATGTTTTATCTCTTGTACTTTTCGGAGCTACAATAGTGGTGGCACTAGGAGCATTCAGGTCACTTAATTCCGGGGAACTGGAAAAAAAGCATTTCACAGATAATCTGACATGGCCTATAATAAGACTTGCAGGAGTCAACTTGGTGATTACTGCTTTCGCAGTACTGGCTTTCGTTCCACTTGCACCTCTATCAAATGCCGTAGCAGGAGGAAACCTGGCTAATGCGGGAACAGCCGCAGTTTTAGTAGGTGTGGCAGGATTACTGGTATCCTTTGCAGCCTTTTTCTATGCAGTTCTGGCACTGGCTCTGTCATTACCTGAGGTAGCAGTAAGGAACAACAGGATGTTTGAAGCACTTGACAACAGCGTCAGAAAGACGAAAGGTCATAAGAAACAGATGATGGCGGCTTCAGTACCTGTAATAATCCTTTATGGAGTAAGTCTGTTAGTTAATCTCGGTGCGAGCAATGCAGAAATCTCATCCAACCCTGTAGTAATTATAGTATCAGGGCTTCTGGGATCTTTGACCGCTGTAACTGTCTACTCCACACTTATCGAACTAGACCGGGAAATTAACGGCGGAAAAGACGGCTACTTGTGAAGTATTAGCTGATAAAAAAATACAGGAAGCAAGAGAAGATATGGCAGAGCTCGAAAAACTGAAGAAACAGATTAAGGAAGAAGCCACGCAGAAACCGGAAAAATTCTTTGCAACAAATGTTCTAAGGGAGAAAGGATTCTCGAGAGGGAAATGCGAGAACTGCGGAATGCATTTCTGGAGCTCAGCCGATGAGAGAACAGTCTGCGGGGAGCCTGAATGTGGAAACGGCTACACATTTATAGGAGATTCACCAACTGATAGAGAATTCTCTTACACTGAGGCCTGGGAACTCTATGAGGACTTCATGAACTCCCGGGACTACGAATCAATCGATAGATACCCTGTTATAGCCCGGTGGAGAGACGATACCGAATTTGTGGGAGGAAGTATCTACTGTTTCCAGCCATACGTAGTATCGGGAGAGGCAGAGCCTCCAGCAGAAGAACTGGTTATACCCCAACCCTCTCTGAGATTCAATGATATCGACAATGTCGGGATAACGGGTCGACATTACGTTCTCCACAACCATATAGGTCAAACATGTTTCAAAACGGAGAACTATGATCAGGATAGATACTTCGCCGATATGTTCGAGTTCGCTGTAGAAGAACTTGGAATACCGGAGAAAAAGTTGATACTTCATGAAGACGCATGGGGCGGCGGAGGTAACTTAGGTGCATGTATGGAGTTCTTTGTCGATGGACTGGAGCTGTGGAATCAGGTCTATATGTTCTACAGACAGACTCCTGACGGCTACGAGGAACTTGACCTGAAGGTCCTGGACATGGGTATGGGACATGAAAGAATAACATGGATATCACACGGCACAGAGACAAGCTATGAATGTGTAATGCCAGAAACTCTGGAAAAGATGAAGGAAAGAACCGGTTTGGAAGTAAACGAAGAGGTCTGGGGACAGTTCCTACCTCACAGTTCGAAATTGAATGTAGATGAAGTCGATGATATAGATGAGAAATGGCAGGAAATCGCCGACGAGCTAGAGGTAGATATAGACCGGCTAAAGAATGAAATCAAACCTGTTGCAGGTCTCTACTCTGTTGCAGAGCATTCCCGGGCGCTTCTATTCGCATTAGCAGACGGAAAACTACCCTCGAACACAGGCGGAGGACACAATCTGAGGGCAATTTACCGTCGAGCGAAGGACCACATTGAAAAATATGACTGGGATCTCGATGTAAAAGAAGTTATAGAGTGGAACGCTCGGGAGCTCTCATCGATGTTTCCTGAACTCATGGATTCGATCGATGAGATAAAAGAGATACTTGAAGTAGAGGAAGTAAAGTATCTGGAAGCAAGAGAGAAAGCTGCTCAGGAGCTGGAAAGACTGGATTCAGAGCCTTCTGTGGAGCAGATGATAGAGCTTTACGAGTCCCATGGAGTATCACCTGAAATGATGGAGGAAGCCGGTTTTGAAGTACTGGAGGATTTCTATGCTAAAGTTGCCTCGAAAGATGAGACAGTCGAAGAAATAGAAGAAGGGTTCGACCTGAAAGAAGTTGAGGGAACTGAGAAACTATATTACACTAACGAGTATACGAAGGAAATGGATGCTGAGGTGGTAGCGGTTAGAGATGAATGGGTCGCATTAGATAAAACTGTCTTCTACCCGACGGGTGGAGGTCAGGAATCCGATGAAGGGAGCATCTCGCACTTAGGTGAGAGATATAAAGTAACAGACGTACAGAAGCAAGGCAATGTAGTCTTACACAAGGTCCCGAAACACAGTCTAGAGAAAGGAGATGAGGTTGAAGGAAAGATTGACTGGGAAAGACGTCTCCAGTTAATGCAACATCACTCAACAACCCACATGGTGAACGGAGCATCAAAAAAACTGCTTGGAAACCATATCAACCAGGCAGGAGCCCACAAAACCCAGAAGAAAGGAAGATTGGATATATCACATTATGAGAAACTCTCCCGCAAAGAACTAGATGAGATAGAAGAGGAAGTCCGGGAAAACATCTGGAAAGACCTGAATATTGAACGAGAACAGCTAAAGAAAGCTGATGCAGAACAGGAATACGGGTTCAGAATATACCAGGGAGGAGCACCACCTGGAAACAAGGTAAGAATAATCAAGATATTAGGTGAAGAACCCGGAGAAACAATTGATGTCGAAGCATGTGGGGGAACACATCTAGATAGAACATCAGAAGCCAAACAGTTTTTGATAACCTCAAGCAGAAAAATCCAGGACGGAGTTATCCGGTTAAACTACAAAGCTGGAAAAGCTGCAGAGAAGCACATAAACCAGATAAGAGACCGGATTAATGAAGTAGCTGATAAACTCGGAGTCGGAAGACCTGACAACCATAGAAAGAATCAGAGAGAACTCTGTACAGTTTTCTCTGTGGAGCCCGAACACCTTAATTCAACTATTGAAAACTTCATTGAAGATAATGAGAATCTAGAGGCCAAGGTAATGAGTCTCTCCAGATATCTTAATGAGGGAGACGAAGAGGTTCCAAGAGTAAATGGTGAAGACCTAAAATCAATGGCTGAAAGCATGTTCAACGTAAGGAAGGAACGTGAAAAAATCCTGGAAAACCTGGAGTCAGAGCTAGAGAGCTATATAGGAGCTGAGATGGAGGACAGATTTGTCGAGGAAGAAGTACCTACAGAGAATATTGGCCTCTTAATTCAAGTAGCCCGAAAACTGTCTAAAGATCAGCAGGCATCGGTAACGCTAATCGGTAGAAACGGAGCGGTATCCGCATCTTACCACGAAGACTTTGACGCTGACAAGAACCTTGAGAGACACGGAAATAATATTCAAGGAGATGAAAACTTTGCAAAAACCTTTGAACTTCAGTAATTCATTTCAACAGAAGGCTCATCACAACCATACTCGTGGAAGAATATCCTGTTTCCAACACCGTCAACTGAAATAGTTCCTCTACCACTCATTTTCTCAATACTTTGTCCTATTTTTTCTTGGGATTCAAACACTTCTAGAACAACATTTGCTTCCTCAGCTACACTGATCTCGGCGGTTGTAACATCATTTTGAGCCTCTGCACTGTAGATCTTTACACCAGCGCCTTCATCCCCTCCTGAGCACTGTGGCTGAAAGACCTTAGAAGTCTCAACATAGCTGAAAAACCCCGCCGTAACAACCGCTATTATCAACGAAATTACAAGAACCGCAGCGGTTTTCCGGTTTAAGATATTTTTAACATTGAGAGAACGCTCCGATCCATTTTCTTCCTCTTCTTCATCATGGTTTGCATTTGAAGCAAACTCAAATTCTTTATCTTCACCATCTGAACTACCGGTTTTCTCATCGGCCTGAAAAGCATCTTCATCCGGTTTATCACCGGTTATTTCATCAACGAGGGAGGCATCATGACCTGTATTTTGGAGACTTTTCTTTATTCTGTCAGGTTTTATGTCCTTCTCCAGTTTTTTCTTTATCCATTTTCTGATTTTTTCCTCTACCATGCAGAAAAATACTGCTTTCTACTATATAACTCTACAGGCACTCTGAGGTCTGGTCACCAAGGTTTCTGAATCCATCACATGCAGCCTCGGAAATCCTTTCAACAGTTACATTCTCCGGCTGTGAAATACTTGAACCTCCGTTTACGACCGCTGATGGAAACTCATAAATACCATAATGTATCATGATTTTCGAGTTTGAGGATGAGCTGGCAACACTGACATAGACCCTTTTGTCAAATCTTTGAACTAATGATTGAAGTTTTTGGAGCTGTTCTTTCTGTTCTTCATTCTCATAGAAGGCATTAACAAATACGACATCATTTTTGTTGGCTAGAACCCGCTGTTCTCTCCAATTCATTTTATATGGCGATTCTTGGTAGTTCTGTTCCGGCATTGTTGCATCAAGTTCTCCTGATCCCTGAGGTTGCTGGCCGCCGCCTGATATACCTGACCAATTGACCATACCGCCAAAGGCAAAGCCTCCTACAGCAAATGCACCTATTAACAAAGTACCTAACTGCTTTAGATCCAGCATAAAGACTCTTTCAGAGACGAAGCCATAAAAGCCTAACTAAATAGGTGCCGACTTCCTAAAGGTTAAAGTAACTTACTGAAGAAACTTGGATTATGATCGTAGGATTCAATGTTGATTCTCTTAACGCAGAGAAAAACCGTTCAACAAAAGGAGGAGATGTACAGGTAAACTATACACCGAAAATTATGTCGGTGGAAAAAGCATCTATAAACGCTTTTGACGATGAAGTTGCGAAAATAGATTTCAGCTTCACGGTCGGCTATACAGTTGGAGATCAAAACGCTGCAAAGATAGTTCTGGAAGGAAACATTCTCTGGAACCGAGAAGTAAAAAATGCAGTAGATAGCTGGGATGAAAACGAAGAACTGCCAGAACAAATTAACAAACATATCATGAATGATCTCTACAGAAAATGTATTTCACAGTCAGTAGGTGTGGCAGATACACTTGGATTGATCCCGCCGGTACCAACACCAAGAATCGAAGAATAGAGAAAGTTTGACAGCGGCCCAGGACTCTTTTACCGCAAGTTTTTTGAAAGCTCAGGTCCAAATAGTCTAGGCTGAATAAAAAAGAGACGTGATCTAATAATATATGACGAGAACTCGACCTGAAAACAGACTTATTTGCTTCGAAACACGTGAAAAAGCAGAAGAATACGAACCGATGGCTGACTGGCTATTGAAAAACGGTCAGCTGCTGGACTCAGCCGGTTTTGAAACAAAGTTTGACACTGAGGACTACCAAGATATAGATGCGTATACTAAGTTTGAACTTCTAACTAATTTCTATGACCAAAGAAGAGATATAGGATCAGAGAAGTATGACAGCCAAAAACTCCTTGAACAGATTGCTACCATAATGGAAGAACCGGAAGCCGTGAAATCAGGTCAGGAAGATCAGAACAGAGGTATTAACCTGGAATACGAAGGCAGGGAAAAACTCGAAAAACAGGAATATCCGTCTGTGGAAAACGAGTTACTGGACGAGTCAAAGACAGGAAGCCCTGGAGACAGCGAGCTAAAAAAGGTTGTAAGAAGTCTTGAAACCGAGAATCCGGAAGAAAAAATTAAGTATACCGGCCTAGAAAAAGCCTAATTATTTTTACTTCTCTCAGAGGAAGTTAAACCCTTTAACTAGCCTTCATGTGGTTTGAAGAACTCGGTTGCCTTCGCGAGTCTAGGCGTTCTTGCAAAACCAAGCATAACCCTTTCAAACCTTGCTGCACGCGTTAGTTCACTGCCTCTAACAAGCGCGGTCAGTCTCTCAGAGCGGGTTGCAAGGTGTAAAGCATCCTGACCCAGCTCTGCTCCTCTAGTAATCACAAATAACGAATCAAGTATCCTGAAGAGTATGAAACCTGGAATTATTGCAATTATCTCCAGCCAGTAATCCTTCAGAAAGTTCTGCCACCTAGAAGCTCTTTCAAACTTGAAACCAAGATCAACTACGAATACTGCAATAGCTGCATAATCCACAATCATGATTTCTGTATGGTAGTGGTGTGCTAGATCAGGTAGAAAAATCTCCAGTAAAATCACAACCAAAATTACTATCAAGGCAGGTCCTACAAGCCTGTCAGTCCACGTCCTGATCCTATCCCAGTCCGGCTCCATATCTCAATATTCATCGACTGATGAATATAAACCATTATGAACGCCCTCTAAAGACAGCGACCAGGAAGTAGATAAATACATACGCAGGAGAGAATTAGACTGATTGTCAGACACTGTAAAGTGGATACTAAACGAAGTTTCTGAAGATGAACTGTAAGATAATATCTGGTATCTATCAGACTATACGGAGTAATCTAAGCCTTCACCGGTGACTTAGTTTTCTCATCCTGATTCTCAACATATTCTAAAGCAGCTTTCACTCCCTCAACATCTACTGTCGGAAGCTCATCTGCAATCTCCTCCGGTGACATTCCTACCATCGAACACATATCATGAATCTTCCAAGCCGAGATTCTGGTTCCCTCTAAGTGAGGTTCTCCGCTCAAAATCTCTGGATCGATAACAATTTCAATGTCTCTCATGGTTTGACTACGGCACTCCAAGATTTTAAATCAATACCACAAATCCGAGAAATTCTAAAGCATGGCTGCTTTGGACCACGACCATTCGTTTCGGTCAGATCCACTCCTCAAAATACTTATAATATAGTCCAAACCTGTTCCGATAGTTCCTATACCGGAGTAACCGGCAATTTAAACCTAAACTTTATTAACAAGCCGTAGAAACCAATAAATAGCGCAAGAAATAGAAACCAAGAGCTATACAACCGCCAAGTTAATAAAAACGATCTCAGAGCGCCCTCTCAGGGATTTGAACCCTGGATCTGCACCTATCTGCTGAACTAGTATGCCGTTCTGAAAGCCATCCGGACGATGGATGCCGAGCTAATATACCAGTCTTCCGCAAGGTGCCGTCTTTCCACTAGACCAAGAGGGCCTGTAACCGAATTATTTCTAGGAACTTTAAAAACCGATTCTACAGGTATGTTATAGACAATAGGCTGGAACAAGATGAAATTTATCAAGAGAAAAAAGTTGAATTCGAAGCATAGAAACAATTTAGGGTAGGACGATCTTTCTTATCTGTTTTTAAATCTTCATTCCTATCTGGTTTTCTAAGAGGCAATTCAAGAATGGGAAAGATTTCATGCGTATACAAGATTATGCCGGAAGACAACGAAACCGATCTAGAAAAAATCAAAGATCAGCTCAGAGAAGAGCTGGATGTAGAGGATATAGGAGAGGAGGAAGTTGCATTCGGTCTTAAAGCGGTCAAGGTCTCCACTATCACAACAGATGAAGAAGGCGGAACTGATGCAGTGGAGGAGAAACTTGAAAATCTAGAAGGAATTCAAAGTATTGAACTAGAGCACTTCGATAAGCTTTAATTATAAGGTTCGCAGCTTAAACCTGAAACCGATAATCCTTCTATCTGACTCGCTACATCTTCGGGAACTTGGCCCTCATCATTTTTACAATTGGCTGGTACACTAGGAGAGTCTGAGGTCGAACATTGAACAGAAACAGCCTCTTGACATGCTGTAACTTCAACATCTTTCTGGACTTGTGGTAAGGTATCAGAGCTCATAAGTATAACAGTTAGAGCAGTCATCATAAGAACCGAGGCAGCAACAATAAGTGTCAGAGTTTGATTCATTATTGATAAAGTTTATATCGCCGGTTAAAAAAGATTTTTCAGAACTACAGCAAATCTCTTATTCGACTTGAAATTCTCTCCGTTATTTTGTATTCGTCACTGTCAACCACCAGCTCTGAAAACGCTGCAAAGGGTATTGTAACCGCGATAACTACTCCAAGCATGTGGAGAGTAAAGCTTTCATCCGTGACGAGCATGACCGCTATCATGTCTTCGGTTACACCTAGAATAATACCGAAAATCAGGAACTCTGTAAATTTTTCCAGTCTGTCTCTGCCCTGCATAATTATTTTGTATTGTGAATGGTTAAAATAACTTCTACCTTACATAGCAGCTCTACGCCTATTTACATCACAGCTGTATTCCCTTTCACACCATTAGCTGCACATTGCTATATCTAACTGTTTAAAGTTCAGGAGGTAAGAAGACATCATGGGTGTAGATCTGGGGGAACTGGTTGAAAGCGAAGAGATAGATTTTGCTGACCTGAATGACAAAGAGATCGCTATTGATGCCATGAATACTCTATACCAGTTCCTATCAATTATAAGGCAGAGAGATGGAACACCGTTGAAAGACTCAGATGGAAACATTACCTCGCATCTTTCCGGGCTTTTCTACCGCAACATCAATCTTCTTGAGGAAAACATCCGACCTGTATTTGTTTTTGACGGCGAGATGCCGGATCTGAAGGAAAAAGAGAGTAGCAAAAGAAGGAAAAAAAGGGAGGAAGCACGAAAAGAATGGAAAAAACTGAAAGAAGAAGGCAAAGTGAGCGAGGCTTATAGCAAGGCAACTCAAAGCTCTAAATTGACTGGAGACATGATCGAAGAGGCGAAGAAGCTACTTGAAGCTATGGGAATTCCCTATATTCAGGCACCGAGCGAGGGAGAAGCCCAAGCAGCATTCATGGTTTCAGAGGAATACCCTGGTGATATATATGCAGTTGGTTCACAGGACTGGGATTGTTTAATGTTCGGAGCTGAGAGAATGGTTAAGAACTTGACAACAAGAAAAACACGGAAAACCTCTGGAGGCGGAAGAAAAGAGATTTCTACGGAGAGAATTGAAGTTGATGAGGTTCTTGAACAACTAGAAATTTCATATGAGAAACTGATATGGATGAGTCTATTAATGGGAACTGATTTCAATCCTGGCGGTATCAAAGGTATAGGGCCGAAAACCAGTCTAAAGCTTGTCAGAGAGTATGAAAGCCTTGAAGAACTATTAGAGGATGATAAAGTTGAATGGGATTCGGAGAAAGATCCTTACAGAATCGTAGAATTCTTCCTTCAGCCCCCGGTGGCAGAGACGGATTACAGTTTCGGTGAACCTGATGAAGAGGAAATCAAGGAAATACTTGTGGACCGACACGACTTTTCCGAGGACCGTGTTGAATCCGGGCTAGAAGATCTTGAAAAAGCACTTGAGGCCCGACAGTCAGGTCTCGGAAGTTTTGTCTAAAAGAATTTTTATCTGGTTTCTCTCAGTTCTTTAAGCACCAGTTCCATCATATCACCAAGTTCCTGGTAACCTTCTCTGATCTCTTCTATCTGTTTTTCCTGTCTTTCAACCCTCTTGACCAGAGGGCCGAGACTGTTCTCTTCTTTCCTTTCCTCCATTTCCTGAACTTTCTGCTCTAAAAGCTCAATATCTTCTCGGAGCTCTTGACCGGGCTCGACTTTCTCGGCGAATCTCTCCATGTTATCACTTAGTTCCTCAATCGCCTCCACTCTTTCATCGGTTTCTTTAGACTGAGTCTCATTCATGCCTTCCTGTAGCTCCTCGTATTCATCCTGTGATAGAAGCTTCAGCTCTGCAAGATCATCGAAGTCGTTGAAAATCCATTTATAGTCTGATATCATTCCTTTCAGCTGTTCGATTTCTTCCGAAAGCTTGGAGACATCTTTTTCCTGTTCCTGTTTCTCCAGTTCCTCAACCTTATTCTCTATGTTCTGTACCTTAACCTGTAACCTATCGAAATCTCCGGAATTGAAATCTTGAAGTTTTTCCTCGAACTCGGTTTGTCTATCCAGAACACCCTCAATATCTCCTTCCAGTTCCTTTATTTCTTCCTCAACTTCCTGAAGGTTTTCCTCAGTTCCTTCATCCGATAATTCCCGATCTTCGAACTGATCTATTTCCTCCTGAAGTTTTTCCATCCGTTCTTCATGGTTGTTCCTAATCTCCTCTATTAGATCGGATTTTTCAGCAAGTCTGTCTTTCACCTGTTCAATTTCATCCGCCCTATCTATTTCATCCAACTGATCTTCGAGTGAGGAGATATCAGTTTCTTCAGTATCCTCTATTTTTTCTTCTAGGTGTGTGATATCATTCTTCAAATCCTCAATTTCATCAGAAATATCGGATTCCCTCACCGATTCCTCGAGTTCATCCATTCTCGTCTTTACTTCATCTAGTTCTTCTCTATCTTGGAGGTCTGTTTTCTGTTCAAGCTCAGCCAGTCTCTTCTCTAGATCTCCGATTTGTTCATTGTCATCTTTGGATTCATCTTCATTTTGAGTTTCCTTTTTGTCACTGGGATCCTCATCTACATCGTCTTCTTCAGTACTGTACTCTGGTTCGTCATCCTCAGCCTCTTCAGTTTCTGTCTCTTCTTCATTTTCTGTATTGTTTTCATCGAGTAAGACGTCCTCATTTTCTTCATCTGTCGAGTCTTCAGCTTCTGATTCCTCAGAATCTTCACCGAACATTACATCCTGTTCTTCGTTGTTTTCTTCCTCTTCTGATTCGAAAAGAGTTTCCTGTTCTGAGTCCTCATCTTCCCCAAATATTACGTCTTCTCCCATAATTATCTCCTCTTAAATTAGTATTGAAGCAAGACAGTCTGGATTAAAAACAGCGGTCCGCTTCTTTAACACTTAGAAGTGATTAAAACATTAAAACTCTAGTGGTCATATTCAACTTCCTTCTTCATAAGCTCTGAAAGCTCTACTACCGATGAGTAAAGATCATTTATCTCTTCTTTATTCTCATGTATTCTTGATTCAACATCCATAAGCTCTTCATCCATTGCTTCCCAAAGTTCCTCTATCTTTCTTTCATCATTGTTTTCGATTAGGGATTCTAATTCATCTGTCTTAAGATCAAGTGCCTGCCATAAAAGCCGGATTTTCTTATCTGTTCTATCTTCGTTTTTCTCAATATCGTCAAGTTCTTCGTCGAAAGCCTCCCAAAGCTGATCGACTTTTCTACCTATTTCATCTACCTTTGCAGGTCCGTTATCAGCTACTACTTCCTCCAGCTCCAGTAATCTCTTATTGAACTTTTCAACTGATTGCATTGAATCAATCCTGGACTCCAGACTTTGGATTCTCTCCTGAAGATCTTTAGTTGATCGGAGCTCCATCTTTTCGATTCTTTGCTCAAGGTCATTTATCCTAGCAAGTTCTTCAGATTCGCCTGCAATTACATGTTCCTCGAACTGCTTGACCTGGGATGGAAGATCCGGATTATTCCCAGCTCCGGGGAGTGAGGGCTTATGCAATGACTCTGAGTCTGATTCCTGAGCAACATTTTTAACCTCCTTTTCTTTCGAAGCATTATCTTCAGCATCAGTCTCTAACTCAATAGAATCTTCGGCTCCGGGTTTCTCAAAGTTCTCCTTATTTTGTTCTTCTTCTACAGTTTCAGGCAGTTTTTCAACCGGATTATCAACTTCTTCTGATTCTTCTGAATTACCGGCTTCATCTACACCGTTCTCAGTTTGAGGGGCACTATCCTGCCCAGAATTATTTAGTTCGGAGAGTTTCTCCTCTATTTCCTTCTCAAGTTCATCAACATTCTCAAGGCTTCCATTGATACTATCTACTTCCTGATCTTCTGTCGATACTTCTTCTTTTATATCATCAATAACTTCAGACTCTTCAATCTCCGAAGATTCACTGTCACCGGAAAGCTTTTCCTTCAATGAAGACAGCATACTTATCAATGGTTGAAGCTCAGTTATTAAACATCGGGCAAGAGCAACCATTCATAAGGCCTGTTCTGCTGGTAGTAAGTGATGATATAGGTCAAAAAGGAACCAGTTAATTGATTGCTAGCCCCATTTTCCAAACAGGTTCAATTGTTACGCAATAGAATTCATCATTATTCAATTTGGCCGGTGCCCGTATTCGATTGGCTACCGCCAGAATAATCATCTGTACTTGAATCAGAATTTCCTGAATCACCATTTGAGCTTTGACCAGTGGTGCCTCCACTCCCTTCGGAATTAGCTGTATCGGGTGGACAGTCGGAAACAGATTCTCCACAGTAATCGGGTGGTTTTTCTCCTCCTTCACATGTTTGTTTCCAATAAGTACATTTAGTATCCTGTTGACGGTTATCTACAAATGAGGTAAATCCGTCTGTTTGGCCGCTTGTAAGGAAAAGGATAACTACACCGGTTGATAAGGCTACCATGGCAACAACCATTATCTCAATAGTCTTGTCCATCTAGATCACTATTCGTTGAGTCTGCTGCACTCAAATTCTGCTCCCTGTGTCTGAGGTACAATATCTGGAGCGCTTGGAATAGGGCTACCATCAGAATAGCATGTGGTTGGAGCTTTTATTCTTCCTGATGTTCCGGCACACTTTGCTTCCATAGTCGCTACACAGCTTGATCTACTTGTACCGCTGTTCACATCTCCCAGACCGCCTTGAACCATGAAGATAACGGTTAGTGCTGTCATCATCAGAACTGAGGCAGCCACAATAAGTGCCAATGTCTGGGACATTCCCTTTCTATTCATACTACTTGATTGGAATTGGTTGTATAAAAACGGTGCGGTGAATTTAGTCTGAAGAAAAAGGATGGGAAGAGGATTATCTCTTCAAATTCAGCAGTAATCAGAGACCTTACTCTTGATCTTGTGTAAGATTGATCTGGATTGATGATACGTTAAGTTCGTCTCCTTCATCTGTTTCAATCTTGTCTGTATCAATTGATATATCATCAACTTCTGCTGTCTCCTCAAACTTACTCGTTACCATTTCTGCAACGTCTACTGCTCTCGAAATTGCTTTCCCTCTCGCCTTGACGTGTACTGTTTCGTGTCCTTCGTTGAACTGTGTTACTACAGCGAGAACGTAGCTCATAGCAGGTTTTGAACCGACGTATACTGTGTTGTCATCTTCTTCTGGCATACTGTTAGTTCACCTTTAGTTCCAGATTGGTTTAAAGAAATATATAGTTAATTATAGCTGTCGGGAACGTCTTCTATCTTTTTGAACTTGAAATTTATGCTTCTTTCAGCGCCTTCACTGTCCACAACAGTTCTTTCCGAATCCTTAATGGTGAAATTAATTTTGACCTCTGTAGCAGCAGCCGTAGCTTCCGCCTCATGTGAATTATCAGAATCAGCACAGGAAGTTTCTCCTTCATCGTTAGTTTTATAGTTTTGACAACAGGAAGAGGTATCAGTTATACGGCTGGATTTAATTGTTGAGGATGTGAAAGTGGTGTTTTGATCTTTCAGGCTCACCCATTCAGGTCTGTTCCCTTCATCATTTTTGAATAAAATTTTTCCATAAACATTTTTCGTATCCGGTATATCTTTCTCCGCATCAATTTCCGCATTTTCTTCGACAGTACCCTCGCCTACACCGCATCTACCATTTTCGTACCCATCGTTGGTGATAGGTCCATTATTATCCCAGTAGTCATCAATATGATCGGATAATCTTCCTGAGAACTCTACTGAGTACTTTGCCATCTGTAGGTACCGGTTTTTCTCATGTACTGAAGATGCTTCTTCAGGGATTTTTATACTGGCCTCAGCTCCTGAGGATGTACAGTTAATCCAGTTGTTCTTGAACGTTGTTTTTACGGATAAAGGCTCTTTTTCCACTTGAAGGGTTTCAACCATTGGATTCCGACAATTGAAAACCTCATTCTGGGTTTTAAGATGATCTCTAGTAGCTTTCCTGAACTCCTCCCTAAGTTCACTGTATCTAGGAGTGTTATAACCCCATGAAAGATCCCCCTCTGGATCATCATAATCTTCTAATCCTTCGTATTCTCCTTTGTTCATACCAATTCTGAACGCCATTATATTGCTTGAATAGTTTGTCTCTGTTTCTATCCTAGGTATGTATCTTTCACCTATTACCTGTGCCTCAGCTATAGTGTTGTAATTTCCTATACTGAAATCAATCTCTTCTTTGTATTCATTCTGGAAAAGAAGGGCTCCGAAAACATTACCTGTTATTATGAAAACTAAAACAAATACAGTGAGCATACCTACATACTGTCCTTTCATCACTGGTCCTCCTGATTTGTTATCTCTAAAGCAGTAGTAGCCTTAACCATTTCTTGTTTAGGAGAAGGAACGTAGGTGGAGAACCTTACACGGTTCCCATCAGCTTCTGATTCTACATTTATACTGTCTCCTGCAGCCTGAAACCTGTAATAATCTGTATAACTTGATAAAATATCCTCAGCTCTTTCCTCAACATCATTCTTCAGAACCTGGTTCTCCTGAACACTGTATAAACCAATTTTTCTTCTCGTATCATTATCCATAATCTGGGAGTGAACAGATATAGTCTGGAACTTACTTTCCTCAAACCTCATTTCACCTATAAGCTCTGCATTCAAATTATCCTCGGCGATGAAGTAAGCAGAAAGAATCAAAAGCAAAACCATAGGCACTACTGCAACAATAAGAACCGTTATATCAATTGAACCCTTCACTTGTCTCACCTACCTGCATTTTCTTATAAGAGTTTTCGGATTCAGGTTCTACAATCATCAAAGGAACAGGTAACGGGGTTTTTACCTCCGGACAGCCCGCATCCTCAAGTGTTAATGGCTCTCCGGAAAACCCGTCCACGGATCGCCCGCAGTTATCTTTCAAGCTGTCATACTGTTCTCTTGTAAGAACACCAAATCTGTCTCCTTTCGATAAGAACTGAAAAGAACCTGCCGTCTTGTAACCTAGTCTGTCATTGTTCTCAACTGTGATATCGTTAAGTCCTTCCATCATAGAAACCTGCATCCTGATTGATACCAGGATTATCAGTATGATCATGACAGAGGCAGCTACATAAGGTAAAACATCTTCCATCAGCACTCACCCGGACTAACCTTGATAGTCCCTGTTTTTCTCAAGCAAATGTATTCAGATCTTCCCTCTTCTATTATTACATATCCTACGCCTTCAGGAGGGTTGATCTCGGATCTTCTTGTATCATCCTGACTAGGTATATAACTTGAAAAATTGTAGTTAATTTGATCAGGGTTTTTCGAAAGATTGTATTCGTCACGTAGATTTAACTGGACCTCACCATTATTGCCTGAGTTAAGGGTATAGATCGCTACCTCTACTCTCTGAGCTACAAGAGGTACTGCATGCATCGACATTCTATCCTCTATTTCCGCAACCCTCTCAATTCCTATATTAGCTACTAAAGCTACAGCAAAGAAAGTAACTATGGCCAGACTAAGAGTAACAGATAATCCTTTACTCAGCTAAACCACCCTGAGAGGCTGAGGCTCCTTTCTTAGAAACCTTAACAAGGGTTTCATCGGTGTTTTCATTTAGCAAACTGACTTTGTAACGGTCACTGACCCTGAATTCGTTATTAATTATACACTCTACTTCTCTCGTCTCCTTGATTTCATTCTCTGGGCTGACCAGATAAACCTTATTTTTTTCATTATCAGATCTGTTTATGTAAAAATTTTCTAAATTCGGCAATCCGCCTCCCGCTCCTTCTGCACCATCACATACAGAATTAACATCATCAACGAGAGTGCCCAGATCCTGTTTCTCTCTCGACAGTCCATCTCCCGCGATACCGGAAAATAGAGCTACCATAATACCTGTGGATAAAGCCGCCACAATTGCACCTAAGATAATCCTTGAAATAGTTCCTGGTGTCTCAGAGCTCGTCATATACTAAGTCCTCCTGAAAAACTGATTCCTCGGTCTGGGAGTTTTCTCTAGTCGGGAACTCATTCATCTCTCCATCTGGTTCAAAAATGCCATTTTCATCAGAGTTTTCTCCAAAAAGCGAGCTACCAACCTGGTCAAGGCTCCCGCTGTATATGGTTGCCATCGAAAGAATGATCAAAACCGCCATCACTATAGCGACTACTATAGCAGTTTCAGAGTTCATGGAAGCAAACCTACCAGAAACGTTTCAGCTCCAGATGTCTGATTTTGAACCAGGAAAGCAAGTGCCAATACCAAAGCAATACCGATAATCATTGAGATAATCATCCTGATCGAAATGCTCATACAACAATGAACTCAAAGCTAGGATAAATAAACTTGGATTCCCTTATCCTCCAGAACCGCCCGGTTCCGGTTGATAATTATTAACCGTGGTATTGAATATGTCTCCTACGCTACTCATCCAGCCGGTAGTTGCCAAGTAATAGGCCATCACAAACATGATAGCCAAAGTCAAAGAAGCAATAAGAAAAATCGGTTTATCCATCCCTTTACGCCGAGCTAAATTCAATTCAATATAACGATAATAATCCTCCAACAAATTCATTCTTTAATCGAGACCTCTTTAACCTTTGTTGTTGGAACAGTATCTCCTACTGAGGTTTCAAATTCAATGTAATTAACATTAATTTCTGAAACTTCTATCGTTTCATCAAATATATCCTTTTCTTCATCGCCTCCTTTCACAGTTAATTCTAAGTTTTCTCTGTATTGAAGATCTACTACTACATCAAAAGCATTCTCTTGTTGTTCAGCGTCTATTGTATCAGTAAATGACTTCTTGGTATCCCCATTTTCTATGATATCAAATGTATAATCAACACCAGATTGTTTATTTTCATTGTTTCGATCCATTTCAATCCTGAATTGGATTTGCTTATCTTCATCCTGCTTTAGATTTACGTTCATATCCCCTTTAGTCTCAAAGCTCAGACCAACGTTCTCCACTGAGAATGGCGCCGTCTTAAATGTCACTTTGCTACCTTGTTGGTCGTTAGACCTTATGATCAGATTGCCTTCCGTATTTTGATCCGCAGACTCCACCCCACCATCATTACCGTTTTCAGTTTCATAAAGAGATCCTGCTGCTTTAATATCGCCATTCAACTTTCCTCCTGTTTTGAACCAACCCGTATTATAGAAATTAAATCCTCCTCCGTTTTCCTGTGTAATTGTTTCCTTCTTTATTCCACACTTAACCTCAAGACCTCTCCAATTTTTGGTCACAGGTTCAGATCCTTCTCTGTCTTTTAGAACTTCCTCTGTAGTACATTTATCTCCATTTAGTCTATAATCAATAAATTCGCTCTGTGTATCGCTTAAACAATAATCGGAATTTTCCCGGATCAAAAGTTTTGGAAATATAGTTTCCGTGGCAAAGTCACGTTTCAAATCAATTCTATCTACATTTGTCTCTCCTGTGTTATCTATAGAGCCGGCGTTAGACTGAATATAGCCAGAAGCGCTTTTACACAAAACATATCTAGCAGAATCTTGATTCTCTCCACCAATTAAAAATTTCTTAAGTTTTGATTCAGTCCCTCTTTGACATGTGTTTAGGTTTTGTTTGGGGCCAAGATATCCCTCTTTTATTATAGGCACATTTTGCATTCTTACCCTAAATGCGTAAATAGAGCTCGGACCTTCCCTTCCCTCATAAACATTTATATCCTCGTTGTTCCCGGTGAAAGCCTCATAAAGACCTGAAATCGCTTCATATTCTTTATAAAACACCGACTGGGTTTTTTTATAATGTTCAGGCCCCACGTTATCACACAAATCGTTAGTTTCCTCTAATCCATTCGGCAACATCATAGATAATCTTTGATTCCTCCAAAAATCAGGGAAGTTGCCGCTAGGCCGCCAGGGGTTCCCTTCGAAGAGAGAGGTTGATCCAATTTTCGGATCTTCTATAACTACCGTATCATTCATATCAAACGAAACCCTACCAAATTTTCCTTCCATATCATTGGTTTTACTCGTACCAGCACCTTCTCTCAAATCTTCTGCATTCGGTCTTATCATTTCTGTCGGTGAATCAGCTCCTACACAGCTTATCGAAAGTTCCTCAGATTTCGAGACTTCAAACCCCTCACTAATTTGATCACCATTATAGAAAAAAACCACGTCTTTGTCAGGATCTGGTGCTATACCCCCCCAACTTGCTTTATCACTAGTCTGTAATCTTTCCCAATCGGCATCATACACGGCTTTCAATAAATTACACTTTTGAGCAATAATAATATTGTAAAAAATTGCTTCTCTTATCTCCTGTCTACCTTTTTGTTCATCTTCGATGTCCCCAAAGGTAACACTTCTATCCATTGAGTTTAATGCAGCTTCTAGGCTGTTTACGCTAGGGTCAAGCGAGTTTACTTTGATGGAGTCGAGTGTTGCGAATATGGCTAGGCCTATTAGGACTGGCAGAAAGATTTTGAATACCGTTGAGTTTACTGTTGATGACATTGTGTTAGCAGGTCTCGATTCCTCCTCCTGATACGTCGGATATTAATGATGATATTGGTCCACAGCCCTGGGCTGCTCCCTGTGCATCGAATATTGTTGATGTTATTATGGCTGCTAGGATACCGAACATGAACAACGCGATTACTAGCCCGATCACAAAGTTCATTGATGCTCCTTTCATGAAGGTAAAACACCTTTGGACCAGATTATTAGCAGTGCTCCCAGTATTACAATCGCTAGGCCTATCTCATACAACATAAAACTGGGTAATCTTCCTTTATGTTTTAGCATTATGTCGGGACACCTTGTACAATACTTCCGAATAGGACTGATACTATGATCAGGCTTAAACTGTAGAATATCATTCCTGAAATAAGTATCTTCCCTATGAACATGTTTCTGTAGGTTTTGTTTTCTCCTTCCCGGATTTTCATGTAGAAGGTTCCAAGTATGAACAGCAGCTGTATGAGGTAAATACCTACCACGAACTGCAGTACTTCGGGAGGGATAGCTGTATCGAGGTTGCCGAGTATACCTGTGAATCCTGGTTCCGAAACTCCTGCCTGTGAACCACCTATCTCTCCTTCTATCTCCGAGAATGAGCTGCTGAGCTCATACATTGCAGTGATTATTGTCTGTGACATTCCCACGGCTATCCCTGAAACAATCGGTGCTAGAAGATATGCAAGCATCAGAATGGTAGTAGTGGTATCCTCCATCAGATCGTTCAGTCTTTCCTGTGTCTTGTGGATATTATCAAGGTATTTTGATATTGTCATCATCGCCATTGAGGCCATGTGTGTGCCTTTATCAGAAGATTTGAGTATTGCCTTCATCACCGTGTGAATCATCTGTGAGGGAAAGTTTCTCAAAGAACCATAGCTTTCGTCAAATATGGATTTTTCAAAAGTCATTCCCATATCCCTTATATTTCTGGAAGATTCTTTGAACAGATCAGAGATCTCCAGGTCAGATGTTGATTCCGCTGCTTCCTCCAGTGCTAGTTCAATAGGTGTTCCACCGGAAATCTTGTTACCTAGCTGGAAAAGAGCGGTTGGGAACTGTTGTTCGATCTTCCTCAGATCCTCCTCCGCCTTCTTCCTTTTCTTGTTACCAAGTATCAAAGCCGTTCCTATTCCTAGTCCCAGGCCGGAGGTTATACTTAGGCTTCTCATAAGCATTGCAAGCGGTGAAGCACCGTCAGAACCTCCGAGCATAACCGGTATTGCGGCTTCCTGGGCTGCATCACCTAAGGGATAGGTATACGGAAATATCAGGTAACCGACAATCCCGTAAAACCCGATGAACATGAATATGCCCAGTCCTATCGGCCAGGTCGGTATCTCGAAATCAAGGGATTCTATTAGGTATCTTCCACGGGTTGGCAGGCTTTCCTCGCTTGTCGGTTTTGAGCTTACGGTTGGGGGACGGGAGCTTAAAATCCTCTGCATAAACCAGTAGAGAAAGCCAGGAAGCATGATGTTGAAGGTTAGAAACAGGTGTGTAATGGTTATACTTGAACCCATGAAAACCGAGATAAGTGGAAGCATGATCATGCCAAGAACCGGAAGCATTGCTCCGATAGCATTCAGTATCATTACAGGTGTCTTCAAGCCCTGGGCGTAGTGTTTCATCTTTTCCTGTGTTCCATCAAGAATACGGTCTATAGAGTCCTGGAGAAGTGATTCCCGTCTTTCCTTGTTGGGCTCGTTTACAGCTGCCTTCAAAAGCTGTAGGGATTCAAGGAAGTCATCGTTGTAATTTTTCCAGGCCCGGGTATAGTTTTCTAAAGATTTCTCTATATTGTTGAATTTTCCAACCTCCAAGTCCCAGAGAATACCTTTGAGATCCTTGGAAATAGGTCCTTCAAGGTTTAATCCTGCAAAACGTATCGCTCCCTCAAGGTTCGGTGAGCTACGCATATAGATCACCATATAAAGTATGGAAAGAATCATCTCTCCGCTGCTTTTGATCACCTTGTTTTTGGCATCATAAACCGGCTTGTAGTATATGTAGGCTCCTGAACCGACAGCTATAACTCCGGCTATCACCATTATTGAAACAGGTATCAAAGGACCTAGAAGCATATTTGTAAGGAAAAGTACTGCCCATAATGCAAACATAGAAAAGCTCACGCCTACAGAAGCCGATAGTACCATACCAGGAGTTACATCCCATTTAAGCAGGCTTAGAGGCGGGCTAAGCTTTTTCTGGGTTCTTTCTCCTGCCCTAATATCAAGTACTTCAGAAAATTTTATGCAAAGCCTCTCATATCTTGAAAGTCTCTGATCCTCCTTCTCCTCTTTCTTATACTCCTTATATTCACGGGAATAACCTCTTTCGGAGCCGGTATTGTATGGAGGCATTTCCATATCCTTGTTGAGATCATTGACAATTCCTTTCAGACGGTTTCTTTCCTTTTCCTCCATTTTCTACACCTGTTGCTCAAGCCATTCCTGCCATCGAGCGAATATTCTTTCCGGATCCTGTTTCCCATACTCTTCACTCACTCTTTGTGCAAGTATGTGGTATTTCTGATTTGCCTTCACAACAAACTCGGCTTCGAGTAACTCATCATTACCTGTTTCTTTTGCTTTATCGACAATTTCTTTCTTCATTCTTTCTCTCAGTTTGATATTGCCCCATACGGCTTCCCAGTTATTCTTCCATTCCCTAATATTCTCTGCAATCCTATTCAGTATCTCCGATTCCCCGTTCTTCAATGTGTCAGTTGGAACTAGTTTATCCTCATTGGAATCATACCGCATAAGATCGACGAAGGCATCTTCTTCCATCGGATCATCAGTCCAGTCCTTTCTAACCTCTGTAATAGCTGTTACCCGTCTGTAAGTCTCTAGACCATCAGGGCTTTTGATCTTGTTAACCGAGACAATGATATCAGTAGCCTTGAAAGAAGTCTTCGGAACATTCAAATCATTTACAACCCTGTCAAATACGGAGTAAGCTGATTCACCGTGGATGGTTCCACCGACAAAGTTAGCGACAGCGCCAACACGCATAGCCTCATACAAAGTCTTGGCCTCATCAGACCTGACCTCTCCAATAATAAGAGCTGAGTCTCCTAGGCGCAGAGATGTCCTGATCGCTTCTTCAGCCGGTAATTCATTCTCTACCTGAGTAATCACTGATCTTGACTTCATAGACTCAATATTAAATCCTAGATCCTTCATCTGACGGATCGGAATCTCCCGTGTGTCCTCTACAGTCACTATCCTTTCTTTTTTCAGTATCTCAAGCATAGAAGCCGACAGTAAGGACGTCTTTCCAGCTCCTCTCGTACCGCTAAAGATAACGCTTCTTGAACCGTCTACTATGAACGATAAAAGGCCGGCACCGAGCGGATTAATGAAATCACGTTTTATGAACAATGGTAATGTCCAGGCCCGTGATCTGTGCCGTCTAAAGGCGAATGCGAGTCCTTCCGGCGACAGATTCTCCTGTATTATTGCTACTCGGGCTCTTCCGCCTGGAACCTCTGTGTCTGTATCAAGAACCGGGTTTGCCTCATCCAACGGTCTACCTGATTTGATTCTGAAACGTGTGGCCCATGACTCTGCCTCCTCTTTTGTCGGGATTAGATTGGTCTCACACTCTTCGTATTCTTCATGTTTGATGTAGATAGGTGCGTTTCCGATCGGTGAGTTGATAAACACGTCCTGGATCTTTGGATCAGATAGAAGTAACTCCAGGACTCCAAGTCCGGAGGTATAACGGTTAAGTATTGAAGTCAATTGTTCTGATTCCTCTCTGGGAAGCTGTATATCCATCTGCTGGGCGATATCCCGTATCATATCTCTCCCAATGTTTTGGAATACCTGCCTCATTCTATCCGGCCGGGCGAATTCCCCTGACTCTGGCTGGTGGGAGGCCAGGAATCTTCTCGCTGCATCAAGTAATCTGTATTTTTCCTCGGAAAGATTGAACTCCGGTGGGTTTACATGATAGACCGGTTGAACCTGGTCAGGAACATCGTAGACCGAGACCTCTACATCGTTTCTTGATTCATACCGATCGATTTCCTCCCCTCTTTCCGGGGGAAGTGACATAAACTTTGTAAGCATGAAGTTAGGACGTACCAACGGATGGAAAAACTCCCTATAAACCTCTCTATCACCGACATGGTGCCCTGTTATGAACTCATCGCTTCGGGCCTGATCAATCATCTCACAGTTTTCCAGTCTCTTCTTAACGGGATTAACTACATCCTGTATAAAGTATTTCAGGCACCGTTTTTTCTGTGGGTACGACTCGTTCATCTCCTGTTTGAGGTGCCTCTCCTTTCTTTTCAGTTCAACATAGCCTCCGACAGGATCTTTCCTTAACTGATCGATAACTATTCTCTGGACTTCAGGTAGATGATCCTGATAAAGGCTCTCACATTTATCTGTTCTGATACTCTCTGAAAGATATCCTTGTGATGAAATATCTCTTATAGCATCCGAGACTTCCTTCAACATTCTTACCTGGTCATCATCGTATTCATAATCACGGGACTCAGAGAGCACTACCGAAGATGCATCAGGTACCTCCTGTAAAATATTGATGACTCGGGACATTACCTCAGGATAATCTTCTATAGAAGCCCCGTAAATCGATCCAAGCATATTCACCTCGATTGTACCGCTCTCATCATCGTACTCGTAGTCAAAAACGTCTTTGTCCTGTAATGTCATCCCAGCATTATTATTCAAGGTTTGCTACAATAAAAGATGTGCCACAGCAAGATCTGTTAAACCGTATCGTAAACCGGGTCAATGACTTCAACAGAAGGATTAGAGACCTGGAGGAGAAGGTAAGAAACCTTACAGCAAGAGTCAACACTCTCGATGACTCACTTCTAGACAAGACTAATGCTCTCCAAGAAGATATGCAGGATCTTGAAGAAGATTTAGAGAAGGTCAGGGACAGAGTAGCAAACATGGAGGTAGATATCAAGGCACTTAACCGTGAAAAAAAGAAATACGTGACCGAACAGCAAATAGATGAAATAGAAAACTACATGGATCTAATGAACCCTATACAGTCTTCTTTTGCCACAAAAAAAGAGGTGAAAGAAATGATCCAGGAGGAAAACGGGGTACCGGAAAAGAAGATTGAAAGAGTAATACAGAAGAAAATGGATAAACACCGGAAAACCCAATCAAATAATAAAAAAGGCTCACAAAACAGTAATGAGGAATGGTAAAACGTGAAATTCCAGTTATTCGGGAGACTAAGAGGTAATGATGATGATAGTGAAAACGTTAAACAGGAACAAGAACCAGGTATGAACCAGGAAAACGATTTCCAAGATTTTAGCTCCTCAGGGATACAGAGAACGGTCGAAAACCTTTTCGAACAAGGATATTCAGAGGAAGAAGTAAGACAGGAACTACAGGGACAGTACTCCAGAGATGAGATTCAAGGAGCTATAAACCAGGCAGTGAAAACATCTGCCACAGCAGAACAAGAAGGACCACAACCGATGACACCTTACCAAGAAAACAATCAAAGCATGGGCCCGAACGACGAACTCAATAATCAGACACAGGGACCGGAAAACAACCAGATTAACTCCGAGAATCCAGAAATGAATCAGACAACACAAGCTCAAAACCCTCCTGCAGCCAACCCTCCACCAAAAACCAATCTCTCAGGCAACAACTCCGGAAATGTTGAAGAACTAATTGAAACAATTGTAGCAGAGAACTTTGAAAGAGTTGAAAACGAATTTGAAAATGTATACTCAGAGATGGATGCACTTAAGGAAAGAGCAGAAGACTTCGAACAACGAATACACGATCTTGAAGTAAGGGATGACGAAGACGACAAACAGGTAATTCAAAAAATGGATGATATCGAAGGCGATATAGAAGAATACCAGTCAAGAATCGGAGGACTTGAAAAGGCTTTCCAACAGGTTCTACCATCACTTGTGGACAATGTCCGGGACCTGACCTCCCTAGTACAGGAAATAAAACAGGAAAGAGGAATAGAGACAAGTTCGGATGTCGATCAGGACGATATTGAAGACATTGATATGGAAGACTGGTAACTTAACCTTCATCACTTTCTTCTCCCGATTTAGTTATTACACCTACAATCCCAAGCAAGAATAACATTGTCAAAATCGGCATCACAACCTCATCAAAAGACTGTCCCTGTAAAAGATCTGCAAGGGAAATTGGAAGTTCAAAATACATCAATAGGATAGCGACGAAGGAAAGAACTCCTCCTCCAAAAGCAAGTTTGGCGATGGAGCTTTCCCTATCAAGTTCGTTTAGGTCAACACCGGCTATCGCCATGAGAACCATTAACCCTATTATACCGAAAGCCCCAAAAGCTATCGCGGCTGCGAAATGAGGGAACAATCCTGCAGGCACGAAAAGATATAGGCCTCCGATCGCAATAAAGGCTACAGACATAGCAACAGCTGCATTAATAGTATCTTCCTCAAACCAGTTATACTTATCTAATGCTCCATATGTAACAGCTAAAACCAGTAACCAGGGAAAGAATAACTGGAATACATCAACCTGCATCATGGTCTCGATAATTACTTCGAAGACTCCCATTTTTACCCTCCTTCAGGATCCTCGCCGCTTTCTCCCAACATCCATTTCATGAAATCCATGCCTGATGGGCCATCCTCATTGTTCTCGTCGCCTGAAACCCAGAATAAGGCTCCACCTACCACCAGGATCCATATAAGACCTGAGTCGAGTGTGAAACCTATCAATGAGGATAATTCAGCACTCGAAAGCACGGAAAGGTTCCAAGGAGGTCCGAATCCTCCGGCAGACGTGAAAGCAGCGCCCGCAATAGCTATCATCAAGACCATTAATATCGGCGCATTGCTTTTTTCTACGTTAAATCCTGTGAAGGCTAGCAAAATCAGTAGACCTATGAAACCTATTAATCCTACCACCAGCTTGCCGAAAAAGGTCACAAAGAAGTCTTGGTAGAAAGGATTGACAACTATAAATCTTGCAACGAAAAACGCTCCAATAACTGCGATCAAAGGAGGGAATTTATCATTGTCCTTAATAACAGGTACGTCCTTTAGAGCGGCATATAAAACAACATAGGTCAGTACAAACGGAAGTAGTCCCGTAAAAGCGTCTATCTGGGCCATTGTTTCCAGAAGCTGATTGAAACCGGCTACTGCCACTTAATTATTCACCCGTCCTCTCTAGGTGTTCTCTCACATTTCTGTTAAGAAGCCAAAGCTCTCTTCCAATTATCATCAGGGCTATCATCGTGATCCATGGAAATATTGCATCTCCCAGTGTCATAAATGAATAGTTTCGGCTTTGGAACAATAGCAGATCGACTAGAACTATTATTACTCCGAAAGATAGAAATGCGATTACAAGTTCATCAAGCCAGTTTTCTACACTGTAAACGTATTCATGGAATCTTTTATCACTCATTTCAAAAACCTCCTCCGCCAAATCCTTGGTTACGGCGTTTTCTCATGTCCATGGCTTTTGCAAGTATGAATCCTGCTGCGACTCCTATTCCCGCTACTGTCGGATTGTTCATTACACATTGTAGTATAGGTCCTTCACATGCCATGTTTGCTCACTGTATAGTCAATATTATCCGTTCCGGTTTTATATAGGTTTATCTGTCGACTAATCATTGGTTATCTCGCTGTATTCCTGCTTTAACTGTCCAAGCCTTCTGCTGACATATTCGGATTCTCCGGACTCTATGCTGTCTTTCATATGTACTAACTCTGTTCTACCTTCTTTCAGTTTCTTATGTGAATATATCAGGTTATGTTTGTAACTGAACTTGCTGACATCCGAGTATTTTTCATTAACCCTCTCCGCTAATGTTTCAGTTGAATTAATTAGATATTCTATGCCAACAACATTACTTCCTCCTTCGATTAAGTCTTCCAGTACATCCTCTTCTATGGTTACGTGTTCTTCTAGATTATCTATCAATTTTTTGAGAGTCGGCATAACAGTATCAAGTTCATCTTCAAGGTGTTCAAGATTGGAAGCCAAGTCACTCATTTTTCTCTTATCTCCCATCAGTCTCTCCACAAAGTTATCATCAAGAACTCCCTGTTCTTTACCTTGTTCCACTATCTGTTCAAGTCTCTGTTCGTCTTTGCTTAACCGGGACAGGTCATGGTCAAGTCGGTTAAGGAATTTTGAGAGCCGGTTTATTCTTTTGGTTTCTCTGATTAGATCGTCTAACTCGTCTCGTACATCTTCATTGTTCTTTACATCCAGCTTTCTCAGATTCACTATGTGACCGATTATTTGATCGGTCATCGACATTATTTCATCCAAGTCCTGATTCTGCCAACTGTCTTGAAAGTCTGAGCCACCAAGCGATCTGCCATCAGCATCATCATTGACTGATTGGGAGAGATTGATCAGTTTCTGCTGGAAGTTCTCCATTCTATCCTCAAAATTCGATAGTTTATCTCTTTCTAGAGCTGTATCATCAACTGCATCATTCGCTCTTTGAACAACGCTCAGCAGTTCATGTTCATCATATTCAAGTAACTGGATAAGATCTTCCTCTGCACCCTCAAAGGCGGATAAAGCATGTTCAAAATCATTTTCTGCGGACGGGACATCTTCCTCATCCTCATCTTCCTCAGTATCTTCTATCGCATCTTCACCTTCACCAACAGCATCTCTTATAACGTCTTCTGCGACGGTTTCATTTCCTCCTTCACCACCTAGATCATCTAAGTTCAAAAGATCCATGTAGCTGAGAACCCATGCGCCAAAGGCAAGAGCTGCAGTAGAGACAAGTATCCATGTTCCAACTGCTCCCGTTATCTGGACAACCATGAAAGCCACAACAAACGCAAGTCCTTTCACACCGGTAGGTAATTCATCATCTGTATTGTGCCACTCATGCCTATCTATTCTCTCATGGAAGTTCTCGAATGCAATCTCGAATATATTCTTATTGATGAAGTAAAAACCGAACAAAGGAAGAATGAAGAATAGGAATACCTCGGAGATGCTTTGAGCTTCAAACGTGAGAAGTATTTGGTTGAAGACTTCCAGCAACTGATCCTCAGGACGTCCCGAAGAATCGATTATCTGTGCCGAGACCTTGGTTAGAAATAAAGTAAAGGTTGCTGAAATATGAACTGCTTTCAGTTTTTTACTTTTCACAAGTAATTATTCGCTCCGATTATTTTAAGGCTTTCAGTTCAGCCTTGTATGAATGAGTAAATTACGAACAGGATCGCCAGTATCACGGCACCTGTGGCAATCAGTCCTATACTGCTCGCCGCCAGCCTCATGTAGTCCCAGAAAGGTGTGGGTATCAACATACCTGTTATTGTCAATGCCATCAAAGTTGATTCACGGGAAACATCCGGCTTCTCTCCCGGTATCGGAGCATTGTTTGAATCTAGAACGTTTGATAGAACCATCTCCAGGCCAAACTTCAGTAATATAACGAGAAACAGGAAAGGAGCGATTAACTCTGTAGCCAGTTCTGCTTGTGAATCATACTGCGGGACAGAAAAACCTGTATCACCTGTAATACTGTAACTGCTTCGCTGATGATCGTAGTAGTGAGAACTGAAAGCCAGTCCTGAAAATAACAGAACTATTACTGCCAGTGGAAAGAGTTTAGTCGAAGTCGAAATCATCATCCATACCTCCACCACCTAGATCCCCTCCAGGTCCGGCACCTCCGCCTCGAACGTGCTCAATATACGTCGGTATTACCTCATCCACTAGAAAACCGGCAATAAACCCCGTAACCGCCACTATAGCTAGTTCAGAGAAAAACTGGCTCAGACCCACAGAATCCTTTAGAAATACTGCCACTTGTGTCGAGGCAATCAGATATCCTCCGACAGCTGCAGCCGGAAAACCAAGAAACTTCCACGGATCTTGCATAGTTGACTATTGATCTAACCTCTTCAAAAAGGTTGTCAAAGATTAGGTTCCTATCGCTTGCTTCAGATCTCTTTGGTGATTCTGAAGATAATTCATTTTAGGCTCAATAGCATCCTCTGCATTCTCAAGCTTGGCTAATAGCTGGCTATCCTCATTTACTTTGGCCTTCTCACTCTCTACTAGCTCTTCAAAGTCTCTTAAGTCTCTCAAAGCGTCTTCAAGATGATCATGTAAATCTTGGAGCTCCTGCCTCGACTGTTTCTGGGTGAGATTGTTATTTTCTAGATCGATTAAATCCTGCCTGACTGCATGAATATGCTCCAAGAAATCCTTCGCATCATTAAATAATCTGTCGCTTAGTTCTTCCTCCGCTTTTAGGTGTTCATGGTGATTCTTTAGAGCGTTGATAGCTTTTGGAAGATCATTTTCGTCAAGAGCAGCTAAATCCTTTTCAAGTTCATCAAAGTCTGGCATATTATTGCTTTGTCCTCCGCTGTTTTTATTACTTATCTTCAGTACCTCTGCGTCACGGGCCTCGTTTCTGTTCTGATCGAATAAAATAGCTCTTATCTCAGTTTCACCAGCACCTAGTTCTACATTCCCGATTATACGAGCTAATGAAATATCTTCTACAGTATTTGGAACTCCATTGAGATTCTCACCTATTTGCTCGCCAAAATCAGGTATCTCTAGAGTTAGAGCTTCCAGACCTGAACCTGAGGCCTGGCATTTGACCTCTAAGTCTATATTGCCGGCGTTCACAGGAGGTTTAGTTCCCCTGGGAACTTTCAGCTGAACCATAGGTCCATTACCGGCTCCTCCGCTGTTGCCACCTCCACTGTTACTTCCTCCGCTATTATTTCCTCCACTATTGTTACTTCCTCCGTTCCCGTTACCTAAGTCAGGACCATCCAAGTTTGGACCACTGCCTTGAGAAGAAGTTGAAGGCGCTCTATTATCGACAGAAGATGTTGAAGTACTAGGAGATCCTACATCGGATCCGTTTACAAGATACCAAAGAACCAGAGAAACCAGTATTCCCGTACCAACTATAACTGGTGAAAGACCACGGCTGAAACTCAAAAATATGAGAAAAGCTACTACTGCGGCAAACAGCGTGCCCATGATATAATCAGTAGCTGCCATGTGAACATAATCTGTAACTGTTAATTGATAAAACTGTAATTATTCTGACTATTCCTCAAATTTACCGAGCCTTTCAAGCGTTTCCAGTATTCCCCAGGCATAGATAACTGATTCCCAGGCCCGGATAAAATCTTCTTCCTCCAAAAAATGCTCTGTATCATCTCTGTAGGCAATAACATTTTCCATCTGGTCAATAGATCTGTCTCTTTCCTCTAATCGGGAATTCAACTTTTCAAGCCATTTTTCGGTTTCAGATTCCAGTTTTTCCTGCGTCTCATCCACTTTGAACCAGCTCGTATTCAAACCCATCATAGCCTTCCAGTTTGCTAAAATCCTGGTCATAACTGATAACAGTCAGAGAGTTAGTTGCTGCTATCGATGCAATCATCAAGTCCATTATTCCTATCATTTCGCCTTCCTCTTCCAGAAATTCAAGCAACTTTAGTGCTTCAGAGGCCTCTTCATCTTTGAAACCTGGTTTCTCAAGTTTCTCAAAAACTTCCAGGCTCTTGACTCCTCTCAATGTTTCAAGCTTGACTGGAGCAGGAACAGCGAGTCTCTTAGCCTTTAATCCGTGATAAAATTCAGCGGCTCTTTCATCTCCAGACAGAAAATTTATTATGAAACTCGAATCAAATGCGTAGTGCTTCATCCGCATCCTCGTCAATATTTTCTCTAAATTCCTTGATCTCTTCTTTTGCTTTTTGAGCCTCCTCACTAGAAAGGACTCCAAAACTCTTCATTAGGTCAATCTCATCATCTTCTGTAATATCCATAATGACTTCAGAAAAACTCTTTCCATCTTTCAGTTTTTTCAACCTTTCATAGGCTTCCTCTTTAATCGTGATAGTTTTAGTGACCATAAACATACTTGTACAAGTACATTTACTTAAAACTATCGAGAAATTCGTCTTCCTTATGAGATTTATTCCCAGTCAGAATAATCGAATGCGGGGTAGATCCAAACTCCTTCTCGGCGGCCTCTTCTAAATCCAAAACAGTTATCCGCTGATCATCATGGTTGGCTCTCTCAATTACGACTGCCTCTCTATTAGATAGGCTTTCGTCCATCTCAATGAGTTTCTGCACAGCCTTATCAGCAGGGTAATCTATATCTAGGAGAATTAAACTGTGTAAGCCGATTTCATCATTCTTGCTGATATACTCTGTAACAGATTCCGGAGCTGAATCATCTGGCAGCGTAACAGTTCTCCCGAACTTATAGACACTTAAACCTGTTTCAGCTACAGATACAAATATCGAAGGTGCATGAATCACTTCAACATCGATCCCTTTCTCCTCGGCTCGATGCTTGATATCATAGTGTGTTGTAGCCGTCAGAGGACCCCCAGAGACGAGAAATGCCGTATCCTGATTCTCTGCAGATTCAAGTACTTTGTCATTTCTCTCAACTTCTTCCCTGGTTAATTTTTCTATTTCCTTTCCAGTTTTGTCCTCCAGTTTCTCCAAACTGATATTTTCAGTATTAGTATAGAACTCCGCAAAGGCCCTGTCAACCTCTTTCAGAGCCTCTAAACCTTTCTGTGTAATCTCTCCATTATCTAGGCCAAGTCCAATCATGTAAAGCATATATTTTGATGTCTACAGCAAGATACTTAGGAATGTCCAAAATAAATTTAGCGTCCAATTGCTTATTATTCATTATGACCACTGTAAGTATAAGTGAGGAAACTCATAGAAAGCTGAAGAGACTGAAGGAGAAATCTTCAGAAAATTCTTTTGATGATATTTTAGAAAAGATAGCTGATGAAAACCTGGATACTCCTTCCACCGATGAGATGTTCGGAACAGCTGAGATAAGAGATAAGGAAGCCATTAGAGAAAGAAAGGGCAGGATAGATAGATATGAGCAAAATTCTTGCTACAGCCAGGGAAAATGAGCTGGAGCTGGTAACAAGAGACCCGCACCTCACAGGTAAAGAACTAGCCCAAGATCTGAAGGATTTCTAAGTACAAATGAGACATATTTAAATATTTCCGATAACTAAATACAGATATGGGTATTATCACCATCAGTATGAATGATGAGGTAGAGGAAAACCTCCGTGAAAGAATCAGCGATAATAAAGGCGCTCTCGGAGATGCAATTACCGAAGCAGTTGGAAATTGGTTAGACAAGCAGAACGAGCAAAAATACCAAGAAAGAGCGCTTAAGCGGCTGGAAGAAGGCTACGAGATGGGAGAAATCCAATACGAAAAGAGAAGTGAACTACATGACAGACACACAAAAAACACTGATTGACACAAATATTTTGGTATACTCAATAGATTCCTCAGCGAACCCAGAAAAAAGGAGAATAGCAAAAGAAATCATAAAATCCGGTTTCGAGGGTAAAGAAGAATTCTACATAGCAGTACAGAACCTTGAAGAACTTGCAACTGTTTCAACTTCAAAGATAGAAAATCCAATCTCATGGCAGGAAATCGGGGGATATATAGAAGAAATTATCAACTGGCCAAAATTCAAAATAGTAGAAACAACGGAAAAGTCAGTCCTAAACTCCATAGAAATTAGGAAGAAGAACAACACTGACTACTGGGACGCTGTTATAGCCTCAGCAATGAAGGAAAACAGTATTCAGAAAATCCATACTGAAAACGCTCAAGACTTCGACCAAATATCAGGAATAGAAGCAGAAAACCCGTTCAAATGAAACAGGAAAAACTAGAATCAAAAGCCAGAGAGCTATTCAAGAGACAGGATTTCAACCTTAAGGAAACTGAGAACGGGTTTAATGCACAAAAGGAGGCCGAAGAACTTTCACTGAAAGTTTTCTCATCAGAGAAATATACGGAAAGTGAAGCAGTTAAACTTTCTGAGGATAGAGACAAAGTATTCATTGACCCCGGTCTATCTGATATTCAAAATAAAGTGGAGAACGATGTTTCAGTTCTGGAGAAAGAAACAGAGAGGCCCGAATTTGAAACTCCTTCCTACGAAATGATCGGTGACATAGCGGTGGTCAACGATCTGGCTGGAGTAGACAGAAAAGAGGCGGTAGAAGGTATTCTAAATCATCAGAGCGTGAAAACTGTATTGCTGAAAAAAGGCGGTTTGGAAGGAGAGTTCAGGGTTGGGAACTATAATAAACTATATGGGGAGGAAACTGAAACTATTCATACAGAGTTCGGCTGTGATTACCATGTCGATCCCACCAAAGTATATTTTTCAGAAAGATTCTCTACAGAGAGAAAAAGAGTGGTTGATCAGATAGAGGATGGAGAGAAAGTTCTAGTTATGTTTGCTGGGGCCGGGCCCTTTAGCGTACTAGCAGCTAAAGAAGCTGATCTAGAAAAAATTGTGGCGATTGAAAAGAACCCTCATGGAGCCGACTACCTTGAAGAGAACATTCTAATCAACAATGTGGAAGATACAGTGGAAGGTATCGAAGGTGATGTAAGTGAGGTTTTGCCGGGGCTAGAGGAGAAGTTTGATCGCGTAATAATGCCTCTACCAGGGTCAGCAGATGAATTCCTAGGACTCGCTTCCAAGAATACTGAATATAACGGCATTATACATTATTACCGGTTCCTGGAAGACAATAAATGGGAAGAACTTGAGAACGAAATATCCGAGAATATCGGTAACTATGAAATAACAGATAAAGTGGAGTGCGGTGAACGAGGTCCTTCAGTAAAACGTGTCTGTATAGAAATAAAGAAGAAATGAAAGAAAGAAGAGGAGTTACTCCTCTGCGTAGACGTCAGATGGATTGAGAGCGTTTTCTGCATCAACCGGATAGTCAACATCCAGGTTGCTGTAAACTTCCTGTCTTTCGTCCTCAAGTGTGTCTGCATCTCCATCCCAGTCAACGTCGTACTGATCGAGGTCAGGAATTTCTCCTTCAAGCTCGTTCATTACATTGACGAGTGAGTTTGCTGAGTCATAGACTGCTTCGTGATGTCTTCTTCTCTGGTCTTCATCTGAGTAGTTGTCTCCAACATCCCTGATTGTGTCTGTTGGGACGAAATCAAGGTTCTCTTTATCTGAAGCAACTTCGTTCAGATAATCGAATGCGTTCTCTCTGAGTGCGTTTGCGTCTGGAACTGCTACTCCGTTTTCTGTTCGTTTTTGTTCTTGGTAAGCAGGATTGGAGTCGAAGTCATTTCTTGCTGCTAGGTCCATAACTGTGTCGATTCCCATGTCTCCTAAGACATCCGCAAATGCGTCTCCTACACCGTTTAATGCTGTTAGATCTTCGACATCATCAACGTATGACTGAACTTCGTCTCTTGTCTGTCGGATCTCGGTCTGGACTGCTCCAAGCTCTTCTCTTGCTTCATCAAGTCGGTCTTTATGAAGTGCTGCAGCATCCAATGCTCTTGCTCTTGTCTGTCTCACTAGCTCTTCAGCATTCTCTCTTTCAGGATGTTCAAGATTAACGGATCCTGTTCCATCTTCTCTACCGTTCATGTGGCCTCCGACTTCTGCAATTGTATCCTGAAGTTCTTCGAGGTGTCCTCCTTCTAGGGCTTCATAATCACTGTCAATTAATTCATTGACTCCTTCTAGGCCTCTTTTCTCTGCTTCTTCTTCAATCTCTTCGATTCTGTCTTCGAATTCTCCTGTTTGTTCATATCTATCTACTGCGTTTTCGTAAGCGTCTTTCCTCTCGCCCAGATTGAATAGATCAACGTGTTCTCCGAGTTTTTCGATCGCTGCATCCAGATCTGAGTTGAAACGGGAAGCCCATCCTCTCGCATCGCTGTCGGCAATTTCTGCTTCTTCTATAAATGGAAGTGATCTTCCTCCTCTGTCTCCGTGAGTGTAAGAGTTATCCTCCACATATCTCATTTTGACTACATCATCTGAAAGGAATTCTGTGTTCACTAGACTCTCGTATAGACCGAAGCTAAATTCACTGTCAATCATTCCTCCTTCTCTTGCAGCTTCGTAATTGCCCTGAGCTTCATTTCTTTCTTCAGGATTGTGAAGTTCATCGTCTCTTTGTGTAGTATATCCTTCAATCCTTGTTTTCTCTCTTGCAGCATCAGCTCCTAGTTCCTGAAATCGGCCAACCATGTCTTCTTGAGCGTCATGCATTGCTTCTTCAGCTTCTGCTGTCCTCTCAGCTGTTTGAGCGGTTTCCTGATGTTCTGCTGTTACAGCGTTTGATACTCCTTCTCCTGCGTTTGTTAATCCATCGTAAAGTCTCTGCGCAAATCCTCTTTCATTCTCTCTGTTTTCCTCTCTTACAGTTTCTCTTGGTTCTGGGTTTTGATCATTGGAGTTACCTCCGTCTGATCGAGTTTGTTCCATATTTTTCTCGTCTTCAAAGGTTCTGGACCTTTGTCCCGGCTTATCGTCCGGTCTTTTGTCGTCTGACATTATTTGTTCACCATACCTGTTATGATCGGGCCTTAATTATATAAAATTACTATCAGCTGGTGAAAAACCGATTTGGGTTTCTTCCACAATTCATAACCTATATAAAATTTTTGTAACTATACAATAACAAAAGGTGTCAAAATATGTCTAGATCAGAAGAAGGATGGATGAATTTGTATGAAGAAAATGCGATAGAACAGAACATAGTCGAGGAATACACTAAAGCCTTCGATTACTATAATTTGCCATCCATGGGAGAGGTTTCTCAGGAAAACAGAGATTTCTATTTAGAAACAAGTATTGAGGAAGGAGGTAATAGAGAAAACCTTGCAAGAGAACACTTGGCCTCTAAGAACGATAATAGACAGTCTGAAGACTTTGATGAGTCCGAAGTAAGGGATGTAGATAACAGAGAACTAATAAACTATATACAAGACCTAGAAAAAGGTAGGATGCTACCAGGTCTTTTCAGTTTCAAATCTTCTTGGGATCTACTAGAACAGACCGCCGAGATATATGAAGATGCAGTTGATAGAGACGCTGAAGATTACAGCGAAATTATGCAGGATATTGTAGATATACGTGATTTTGAAAGGGAGATAGCTTCAGAGTATGAGAGCGACGAAAATTCAGATACTGAAATGGATTTGATGAGGATACAAAGAGATATAGCAGAAGGGGGAAGGGTCTGGACAAACGCAGTCAGAGATACTACAGATACTTTCGACCAATATATTAAAGAGGATTTATTTGGAAGCATGATCGGTCAGATAGCCGAACACGACGAGGATGGTAGTTACGGAGAAGAGATAGTTAATAAATTAGAGCAGTATATCGATAACCATGTTGAGTACAACATTGAACAACACCTCACGGAGAATGTGGATGGACGGATAACGGACATAGAACAGACTATTCAGACACAGAACGAAAATATCGATACAATAATTGATGAAGTAGGAGTGCTAGAAGGAAAGATAACCGCTCTGGACAACTTAACCGAAGAAGTCGAAAACTTCTATGGTATACTAGACAATCACAATAACCAATTAGGTATTGTGACAGATAGCATTAGTGACCTGGAAGAACGATTGGATAACTGCGATGACCATTTAGATAAGTTGGAAACAGGGCTGTATGATCATATTGATGAAGAGATAAGCGAGCTTGAAGAAGGTATAAATTCAAATGAGTCAGATATAGAAAAACTTGAAGGCAGGGTAACCGCCAACGACACAAGGATTAGGAGCAATAGGGGAGATTTGACGACCACTATGTCGGATGTAGAGGAACTACAGTCAACTGTTTCAGCTCTCTCAGGTCTAGAAGATCGGTTTGATTCATTAGAGGGCCGTGTAGACTTAGCAGAGATGGATATATCTGACAATGGAAGTAGACTTGATAATTACCAGAATCGGCTGGATGGGGTAGAAGCATCAGTTTCAGATATTAACGATACATTGGGGACCCATGAAGATAGATTCGAACATTTGAAGGAAAATAAAAATAGGCGTAGAGAGAAAGAAACAAAGCTAGCTGAGACTGACCGGAAAGCAATTGAAGAATACAAGGACCAGACGCAGAAATTGGAGGAAGAAATGAACAAAGGGCTTAGAGAGATTATCTCAGATTTTTTCTAACGTGAATTGAGAGGATTTATCCTCGATTAGGGGGGCAAGCGTCAAAACATATAAAAGTGTTACTTAACAGTAGTAACATATAAGGTGACAATCAAATGAAAACATTCAAACACAAGTTGCGTGAAAAAACAAACAGCTCCCTAGAATACATCACAGCAGAGAAAATACTCGAAGGAGAGGTAGAGACTAAAGAAGACTTAATCTACGAAGAGGATATAACGCGTAAAACGAGTAGCGTAATCCAGTACGATGAGGATACAGACGAGCTATATATTGATGGTGAGGAGGTGCTTTCAGACGAATGACAGACGATAATTGGGATTCGATAGACTCCGAGCTAGAACCAAGCCCAGCAGATGAACGAGAAGAAGCTTATAGAGAAAGAAAGGAAGCTGAACGCAGACACGAAGAGGCACAGGATGAAGGAATCATGGCAAACAGAAGAGATGTACTTAAATTGGGTGCAGCAACAGCTGCAACAGCGGGGGGAGGTATTCTTTATGGAATACTGGACCAAAGTGATAACGATCTTGAAGAAAGCAAAGAACACCCGTCACATGACAGTGAATACACACCTACAGGAACTGAGAAAGATACGACGACGACCGGAGGACCTGTAGTCTATGAAAATGTCGACCAATTCAATGATGATGTAGGCACCAATCTGGTATACGAAGAGATAGAGGCATTCGCCGATACAAGCGGATATAAAGATGCAGAAAATTTCGACCTACAGTATGACTCCAAAACCGGAGATCTAACTGTTCTGACAGAAGACGGAGAGAGGATCGGAACATACCCAGAAGAATTCAAGTGATTAAAATGAAATACAGTAAACTAGCATTGACAACTTTTTTGGTACTTTTTTTAGCAGTTTCAGCCACAGCTTTAGGATTAGAAGTCTCACCATCAAACAATCTTGACACAGGAAAGACTGCAGTAATCGAAGTTACCGCAGATCAAAGCCGTTCATCTATCTGGGTTGAAAGATGGAGTTCAGAAAGAAATGAGTGGGTCGCAGATAAAATGGAAACTGACTGTAATAACGGGTGTAGTCTAACCTATTCATATCGGAAAAACAATGCTGGTGTCATAGAAGTTCGTGGTAACGGAGGCAACGTCGGTGCAACATCGAAAACAAATTTAGAATGGAGTGAGTCAACAAACAAACCCCCTGAAGAATCAGCGAATATTGAATCAATAGATATTGATCCCTCGGGAGAAAGAAATGTTAATTTAGGAGAATCTGTTAGAGTGGATGTCACTGCTACAGGTTCAAACGTGGAGAGTATCTGGGTAGAAAAATGGTCTGATAGCAGAAACGAATGGATTGCCAAAAGACAGAACTCCGCAGGCTGCTCAGGATCTAAATGTGATGTTTCATACAACTTTGAGAGAAACAGTGAGTCCTCAATTTCTGTAAGAGGTAGAGCCGTCGCTAGAAACTCAGAAAATTCTAATACAGAGGCCAGCTCCGAGAATACGATAAAGTGGGTTAAGAAAACACCTCAGCCTGCTGAAGGACCTACTGCAGATATTACAGTTTCAGATTCTTCGATAGAGGCAGGCCAGAGTGTTAGCTTTGATGCCTTTGACAGTCAGGAAGGAGACTCACCGATAAAAGAATACAAATGGAACTTTGAGGACGGTGAAAACAGTTTTGATAGGGCTGTATCTAGAACATATGATTCGCCTGGAGAGAAACAAGCAACACTGACCGTCACAGATACAAACGGCAACAGCGACACAGATAGGACAACAGTTAGTGTAGAAGAGAAGAATGAATCCAGTAACGGCGATGGTGGGGAAGACGGCGGCCAAGAGGAACCAGAAGAAGTTAACGCAGTAATATCGGTTTCAAACAACAATCCTTTCATCGGAGAATCGGTTAGGTTTGATGGTTCGAGAAGTAAAGGAAATATTAAAGAATACAAATGGGAGTTTGAGGATGCCACTAGTAGGTTCGGCAAGTCGGTCTTCAAAAGTTTCAGTTCAGAGGGTAAAGAGCAGGTATACCTTAGAGTTACAGATACCAATGGCAACAGTGATACCGCATCAGTATCCCTCAATGTACCAGAACAGAAACAATGTAGAGTTAATGTGGGCGGTGTTAGTTTCAGCGATACAGATACAACTGATGATGAGACTGAGGGTTCGTTAAAGATAACGAACACAGGGGAACCTCAGGATGTAAATGTCCAGCTCTTTGCGAATAACGAAAAAATCTCGGATACTGATGCGACTTTAGGAACCGGAGCTGAAAGAAAGTTCAGAGAAAACTTTGCTGATGAGAGAGGTACTGAGGTTAGAGCCGAGGTAAGAACTTCAGGAGATCCTTGTGGTTCGGGGTTCTTCGAGAGATCCTCGACTTTCAATGAAGTAACCGGAGATCGAGAACCGGTCGCAAGATTAGATATAGATCCTGGGAACGCTGATGTGGGAGAAGAGATAGATTTCGATGCAGGGGATTCGGAGGATCTTGATGGAAGAATTAAGGAATATGAGTTCGATCTTGATGGGGACGGCGACTACGAGATAAGTGAGGATGATTCAGAGGTCAAAGAGACATTCTTTGAAGAGATAGAAAGAACCGCGAAGGTCAGAGTTACAGACAACGATGGTAACACCGATACAGCAGAGAATGCATACAGCGTGAGAGCTGAGAGCCGGGTCTCATTCAGCGATATCAATACACCAAGTAATGTATGTGCTGGAGAAAGTTTTGATGTGACTTTCACCGCTGAGAATGTCGGGGAAAGTGAAAGACTGACTGTAGTAGAAGGTGAAGGACTGGGAGACGTCAACAGCTACAGCACCTTACTTGAAGAAGGAGAAAGTGAGGAAGTTACTGTAACATTTACGCCAGCATCACCTGGAACAAAGGAATTCACAATCTCTTCAGTGGGAGGAAACAGTGACACGATAGATAACAGCATAGAGGTACTTGACTGTGATACAGTCGGGGAAGAAGTAGACGGGATATCGATGAAAGTCGTTCCTGATAGAGTGAGAGCAGGTAAGTCTGTCAAGATCTCAGGATATGTTGACAACGCTCGAGGAAGAGAAAATGTTGAGATAGAGATAAACGACAGAGATCTCAAGCAGGTATCGACAGAGCCCGATGGTTACTACTCAACTTATATCTACCCGGAGAGGGCAGGTGACTTCGAACTAACCGCGAGAACTGATCAGTATAGAGCGACAAGAAAGCTTACTGTCCTTCCAACGGTGACGGTTGGCAATATGAAGACGCCCGAGACAGTATTCCAGGGCGATAAGATAGAAGTCTGTGCGGATGTCAACTCACAGAAAATTCCTTCAGTGCTACTGTTAGTTGATGGAGAGATAGTTGAGTCAACAAATGATAGAGGTACTGTATGTTTCGACACTGTAGCCAAAAAAGAAGGCGAGGTCAACTATGAGATAGTTGGATTAGCGAGAGGTGAAAGAAGCTCTGCTGAGAGAGAAGTAGAGGTTCATGAGGCAAAGCCAGAGGCTTCAAGCTTCCCTGGACAGATTGCATCAGTTGATTCAGGTAGAGGTATTGTGAAGGCAACTATTTACAACAATAACGATGTCCGGACCAAGTACTTTGTCGGTATAAACGGTCTTCCAAACACCTGGACTTCGACAACAGAGAAAGAAGTTATCCTTCAGCCAGGAGAGGAGAAAGAAGTCTTCTTCTACCTCACACCTAGAGAAGAAGGAGAGTTCAATCCCCTAGTTACCATTACCAGCGACTCAAAAATTGTCTATACAGAGAGAGTTCCGGTAGAAGTTGGAGGAACCAAAACCCAGAGAAAACTATCACTATATGAGAGGCTGAAAAATGTCTTTCTGTAGTGGTAAAATCAATTGATTACCGACCGATATTTAAAAATTAACTGAAGTGTTATTACTAGGTGACAATTAAACCATGAATTTACACAACAAACTCGGATTACTTACAGCAGCGTTAGTTTTGATATCAGGGCTAGTTTCAGCAAGTCCTGCAGCCCTAAACCTGTTCCCAGAAAGCTCAAGTGCACGAATTGATTCTTTTACATCGTATGAGCTTGAAGTCGAGAACACAGGACCGGCAAAAGACGTTTACGAGCTAAGTTCTTCATCTCCAGCCGAAGTAACAATCGCGCCGCAAAAAACGGAGCTAGAACCTGGAGAATCGGAGACAGTGAACGTCTGGTTCAATCCCAGAACCGATAGAGATGAGGGAACATATACATTCCAACTTACCGCGGAGTCAAGAGCAAGCGGTGACCGATTTTCTGAGACAGGTAATGTAGAAGTTATCAAGGATCATCAGGTAGAAGTCAGTGCGGAAGAATCGAAAACAGCATGCCTGGGACAGAAAGCTGTATACACAGTCGAGGTAGAAAATACTGGTATCCAGCCTGAAGAGTTCTCAGTTACTTCTGACTTCGGAGAGCTCTCAAGAAACTCTGTTAATCTTGAAGACGGAGAGACAGCAGAACTTACACTTGAAGTGTCTTCAGATTCACCTGCAGAGAGAAACTTTCAGGTAGTGACCGCATCAAAAACGAGTTACGCACAGGACATCCAGAACGTCCAGTTCAACGCAGAAGAATGCTGGAACTCTGAAGTATCAGTAACGCCTGAGAGTCAGGAGACGGCAGCAGGAACCCAGACGGAATACGAAGTAACTGCTAGAAACCTAGGAACCAAGGCAGATGAGTTCACGCTTGAGACAACAGAAGGAAAGCTCCTCGAGACATCACTAGATGTTCCAGCTGGAGCAACCAGATCAACGACCTTGGTTGTAAGACCTGGAGAACTGGGATCAAGAGAAATCACAGTCTCAGCCACAGGCACCTCCGAAAGTTCGAACACGGTAAGCCTCAATTCATACAATGGAATGGACTCAGAGATCAATCTGGAGAGAGAGGCCAGAACTATCTGTGAAGATGAATCAACAACATTCACAGCAGAAGTCGAGAACACGGGAGAAGCACTGGAGTCGTTCAATCTAGAAGCAAGCACAGGAGAACTACAGACATCAGAAGTAGAACTTGCGCCAGGAGAAAGCCAGGAAGTTGAAGTAAATACATCTGGTGACCTTGGAATAGGTAAACACGAAGTCGGTCTCACAGCTACAGCAACAACATTCGGAGAACCTGTAAAATCATCAGCATCAACACTTACAGTAGAGAACTGCTGGGATCTAGACATGCAGGTCATTCCGGAAGTAGCAAGCGCAGGAGAGAACAAAAGCGCAATCTACAAGATAAGACTGAACAACACAGGAACAGAAGAAAACACCTACGAACTTTCAAAGGAAGGACCTGAATGGACCTCAGTTAAGCCAGAGGAAGTAACAGTACCAGCTGGAGAAACAGAAACAGCTTACATCTACGCAGGAGTTCCATTCCAGAAGAAGGGAGAGGTCAAGATCACAGCAAAAGCTAACGGAACTGAAGTTGAGAAAAGTAAGAAAGTCAAGCTGTTGATCGAAAAAGATGTTGAGGAATCAATTGAGGATGAAAGAAATGAACTGACCGGAGGCTTCTTCGATCAAGTTCCTTCCCCAAACCTAGAAGGAGAAACAGGTAAGGTAGGAATCGCAATGACAGCAGGTGCAGCAATTACAGCTGCAGTCCTGTTTTTCTTCTAATTTTTCTTCTCTCTATCGAAACCTATCTGTTCCACTGACAGTCGCGGAAGATGAGGTTTCTTTAACATACCCATAATCTGCCTCGATGAGTACAGGCACATCTTGTTGAGGTCCCACGTTATTGTTCCAGTTTCTGACATCAATACTGAAACAACCAATACCTCTGTTCCCCAGCATGTCAACTAAAACTGTTTGTGATTCGTCACCTGATTCTGCTGATGTGAAGTTGGTGTTGCCCTGGTTTTTCACACGCAGTTTGACCTTGTTAGAGTTTTCTCTTTCCAGATTGTATTCACTATTATCTTCATCATAAGCCTGATTATGGACAAACGGTGTTCCGGTTCCCTTGTTGGTAACTATGACACACATCTTTGTCGTCCTGCTTGAATCATCTTGCGGATAGAACACTATAGGAGAACGCGTTCTGATCTCCATCTGGATAGGACCACTTGTAGTATCAAGAGTTGGTCTTTCAGGATTTCCTTGCTGCCTGTATCTTCTCTGTCCCATAAGAGTGATACTGCTGGTGCCTGTTGTCTGGTATTTGTAGTATACTCTAGTAATGAATCTATAAGGTATTGTGGCGCCCTCATCAAGGCTGGGAGAATCAAGTGACCAATATTTTGTAGATTCTCTGGCAGGAAGATTTCTTTCCTCATCAGCAGATTGAAGTGTTCCAAATCTGATTGATCTTTCACCATCTAAGTTCCAGTTTCTTTCCCCACTAAACGCAACATTGAACAATCTGGCCTGGACACTTTCAGCATCAGAGTCTCCGTTGTTTTTCAGTGTAAGTTTTAAGCGGACTTGTTGATCGCTCAAAACATTGCTGGGGAAAGCTGAGAAGTTTTGAATTGTTACACTACTGGAAGATGTAGATTGTGAAGCCGTATGTGAACATCCTGAAGCAACGACTACAAGACCCAGTAAAACCAGTATTTCCTTATTCTCCATCATTAACGGTTAACAACCTCAACATCAATTGTTGGCTCTTTCACGTATTTATAAGATGTGGAAACTATGAGGTTCCGGGTAAGACTAGAATCTGTCTGAGGATCTATACTACAGGCGAATTCAACTTCTTGATTGATTAGAGGTTCTTTCTGTTGCGGACAATCTGGGAAAACGGTTGAAGGCGAATATTCAAAGCTATAATCCGAATCTACTCTTCCATTACCAGCGTTGTTCGCTGTAATAGTTGCTGTGCTGCCTTCAAGCTGTATAGGGCTTTCAGTTTTGATCTGAAGTCTTACCTCTTCATTCGAAAATGTTTTGGTCAACTCGTTTTTTTGCTCTATATCCTCTAAAGGCTGAAAATGTAGTTTGATAGGTTCTTCAGAATTAGATAGTTGTGACCGGTAGGCGAGATTGAGTTTTACCGGAACCATCTTAGAGTTAAAATTTTCGACCTCTTCTTCAGGTACCTGTAATGTCCAACGACACCGCATCTCCGGGATGTAATCTTTTCTAGCTGTCTCAAGACGGGCGGGAGGAGGGTTACATCCTTGTTTTTCTGTCTCCAGTATACCTGTATTGTACAGTGATATATCATCTATGTTTATCTCCTGTCTGTGATAGTTTTTGAGCTCTAAAGTGATTAATGCTGTCTGACCAGAGCTCACAGTACCGTCTGAGATATCAAGGGTCTCAACTTGTAAGCCTGAACCTGAAGGACCACTAGGAGGCGTTAAAGGTCCGGTCATATGTGTACAGCCGGATACAGTAACTACCGCTGCTAGAATCATTATTTTGTTATCCACGGGTCTCCACCTTTACTGTTCTTGTTCCTCCATCCTTAATGTAATTATAATCTATACTCGCGGTAATATCTGAAAGCACAGAAGGCTCTTCAAAATTCTGCGGCACCGGGATATCGCATTGTATGACCACGCTCTTCCCTTGGTACATACGGAAATCTGCGTCTGGGAACTTACAATCATCCCTATCAACATCTAGGGGGTCTGTAGCGCCTATAGAGAAAGATTCCTTATTTATTTCGACTACACCTTTCCTGTATTCTTCCTGTGGTTCCTCGTTTATCATCTGAACCAGTAACTGTATTCTTTCATCGCCGGTCTCCTCTGCAATATAAGTATTGGAACGGCCTGTAGAACCGGGCAAGGTTTCCATAGCCAATGTTAGAGGTCCGCTGGAAGACTCTGATCCAAGATTAGGTGATCCTTCCACCGATCTATCCTGTTTAATCTGGACTTGTCTATAGGCTTCAACACTGTAACTGAACGGAACTGAAAACGACATCTGACATCTTTTCCCGATCAACGGAACATTGCCTTGTTGCTGTAGAAACCATCTTACATTAATTTTGTCGCCGGGTTTCAGATTGTAAGAAGCTTCTTTGCCTTGTCTTGTCTCTGCTACTCTCGAGGTAGAAGCTGAAAATCTTTCCTCTTTATTCTCGAATATGTCAGGACAGTAATCTGTAAGCATTTTTTCACCATTTTTTCCAAGTGTAACCTCAGCCTCTATATTACCGGCGTTAAAAGCTGTTAAAGAAGCTCTAGCGTTTTGCCCCTCATAGATCTCACTAGGTGTAACCTGTATGCTCTGTATATCAACAGACTCCGGTCCTTCAGTGACAGTTCCTGGTGGTGAGTGCATGCATCCGGAGGCCAAAACTGTCAGAAACAACAAAGTTAAAACCGTAGTATTACTTTGCATACAACAATGGGTTTGTTAAGCGGGGTTAAAAGCTTTTTACTGGAAAAGTTCTGGCTCCCAATAATAGATGAAACCGTTTTCTACAACCCTTTCAATACTGCTGTATACTCAGGTTTATTCGCATTGACAGCGGCATACATTGGATATCCTGTCATCAAGAAACTGGATATAGATCTCAACAAAGAATTCTTTCTAGGTATAGCTCCTTTCGTGTTTCTCGGCGGAGCAGCCAGAGGTCTAAAAGACATAAACGCGGTCAACACGATCATCTTAGAGACTCCTTTCATCTATCTTCTAATGTTCGGTACTGTAATAGCCTCAATAATACTGTCAAGAAAGTTAGAATCGAAGACAAGCTACAGCTACCATAAAATACTTTCAGCCATTGGAACGGTGATACTTCTGATCTCGCTAAGTTTTTACAGGGTAAACAACTTCCCAGGATTCGCGATGATAACTGCTACACTGGGAACAACTATGATACTGGGCTACTCAATCTTGAAACTGGTTAAACCAGGCTTCCTTAAGCCCGAATTCTATATCCCTATTGTCTCACATTATTTCGATGCAGGGATCACAGGCATAGCACTTATGTTTCCTAGAACCGGTGAAAAACATGTTTTAGCAAGATTTTTCATAGATGTCTTTGGCTCCCTGAAAGGTATGTACATAATGAAATCACTGATAATACCTCCCGCAGTCTACTACATCCTGAAGAATGTAGAAGGGGATGAAAAAATTTACTATCTCTTCTTGATCTCAGTACTTGGAATAGCGATAGCCACCAGAAACCTACTGACATTCATCACCTTATCCGGGTAAACTCTTTAGAATGGTTCTAACTTCCATCCCCACTAGACTCCTGTTCAGGGTAACTCTCTTCCCCTCCTACACATTTCAAGCCTTCATCAGGATCATATACCTTGAAGCTACTTCCATCTCCGCCCTCACAACTAAGGGCTCTATACTGTTCCGCCATGTTGTCATATTCTTCTTTCAAGCCTCTGACCGTGTTCTCCACAATCAACGCATACGGTCCGAGAAGTATTGATGGTCTAATCTTCTGTTCACTTTTGAATCCCTTACCGAAGCTCTCCCATAGTTTATCGCTTCCACAGTTTGTGAATGCAGGACTGAACGATACCCAAGCCGGTTCCTGACCAAAGTACCGGGTTTGGGCTAAGTATCTGGCATATTTTTTACGGTCTCCTTCTTGTCGACACAGTATATATTCTAGTTCTTTAACCTCTACATCTCTATCCCCTTCGGTATTCAGATATGATACCAGTGCAAAACCTCTACCTTCTATATCTCCGAATCTGGAGTAGTAATCATTTTCTATCTGGTCAAGTTTATCCTGTGTCAAACCTACGGCAACTTTCCCTGTTCTCCCATCATTACCAGCATTTCCAGTAAGAGCTGGGATGTTCGTCAGATTGTAGCTAGGACCGCCTAATTCATCAACTTGGAATGGATCAATAGCTATTTCACCTCTTTCAATCCTTGATTCAAGTGATTTATTACCTGTCATAAGATCTTCTCCTATTGTAGACCAGTCGTTTGGATCTCCCTGTACGACTGAACAACCTGCTGTTCCTCCTGTTCTACCGGCATCAGGGCCTTCACATTTGTGTTTCCAGTTATCTTTACTTTCCTGTGAATCAGCGAAATTCCTGGTTACCAAAAGAGGACAGTTAAATTCCGTGCATCGCGTGTTAAGCACTCTGAATCTATCTAGAGGTTCTTCAAGTTTTAACGTGTAGTTTGAGGCAACCCCCATGGTAAGTGTTTCACCTTCCGGACTTATGGAGCCAATATCTTTAAGCTCCATTATACATCCAAAGAACGGGGGACTATTGGTTGAATCATACCACCTGGTTTCACCATCTTTTTCGTTGTCTCCTATTCCTGGCGCGTTATCAGAGGGTACCATGACATTTTCGCCTCTCCCACTAGCAGATTCAAGTTGGCAGTTCCGGTTAGCACCTTCTGCTTTTCTTACTTGTGATGATTTCCTAACCTGTAATTCATTTATCTTGTATTCAATATTTCTTTCCTCTGTGAAGAGTGTGGTTCTCATTGAGAACGGTTGTGAATCACCTTCGCTTTGATCAAACAGTACCGGCGAATTAACGTTCAGCGCGGACTTTACAGGAGTATCAGCTGTTTCAGATTTCTTCCAATTCTTCTCAATACTAGGATCTGATAGTAGTGTTTCCTGTGCCATAGCATCAAAGTATAGCGTGGCCTGAGAGAAGTAATCATACTTCACATCAAGTATCACAGTTCTTGTCTCACCTGCTCCAGGCTGTAACAACCCACAGTTCTTCAAGTTAAATTCATCTAGAGTCAGGAAGTTTGTATTTGCCGCAGTGCCAGGATAAAGGTCATTACCTTTGAAACGTCCTTCAGCATCTTCTCGTATATCAAAACCACTGACGGGCGTCCATTCAGTATCACAGAATGGATCATCTCTGCCTCTATCAAAGTCTATAACACGTATCCTATAGCTTACATTCAATGCATTGATTCCTTTCAACCCGTTCCTTGAATTCTTCAAGCCGAAAGATGTAGGTACCTTATAGTCACCATCCTTGTAAGCAATATCCAATCTATCACCTGAACCTACCTCAAACCTGTTGATGCTGAGCAGATACTGTTCTCCAACAGCATTAGAGCCTGGAGTGCGGGTATTATTAAGTCTCCACTGTCTCATACAGGCAGGGCCTTGAAGCAGACAGTAAACTCGTTGTCTAGCTTCAAGTACAGGATCGACGTATGTGTCAAAGTTTACCCTTAGTCCTGCAAGATATCTATCAGCTACTTCACCTCCGAGATAATTACCGTAATCAGAGCCAAGGCCAAGAGCAGCTGCAACCGGCCCTAAAACTATTGGCGCTACGAACTGAAGAAATCCGATGAAATAAGCTGTGACAAATACTAATTGAACCACAAAGATAAACAAGGCAAATAAGAAAACTCCTACAGCCATCCAGCCAAGCGGGTTAGATGCTGCAGCGGCTGCTCCCGCCTCTGCTTCAGCTGCTCCTGCTTCTACTTCTAAACCAAATGATTCTCCAAGATTCGTCAGGGCCTTCCCCATATCTTTCGGAAGGGCCTTGATAGATCCTTTAGTATCAGCCGTCTTAATATCGCTGTAAACTCCCTGAGCTTTGTTTTTGGTTTCATTGGCTTTCATTGCTCCCTCAACCGCTCTCTGAGCCGAGTCAGCGCTTTGAGCAACTGCTGCGACTGCAGCATCCTGCTCGGCAAACAGCTCTGATTTCGCCCATTTTCCAGGCATCTCTTTTTGTGCAACCCCTCCTGAGAAAGTTTCAATAATTGTCAAAAATATTATCGTGGTTCCTAATGCTCCAACTGCAACCCTCAATGCATTAATGATATTGCTCCACCAGAAAAAAGGATTTAATGGCTGAAAACTCGTGTTAAACGGAAATAAAAATGCAAAAAAGAGGCCAAATACTGTAATAAAGAAAACTGAAAGCTTTCTTCTCCTGTTTAAAGCATTGAATCCTCGGCTGAAGACTTCATCTATCTTTTGAGTACTGTACTTGAGGCTGTAAAGAGGTAACTGTATGAAGAGCCAGATAGGCAGCCTTACAATCAGATAAATTACGATAATATCGACTTTGATGCAGAACTTGACATACCCCCAGAAAGCACCTAACAAGGGAAAAAGTACCGGCCCTCCAATGAACAGGAAAGGCGGTATACAACCAAGAATGAATAAACCAACATACTTTCCCCAGCCCACTTATTCCTCACCTTCTGTATATATCCTCAGTTTGTCAAGTTGGTATGTGCCGTTGCTTCTAAATGAAAAACTGTTTTCCTGCTGTATAACTCCTTCCTCTAACTCTATAGAGTTTTCTCCGTTTCTAGGGTTCAAAGTTTCTTGATAATCATTTAGTTTGATGTCTACAGGTCTAGGGGATGGCAGTAGGTTCTGATATTCAAAGCTGATATACTCCGTTGTATCATCATTGTTGACTAGATCTAATTGGTTATTATTGATAGGGAAGTCGAATTCAATATTCTGTCTTTCAACGTTCCCTATGTATCTAATGGTCATCTGTGCATTTTCAATATCGTACCGTGAAGGCTTGTCTGTCGAAAATGTTATCTCATTTGATCCCGGTGTAAGATTGGCATTTCTAGGCGTAATTTCAACTTCATTTTGTGATCTTACCTGGTCTTTCGAGTATACTGTCTGATCGTTAATAATGATTTCAAGAGGTGATGCCTTTAACGATTTAGTTATTGTGAACGTTAACGGTGACTCAACGTAATCCTGTAGTTCATAGCTGTAGACCTGGAAATTATCTTCGTAGTCATGGAATTTTCTATCGTTGACCCGGGTCTCAACTTCCTCAAGCGCATACTCTGTTGATCCGAAGAATGAATTCCTTTCCACTCCAATCTCGAACCGGTTAATACCCGGTTTCAGAGCTGTCTGAGGGACTTCAATTCTCGGAGATCCTGTAGCTATCAATGGTTCAGAATAAAGCCTTCGATCATTCACTTCTACATAGACATCTCCTTTTCCTTCTCTACCTAGGACTTCAAACGAAACATTTCCTGTTTCCGGCTGAGTGGCGTTGTATCTGAAAACTATTTTTTCTCCACCAAATAAGGAAAATAAAGAGTCAGAGATGGAAGCTCTGTCATTTCTGTACGCTCTAATGTTTCCACGGGCTTCTCCTACAGGGAAATCTCCGAACTCGATGACACGGTCGTCAGGATTTGATTCTCCGATTTTATCGTAGCTCTTATCAATAAATACACTCTCAGTATCTTGTTCCGAAGTATCAATAAAGTCCAAATCTGCGCTGTTTGCCACGAAAGCTAAACCGAAAATAGCTAAACCCATAGCTACGACTACTCCGAACTTCTCTTCCATGGATTATTCTTAAAGTTTCTAGGTTTTTATTTGTAGGTTGACTTCTCTAATATAATGAAACTGTTAAACACTGATAGAGGTGAAGGCTATGCCAAGATCAGAATCGAAAATGAGGATGATCTCTGGCACCTGAAAGACTTTATTAAGCCCGGAGATACTCTGAGAGCTCTAACACAGAGAACCAAACTGGATGGACGGGAGAAAAAAACACTGAAACTAACGCTTGAGACAGAGAAGATCAAATACCAAGAGAATCGTCTAAGAGTTACCGGTGAAATTACCGAGGGAAGCGATGATATTGAATTGGGATACCACACCTTCAACTTGGAGCCGGAGATGGAGTTCGATATCTGGCGAAACTTCACAGGAGAGGATTTCAACAAGCTAGAGGAGATGGAGGAGAAACGGTCATACCAAGTACTTTTCTGCCTTGTTGAGAAAGGTAAGGCCGACTTTTTCATGGTGGAGGAATCAGGCATCAAGAATATGTCTGGCGTGGAGCAAAACATTCCAGGAAAAATGTATGCCGACCAGAAGGAAGGTGACGGATTCTATAAGAAGGTCAAATCAACGGTTGAGAGATCAGCAAGTGACCTAGAAAACATCATTCTGGCTGGGCCAGGAATGGAGAAGAACAAGGTAAAGAATCTGCTCTCCGATGATATACAGTCGAAAGTATTTTTACAGGATACATCTGTGACAGGTGAAACCGGTTTGAGGGAGGCAATAAAACGCGGAGGTCTGAAGAAAGTGGTTGAGGACTCGAGAATATCTGAGGAAACCGAGGTAGTTGAAGAATTACTTGAGGGAGTTAGAGATGATGGGAACGCAAGCTATGGAGAGCCTGTCAAGGAACTAGCGGAGCAAGGCGCCGTAGAAAGACTTCTGATCACCCCTGAAAAGAACCGTGAAAACCCGGATTTATCAGAGACTGTGGAAAACAACGGCGGTGAGACAATCATCATACACAAAGATCATGAAGCCGGGGAAAGAATTGAGAAACTTGGTGGAATCGCTGCCTTACTTAGATACAGTCCTCACTGATCTGACCTAGCGCCAAGAGTCACTTCCCTGTCAACTTTCTCGTTGTCCCGGATAACAGTTACATTTACCTCTTCATCTACTTCCGTTTCCCGGGAGAGGTAAAGCAAAATGTCGTTTATACCTCTCATCTTTTTTCCATTTATGGCTGTTATCACGTCTCCCCCAAGCCTTACAGAGTTACCGTTAATTTCCTCTGTTCTGTTTCCTGCTTTCAGCCCTGCTTTATCGGCCGGGCTGTCATCTATCACATTGACCACTAGGAATCCTGTAGTATTTTTCAGATTCATTCTATCAGCGATTTCCGGGCTGATATCGACACCGGATATTCCGAGCCATGGATGTTGATGATCTTCGTCTTCAATTAATGATGGGATAACGTTTCTGACGGTGTTGGATGGAATTGCAAATCCTACTCCTGAGAAAGTTCCTGTATTAGATTCAATGGCAGTATTGACACCAACCCCCTCTCCTTTAAGGTTCATTAATGGGCCTCCTGAGTTACCTGGATTGATTGCGGCATCTGTCTGAAGAACATTAGGTGTTGAAAATCCTCCTTGAGTTCTCAGGCTTCTACCTTTCTGTGATATTATACCGGAGGTAATCGAGCTTCTGAGCCCGAATGGATTTCCTACAGCTACCGCTTTCTGTCCGACCTTCACTTCTGAAGAATCCGCTAGCTCCAGAGGATCAAGATCTCTCTTGTTGACCTTTAGAACCGCTAGGTCAGTGTATGGATCGGTTCCAACAATTCTTGCTCTCCGTGTAGAACCATCGATAAATCCTACTTCTACTCTGTCAGCGTCTGCAACTACATGTTCATTAGTAACAATATGACCGGTTTCATCATATACAAATCCTGAACCCTGGGATCTTCCTGTACCATTCGCTCTGATATATACTGTTGATTGATCCACAGAATCGAAAAGTGAGGAAAGACCGGTATTTTCAGTATAGTTCAATCTGACCACATTTGCACTGCTTTCAAGATTCTCAAGTCTATCATCCAAATTCTGGATCTCAGACTGCATGTAGTTGTAGGTGGCTGCTCCGCCAAGAGCACCGCCCAATACCAAGAATACTGCTGATGCAGCTACTGTTTTAGAATCTGGATTCATGGTTCAACTAGTTTTGATGAAAGTTTTATACCAAACGGTCGCAAAAAAACCTCTATATAATGAGGATCAAGGATTACCTGTTTGAGCTGACGCCTCTGGGAAAAGCTGATAAGGATGTCAGGATCTATCTTGAGAAAAGGCTTGATGATGAAGAGTTAGAGAGATACAATAACGCACTAAAATATTACAGGTATATGAAGATGTTTCAGGCCGTTCTCAAAGTATTTTTCTACGCCAGCGTTGTAACCAGTGTGGCCACAATAATCGGTTTTGACCAGTTAAAGTTTGTAGAAGACGTTTCATCGTACCTCGGAACGTCTCTGATATTCATACTGTATGCAGGGACAAGTTACGTAACGATGATAAGGCGGGAAAGCTATCACGTGCAGAGAGAAATCCTTATCTCAAAAGCTTCATGAACAAGCAATGACAAATTGATAAAAAATGGCTAGACGCAAAAAATATTCTTGGACTACAAGAGTACTTGGAAGTCTTCCTTTGATCGGTAGAATGTTCCCCGAATACCGTAGAGAGAAGCTAAAGACTAAGGAGGAAAAACAAAAATACAAGGAACAGCTTGAGGAACTTCAAGAAGAGATAGAAGATGAAAAAAGGAAAGAAAATCAAACAGCCCGGGAAGAACAAAAGGCAAGTGGTCTGAAAGATATTCTAAGTATTGAGAAAGAAGATAAACAGGAAACTTTGGAACTGGAGGACATAGAGCAGAAAATAGATAGTCTTCTGGAAAGTCTTGAGGAAAACGAAATAATACAGATAGAAAAAGAGGAAAAAGATATCAGTAGAAAAGAAAGCCAGGATAGACAGGAGCTTGATCAGATTCTAAGAGATGAGGAAAATGTTATCAGACAGATAGGTGAAGCAGAATCAGTCGATGAACTCTATCGAGCGGTTTCGTCTAACGAGGAAGAACTAGGAGATATGGAAAATCTTCTCCAGCAGGAAGCACAGACAGCGGATGAGATAAACGACGCTCTGGAAAAACTCCGCTTAGTTGAAGAAGTGTTGAATGGATTGAACGAGGAGATCAAAGAGCTTGACCAGATAGAGGAAAAGCATGTAGAGGAGGATCAGGAGCTTGAGGGTCTGATCAAAAACTATGAGAAAGAAAGCCTGGAAGAAGGTTCAAACTCTAAGGAAGAGAACAAAGCAGTATCATTCTTGAAACAACTGAAAAATGAAGACCAGAATATTGAACAGGAACTAAAACAGATACATCAGAAAAGAAAACAGATGATGAAACAAGTAAAACAGGAAACCCAGCACTTAAACCAGGAAAAGGAAGAGCTTGCTGAAGAAGCCCAGGAGATAAGGCAGTTCCTCCAGGATATAAAACAGGAAGACCAGGTTTTACAGAGTGCTATGCAGAATGCAGATGTGGCCAATCAACGTGAAGAAGCGCAGTTAAGTGAGTTTGAATCCAACCTTGAAAGGCTTATACAGGAAGGGGAAAACGTGGAGCGGAAGCTACAGAAGACAGTACAAGCAGGCTGAGAGCTAGAAAAATAATTAATACAGCTAAACATTAGAGTATCTACCAATTGAAGATATTGGAACTAAAGATACCTGCAACATTCATCATGTTGTCGGGCATTGAGAAGCTTAAGATAACAAAAAGGGTTCAAGCTATGGGAAATAATGGTTATAACCCTTTCTGAGATAATCGCGGTATGATACAACAAAAGGATGCTAGTATAGCTATGTTGTTTGAGGAAGTTTTCTAGAGGCTTGAATGTTATGGGAGGAGCTAAAAACTGGGGTAAAGCATATGAGGAAAGAGGTAAGATCCGGTGGACCCATTACGGAGATTTTGATTTTGTTCTTTACGCCGACAAAAAGAACGGTAAATGGAGTTTAAGTCTTTCTACGCCAAACTGGCCACAAAAGTATAACAAGGAAATTGTAGAGGCGGATACCAAGAAAAGAATCAAATCCTTTGCCTTTGACTGGAGGAAATCGAACACGGAGACTAAAGACCTGTTAAAGGAGACAGGTATCTGGGTCGATAACACCAGGAGAATATTCAATCCGTTCAATGTGAGCCTCGCACTGATGAACTTCTTCCTGTTCCTAGCATTAGTCCAGACCTGGAACTTTATCGGCCCTGTATTCGGAGACATTTTTCTGGGGATTATAATGGGGGCCGGCGGCCTCATATTCCTGGTGGAAGGATTTTACCACAACAACTCGTTTAATATCAAGGCTCCGATTGGACACGCAGAAGAAACAGTTTCACTGCTTACAGGTATATTCGCGGTTCTAAGCTCCTACGGTTACATATCCGGATCCCAGTTTTACGTTACACATTTTTCAGGGGTCCAGGGCGGAATCTTTGCCTTTATGTTCGCATACCTAGTCGTTCACTGGCTGAAAAACAGGATACTAAGATCCACTTACCTCCTTATAAGCGGGACTCGGAACAGGCTGTCAAGGTGGAAAAGGAGAATAGTGAGAACGATAAAGGAATCCTTTTAGGTATCTGAAAATACCATAGAGATAAAGCCTGATACAGAACCGCAGGTCTATCAACTTTTTTATACAAAAAACTATAATTATTTGATATGAGTGACAAAAGAAAGGTTCACAAAAAGATTTTGGCCATTCTAGATAATATCTCAGAAAGGTTTGCTGATATTGCCAAAGTTAATAGGAAAGAAGCACAACATGTAGATCATCAAAGCATAATCAATGAATTAGAAAAATCTGAGACAGACCTTGAAGACTTTGAGAACCACATTGAAGAGTTTGAAAAGGTTATACAACAATCTGAATCTGGTAATCAGGAACTATCCGATGAAGAGGAGCAAGTAAAACTTTTGAATGTAGCCAGAACCGCCATGTGGTTAAGTCAAGAGTACTGTGAATTAGTCGAAGACCTAGGTAAAGAGGCGGCAAAAAATGGAGATAAGCAAGAAGCTCAGTTATCATTAAGGTACTTCAAAGACCTCAATGAAGTTCTAGAGTCTGCAATAGGCCTTTGCGAAATGATTGAAGAAGAGGTTTTCGAGGAAAATTCACAGGCTGTAGAAGATAACCTGAAGGGTGCCGAAGGCGGAATAAGTCAGCTGCGAGGACAGAAAGAGAGTCTTATAGAAGAATGGAGAGAGATATCTCAATTAATGATAAGTAATGGACTAGTTGATAGTAAAGAGGAACTTAGTGAGCGTCCACCTAAAGACCGGTAATCTTTTTTCCCGCTCTATCGATATTTTCATTCTCTGATCTAGTTTCTCTGAACCTCTAATTATAGTTATCAGTCATTTCCGCAAAGAAAGTTCAATTTCTTCCCCGAGTGAGAAAGGTCCAAGTCCAATATTAGCTAGAAAAAGCGTCAGGGGCGGGATTTGAACCCGCGTGGGAGCCTAAAGACCCCCAATGGCTTAGCAAGCCATCGCAATGAACCAGACTATGCGACCCCGACTCGTATCTTAATTTTTGCAGCTTAACTGTTTAATAAGAAAAGGTGGTGTTTTGAAGTAAATGTTTGAGGACTCTGCTTGGAAAGGTTATATAAATTTCTAGACGGAATTTTGGGCTGTAGAGTGATAAATTAATGGCTGATAATATCCTTGATTACTCCGACATTACTGGAAAAGATGTTTTTACGAGAAAAGGTTCTTACTGCGGTAAAATGAAGGACATTGAAGTTAATTTGAGCAAGTTCGGTGTTCGTTCTGTCGTTGTCGGAGCTGAGAAAGGTTCCTATCTTGCACAAAAGGTTGGTGGGACAAGAAACGTTGTTATTCCGTATAGGATGGTTGAATCGGTTGATGACGTAATTATTATCAAGGATTTCAAGACTGACGATGTAGACGAGTAGACATGGTTTTACATTTAATGGTCTCATTCGGGTACAAACTTGTGGAGAATTCTTGGAACGTTGCAGCTATTCTAATAAAGTACTTTCTTGTAGGAGCAGTCATCTATACATTAAGTAGACAAGAAAATTATTTTGAGAATTTTAGGAACTTCATAGATAACTATTCACATGAAGCTGTTTCAGTTATAGTTCTACTTGGATTCATGGTAACAGTAACCGGCCTAAACCTTAAGCCATTAGCAACAGTTCTAAGCCATCTAACAGCAGTTACTTATTTCGGATATCTGTTCTGGGAGTTCTAGGAAAGCTTGCTTTCAACCTTTTCATGCCACTGTTCCAGAGTGTTTTTCGTGACTTCACGCAGTTCTTCCAGTGGGAGAGTTGTATAGACATAGTAGACTGTCTTATCAGTCTTTCCTTCTCTCATGATGAGGTCTTTATCCAGCATATCCTGTAACGCTCTCTGCACCGTGGAACGGTTTCGATCTACCTGTGATGCCAGCTCTTTTACAGTAAGTTTAGCATCCTGCATCTCTCTGAAAAGAGATTTCTGGAGTTTATTCAAATCGAAAACATCAAAGACTATGTCTTTCTCGTCCTTACCCTCCAGATCCAAAAATTCCATTAAGTAGTAATTAGGTAGTTAGAATAAAAAATCAACCGCCAGCAATGACATCCATAACCCTGATTTCGTCACCATCCTTGATCTCATGATTATCAGTTAGAATCGTTCCATTCCTTGATACAAGTACTTCCTGCCTCTCTATACCCTGTTTATCAAGAAGCTGTTTCACATCAGTTCTCTCCTTCAGCTCAAGTTCTTTCTTTTCTTCCGATTCCAGATCATCTCTTGTCATTCGAACCCTGATTGCTTCATTCACTTCCGGCATCACCTTTCTCCTCAATCCTTGACTCGTACTTATCTAGAGACTCATCAAGAGCTTCCTCCAGGTCGATTCCCAGATCGTTTGCAACGGAGATCAAAGAGAATAATGCATCACCCAGTTCATCTTTCTCCACTCTCAGCTCTTCCTCGCTTTCCCCATAATCGGCCGACTTAGTTGCGTCCGAGGCTATCTCACCGACTTCGGCTACCAGATCCATAATTCTGAATGCTGAAGTCGCCTGCATATTATGTTTTTCCACAAATTCCGCAACTTTTTCCTGCTGTTCCATCATATTCCCGGTTCAGTCCTCAACTTCTATTATATTTTTCCTGGCTGCATGGAAAAGATATTCCTGTGCATAGCCAGCTTTTTGGCCAAAATGTTGTCTCACATTCTCTGAAGTCTTCTCATATTTATCGTGGTGAAGATTAGGGTAATGGGTTTTGATACATTTCTGAGCCCAGGTATCGATCGGGTAGGCCTCGTGAAATCCTTTGGAAAACAGAAGAACGCAGTCCGCAACTTTGTCTCCAACTCCATAGAGCTGCTTGATATGTTCTCTAGCCTCTTCATAATTCATTTCAGAGAGTTCCTCGTGACTGTAGTGCCCGTTCTCTATCATTTCCGTCGACTTCACTATATACTCCGCCCTGTAACCGACACCGAGTTCTCTGAGTGCTTCTTCCGATGCTTCTGCCAGTTCCTCGGGTTCTGGGAACCGGTAAACCGTCTTCCCATCAACCTCTACTTCTTCGCCGAACTTCCGGGCTATATCGTTATGCATTTTCTTGATCCGTGGAATCCTCATCTGAGGTGAACAGAGATAGCTCACAAGACAGGGAAAGAACTCATCGCTGATTATTCTCAAACCCCAGAGCTCCGATACCGATCTTTCCAGAGCCTCACTCTCGGGAAACTCGCTGAAGACCTTCTCCAGATCTGTCTCCAGATCCAGCGCCTTCCTGACTTCTTTCTCGGATAAATCTGTCTCTACAAGAAGATAGTTATCTTTTTGCTCTGCGATCAAAGGTTTTTCTTTCCTGAAACTGTAGAACCTGTTACCGCCTTCTCCATAGAGTTCTCCCTCAAACCTGTTCCAACAGAATGTCTGACCACAGGTTAATGTCAATTCAAGATCAATGTCTTCGGACTTGAACCTGTACTCTCTCATGCAAGAACTGTATCTGCTAAACTATAATAATCAAATTACTTATCGGATTTTGAGTACTTGAAGAATCCTGTACCTTTCTCCTCATCTACGTCTTCAGTCTTGTCATTGGATTTTTTGGAATCCGATTTCTTGTAGCTCCGACCGCATCTATGACAAGTCAACCTTTTCTCCGCCTTCGATCTCTGTTTATACCCGCAATCCGGGCACTGGAAATAGACCATATTAGAAAACTGTGATCAAAAAGTCAAAAGTTTTCTGGAACTCTGAAAAGATGTGAATTACAGTCACAGTCAGAACAACCGAATGCTTCAACAGGTTCACACCAGTAATGGAGGTTTTCCGCCATGAAACATTCATACTCTGATTTCTCTGGTAATATGAAGTAATCAATAGACTTTGCCTCGGCACTAAAGTAGTCTATATGCCAGAATTTACTTTCTGGCGAAGAGAAATGGCGTTCAATTCTTTTCTCAATAGAGTTTCTCCCTGAACCAGCATAGATATAGGTTCCGGAATCGAAACTGAGCTCTCCCAAGGCCCCTATCTGGATCATTTTCGATTCAGATAACCGGAAGAATACTAGGTAAACTCCTTTCATCTATACTGGATAACTAAAGTTTGCTTTTTAACTCAGTATCTCCAAAAAGTTTTCATGTTGAGTAGACTCAAAGTGCCTCTTTCAATCGGCTTTGCATTCTACGGTATAGCTTATCTAGCTGTTAGGCAGTTAGGATACAACTCTACCTCTTTTATGGTTATTTCTTATCTTTATATTGCTCTGGCCGGTATTTTAGGCATTAAGTACGAGATCAAGAGAATGAATAAATCTGATAGTTTGCTGTCCATTTTCAAGAATATAGTGATCATCCAGGAGGACGAGGAGATGGTAATGAAGCGGCTCTTTACTCGAGAAAAATATAAATTGAGGGGGGAGATAGAGAAACTCTAGCTGTATGTGTAGAGATCTATCTCGTTCCCTTCTGAATCTAAGAGTTTTGCGGTATCTGCATCATCTTCCCATGTCAAGTCTGAACCGTAGACATATTTGTCGGAATCGTTTTCAGTCACGTTGATCTCTGATCTATCGGATGAATAGATATGAAGTTTCTGTTCTTGCTCTAGATCTGAGTTCAGTTCAAAGTAATCCGGATTGTTGTTGGCTACTTCCCAACTGGTTAGATCAAGTCTCTGGTTCATCCGATTGTCAATGATTACTTTCTCCGGTGTCTTCTGGGCCACGTCAAGACTTACTCCTTCTCTGTACTGATCCAGTCTCATTTCATCAGTCTTCGACCGGTATTTCTGCTTTCTTTCCTCCATTAGGTCTCGAAGCTCTCCGGATATTTTCTCTACCTTATCTCTGTCCGATCCGCGGAAGCTGGTCTTGACAGCTCCATTTTCCCGTGTTTTCTCAAGTGTTCCGTGTGGTGTCTCTGTTCTCTCGATTACTTTGTCTGATTTTTGAGCGGCTGTAAGTGTTCCATGTGGAGTTTCCATTTTCCACTCAACTCCATCAGGTTTCTTTTCGAGTTTTAGCCTTGACTGAGGAGTCTCAAGCTCGCCATCTACTGACCCTGAACTTACTTCTGTCCTGATCTTAGAGAAAGCTGTTTCAACTACTTTACTGAATGAGTCAGAATCGAGCTCTGTTGTTTCCTGGACAGGTGTATTCTCTGTCGAGGATATATCGTCTAAAGGCTCGGAAACTGTGTTTTCTGCTTCAATGTTTCCTGAAGCTGCTGGAATGGATATCATTCCTACTACGAGCGATGCAAGTATGGCCGCATTAGCTATATCTGCCATATTATATTTACGTGGAGAGCCGCTTATAAATCTTCGTAGTTGTTTTTGAACACCAAAAGAACTGATTTGAATATTCCAAGCGTTATTGGTCCTATAAACAATCCTACGGCTCCAAACACATAAACTCCGCCTATTACTCCGATTAGAATAACTGCAGGGTGAAGATTTGAGCCTCGGTCAACTGCGAAGGGTCTGATCACGTTGTCGGTTAGGCTTACAATCACTAATCCATAGATAGCCAGGAACAATGCGTTCGACACGTCTCCGATGAGAAAGAGGTATGCTGTAGCTGGGCCCCAAATAAGGAATGTTCCGAATATCGGTATGAATCCTAGTAACACCATTATGAACGTCCAGAAAAAGTAATTCGGTACTCCGGTCAGGAATAAACCTAGACCGGCGATCAAGCCCTGGATTATTGCTACCAACACATGACCTTCTATAACAGCCCACGAGGTGCTTCTCATTTCATTGAAGAGGGAGTCCTTTATTTCATCTGAAAGCGGTATTATCGCCTTTACCCATTCAAAAAACTGTTTACCGTCCACTAGAAGATAGTACAGCAAGAATACCATTATCGTAATGCCTATGGCGAAATGTGTGAAGAACCGCAAAAATTCCGTGAAGCCGCCCAAGGTGGTGCTGGTAAACCTTTGGAATAACTGGTTTCCATTCTGCCTGATATTAACTTCTCTTCCTGTCAGTTCAAATACTCTCTGTTCAATCTCTCCTGTATCAACTACCTCTGTCCGGTTAACATCATCAACAAGATTCCTGGCATCCTCAAAAACCGCTATAGCTGCAAAAATAAACGGAACTATAAGCACCGTTATTCCAAGCATGACAACCAGTAAACCTGAAATACGGTCGGGTACATGTATAGAAACTCTCCTGTGAACAGGGTGGAGAAGGAAAGCAAGCAAACCTGCTCCTATTATATAACCTAGAAACGGTCTGGCCATCAAAAATGCTATAGACCCAAAAACAAATGCCAGTAGAACTAGAAAGATTTTTCGTTCGTTCATACTGTTACCTCTTTTCTTAAATCACATAAATATACTGATCTCCATAAAGAAGCTGATAGCCGGGAAAAGCAAAACCGCCATACAGGAATGCCTTTCACCGGTTATACTTGCCAGGAAGCCGATCGCTGAAGAGGTCAGAAATATCAAGAAACCAAAAGAACCTGTTAAACCGATAGTTGCAGCAAGAAGTACAAGCATTACAGAGTAGGACAAGACTTTCTGGTTATCCATCAAGAAAGAGCCTAGAAACAGGCGAACGGTTTTCAGGGCCAAAGGTGCAGAAATTCCGGCGGCAAAAATCGAGGCGCCGAGAACAAAGAACACCATATCGCTGTTGCCTGTGGTCTGAAGTGCTACTGATGCACCTGAACGAGCTCTCTCAATAGCCATCAAAGTCAAGAATGAAAGAAAAATATCCGAGGTATTGACCGCACCCATTGAAGCGATGAATTTCTCCTTTTTATCCACTAAAGGCATCAGAAAAGTCGTGGAGATAGAGTTACTGAGGCCGGGAAAAACTGTTATCGGGAGCGAGGAGATAAAACCTGTTATACCGCCGAGAAAATAAATCCTTCTTGAAGTCGGGAGTTCTATCTGCTCCGGTATCTCAACACCTTCACTCAGAGCATTGAAAATCGAGGGAAAAGCAAACATGCCTGCAAATATTGGTGTGAGAACGTACTGCTGATTGACTGGGGAGGAGAAAGAGACAAGCCCTAGAAGCCCGCTAAGTAATGCGACAAGAGCTGCATTGAACCGGCTATCTGATTTGAAAACAACAAATAAAGTTACAAAAAATAGACAGTAATGCATCACCGGCTCGAAAAAACTGTAGATACCTTCCAACGTAAGGAAGAGGGGGTATGCTAGAAGGAGGGCTGTTAACATAGAGTAAAGGCCTCCATACACAGTGTACTGGAATGCCTGAAGACCTCTACCTTGGAGAGCCATTCTCTGCCCAGGAATTGCAGTTAAAGCGGATTCAGGCTCAGGAACGCCGAGGAATATTGAGGGTATAAAGTCATGGAAAGTATGGGAGAGGGATACGCCCGAGACAAAGGAGGCATAGATAGCAAAACTAAAATCAAAAGCAAAGTAAAGCGGTAAAAGAGCAAAAATAACTGTGTTCGGATGGATTCCGGGCGTCAATCCCGTGAAAACACCTACTAATACTCCCGTTAAAATTAAAACAAGTATTTCCAGCATATATTCTCTGCTGGATCACGGATATAAAAAACAGGTGTGTTATCTATAGAATATGTTCGGCGGAAAAGATATGATGCAGGCTATGAAGCAGATGGGAATGGATATGGAAGAAATTGACACTGATAAGGTAGAGGTAACAGTCGGCGACAAGAAACTCGTATTCAAAAATCCTGATCTTTCCAAAATTGAGGCCAAAGGCCAAGAAATCTTCCAGCTCCAGGGCAGTTACAGCGAAGTAGAGGAAATCAACTCAGATGACATAGAACTGGTAATGGAGAAAACAGGGTGCAGCGAAGACGAAGCAAAGAAAGCACTGGAAGACGCGGAAGATGTGGCCGAAGCAGTGATGGAGCTTCAGTAAAAAATATTTCTTAATTCATATTTTTCTATCGCTATCTCTTCAGTAGGTCAACTATTTCTCCTCAATGTATTCCAGCATCTTGGCGTATGCCGGTCTTGTGATACTGATTCCTACCAATACTCCAAGGATCGTTGTTACTGCAAACCCTCTGACTGACTGCAGCGCGAAGCTGGACGGGCTGAGCTGGAATGCGAAGGCCGATACTCCAACTGCGATCGCTCCGATCGCAAAGTAATGTGGTCGGGTTCTCTGACTATAAAGTGTGTAACCGATTAAACCTAGACCTGCTGCACCGATCGCCATATTGGAGATTGAAGGTGAGACAATCGGCATCATGGCTCCGATTGTTGAGGCTGCAGATGTGAAGATTACGAAGAAAGCTCGTTTAAGCCGTTTCTTCCAGTCTCTGACGATATCTCTACCTGATTCGTCCGTAATAATTATCTGGTCGTCTACTCCGGTTCCTACCGCGGCGATAATTCCCGCGATCGATGCCAGATCAAGAGTTATGATGGTTGAAAAGAACGATCCGAGAAGGATGAATACTTCGGAGGCACCTGTTATTACAATAGGTACTACCAGTTTGGCATTGCTGTACCTTACGTAAACTAATCCTCCTACTGCTATCAGTGATGCGATTATAGATATTATAGCTGCGGACATAAACTGTGCTCCGAGTGAGGATGAAATGGTCGATAGTGAATCAATTTCTACAGGTGCCGGAAGCTTGCCGGATTGAAGAATTGCCTGAAGCTCTTCCATATCACTTCTTGCCTGCTCTGCATTTTGTCCTCCTCCGTTGATCGATGGCTGGTTTACGACCTTTGTCTTGAAGACTGAGGCCATGTTTAATGCGCTTTGCCGATTGCCGTCGACGTAGAGCATGAGCTTTGCAGGACCTGTACCGCTGATCTTGCCCAAGTAAGGTTCTCCTCCAACCGTGGTCGTCGGATAGTTCTGAGCTACTGACTGAACACGGTCAGCTGCCTCAGAGGAGAGTACCACGGGGAATCTGAACGAGTATCCGCCTCCTTGCTGACTCACTCGGGACCGTGAAGTTAGAACTCGCTGGACGTCCTCTCCATCATACGCAACTACGTGTATACTGGCTCTGTCATCCTCAGTATTGTTGACATAAACGAAGTCAGTATTTTCCAGTGTGAACTCATCCCCTGGCGAGTATGTTTCGCCATCAACCGTTACTGTTCCATCATTGTACTGGAAGTTATAGGTCTCGTCCAGTGAAAACTCCTGTTCATCTGCCACCTTCAATGGCATTCTCGCTTGGAAATTACCTTCCTGTGATATAAGTTCACGGATCTGTGTCTGATTCGTGGTAGCTACCTCTACGAGTACACGGTATTCATCTCCGAGCCTCACTGTTCTTACCGAGGTCTGGGTTAAACCGAAGGCAGATATTCTCTGTTCAAGTATTGTACCAATCTGGTTGACCTGTGCTTCTGAAGTATTGTTTCCTTGTACCCCGAGCAAGACCCTGGTACCTCCCTTTAGATCCAAGCCTTTGTTTATCTCAGTTGTAATAGTTGTCTCGCCGTCAACTGTTTCATAATGCGGACCTAGAAGCACGAAAGACGTTCCTAGTACTATGATAAGGGCCAGGATCCTCCATTCTTTCATCAGTTCCTTTACTTCCATCTGAACCACTCTCCTAAGGATGCAAAGTCTCCTTCAACGTATTTTTTAAGTATTAATGCGTTTCCAAAGTATGTCAGAGGAATATCCGCTATCAATCCTAGAACCATTACCGCTGCAATATTTGAGAGTTCGGAAGGTCCGACAAGCACATTTGATACAAGGTAAAGCAATGCGAAGCCTGTGATTCCACCGGAGCTCATAGTAACTCCTGTCTTTATCGCTGTCCAGATTCTGTGTTGCAACGATTTTCTCTGCTGTCTCAGGACTCTTGTTGACAGCACAATATCTGTGTCAACTGAATAACCGATAAGCATCAGTAAAGCCGCGAATGATCCGAGAGTGAGTGGGATATTGAATATTACCATTCCTGCCATCGCAAATATTATGTCGCCTGCTGCGGCGAATATTACAGCGAGAGAAGGCGTTAAGTCCTTGAAAGCATAGAATATCACCAGACTCATGATAGTGAAAGCCATCGCAAATGCTAACTGTGCCTGTACGAAGAATTCCTCCGATACTGAGGATGAGATGGATCGAAGACTTTCAACCTCTACTTGATAGCCGGCTTCCTCTAATATATTCTGAGCTTCGGATTCATCTATCTGCGGAGGAGGTATCCTAACAAGAAGCGAGGTTTCTTCACCGGAAGTCTGTTTAACTGCCTGTACATCGTTCCTTCCGGCATCCGAAAAAACACTTGCTATTTCCTGAGTCTCAAAACTATCGTTTATCGCGAACTTGACCTCAGTTCCTCCTGTAAAATCCAATCCTTTCTCCATTACTTCACCGTTCGAAACATAGCTATAACCCATAACAGCTAAGGAAAGGGCGATAATGGCTACAGGTATAACAAAATACTTATCGTAGTCCTGGTAAACCTTGTTAAACTGTTTTTCTAGCTCCACAACAAGTTCCTTCTCCTCTGTTTCTTTTAAACTAATTGTAAGTCGGGAGAGAATTAAAAAAAGTCTGACATAATTTGAGTATAGATTATGAAGATCCCAGATTTCAAGGAGCGGTTGGAGGAAAGAGGAAGGAAGTTCAGAAACGATCCTAAAACCGCTGTACTGAATAACTGGGGATTTCTAGCTGCTTCCGGGATATTCTTGCTCGCATTATATATTAGATACATGCCGGCTCAGGGTATGAAATATTTACAGGCTCTGGACCCTTACTGGATTTTCCGGCAGAGCCAACACCTTGCACTTGAAGGAAACGTACCTGCTGTCGATTTCATGCGTTACTTTCCTTACAATGCTCCGTTCCATAACTTCAATAATGGCAATATTATCTTCCCGGCAGTTCTTTACTGGTTAGGGCCTTTCCTGTTCTTTGAATCCTATTTAACTTGGGCTCAGTTCTACCCGGCTTTGATGGGTGCAGGAGGAGTTTTCATCACATACTTCTTAGGTAAAGAACTTTATGATGAGTATACTGGAGTTGCAGCAGCTTTCTCCCTAGCTACAATTCCAGGCATTCTTCACAGAACTTCAGCAGGCTTCTTCGATAAGGAGCCAACCGGCTCATTCTTCATGCTTGTATCACTTTACTGCTTTACTAGAGCATGGAAAGAGAAAAGCCAGCTATTCGGTCTGTTCTCCGGTTTGGCGCTTGGGATTTTCTCCATCAGCTGGGGAGGTTCAAAATATCTCTGGCTTCTGTATCCGCTTGTAGTTCTGGTAATGATGTTCATCAACGAGGATACCGAGAACCTTGTGGCATCCTACACACCTTTAGTTATCGTAGCTGGCGGATTTGCAGCAGTAATGAATCCTGAAAGATTCTGGATAACCGATACATTGTTCGTCGGCAATATTGGGCTTCTGGCTTTGCTTTGGAGCCGTTATCTGGTCGAGGATCTTGATCTAATAGATAATACTTATCTACCATATTACACACCAGCTGCAGTACTGTCCGGGCTGATCGCTCTGGCTCTGTCACCTCTATACTCAGAGTTCCTTGAAAGTGTTTTCTTTGGTTTGGTGGGAAGTGTGACACGGAACGGAGGAGGAGTTATTGCAGGTACTGTCGCAGAAAATACTCCGGCCGGGTTAAATCAATTAGTCGGACAACTGGGGGCAGTCTCTTCTACTAACGTTGCAAGTGTTTTACCGGAATCACTTACGGTCTTAAGACCTTTTACTCCTCTACTAGGAGCTCTATCAAAACTTAATGGTGCATGGTCGCTAGCGTTTGCCGGAATAGTTTTCGGAGGAACATATATTGCAGCGATGCTGCTCAGAAAAACAGGTTTCGTGGAAAAAGAGATGAAAGGGAAAAACTACTACCTTCTAATGGTAGGAGTGCTGTTTGCATGGGTTATAGCGTTCGCATCGTTCTTCCAGGGAGGAAGTATTGTACGGGCAATAGGTTCGCCGGCACTCGCTGTTGCGGGCGGCTTAATAATTGTGAGCGCGCTCGGTCAGAAAAGCAGTTTCAGTATAGAGTACAAGTGGTATCAAGTTCTACCGTTCCTTTGGGCTTTAACATCAATCTTGGGAGCAGTATCAAGGTCACGGCTCATCTTCCTAGCGGCTTTCCCAACAGCATTAATCGCCGGTTATGCATTTTCCAGAGTGGTCAGAAAGTTCCAGGAAATGGATCCCGATGATGTTTCTTTACTCGGAATCGGATCAGCTATTATAGTGATAGATCTCATAGCTGTTCTAGTGGGTGGATCAGCACTTAGTATCTCACTGGGTGTTGTAGCCGGAGCGGTAGTAGCACTGAACGGGATAGCATACTACTTTATCCAAGATATGGATTTCATAGAAGAGGTAAGAGACTTCGATCTCAAGATATCGGTTATCGCAGCTGTAATAGTCCTTACTCTGACTGTTAATTTATCGGCAGGTATTGCAAATGCAGACAATCTTGGAGGATCACCTAACAATCTGTGGATGGAGAATCTTGAATGGATGGAGCAAAACACCGAAGAAGGAGATGTAATTCTTTCATGGTGGGACTACGGTTACTGGTTCGAATCAATAGGTGAAAGAGCTGCTGTAGCCGACGGAGGAAACAACGGATACTACGGTTCAGAGGAGAAAATCAACTTCCCTCTGGCCGAGTTTTTAACCTCAGACAATCCTGAGAATCATACGGAATTCTTGGAAAAACACTCAGCAGATTACGTTGTACTTGATGAGACCATGATAGGTAAGTACTCAGCTGTTAGCCAGATCGCGAACAGAGACAATGAAAACTTCAAGTCAATGCAACAGCTACAGACCTCGAGCAATATACAGCGATCTCTAAGCCGTGACAAAGATAACAACACTGTTGTCAACTTTAGAGGTAGAAGAGGTCTGGGGCTCTATGTGCCTATTGAAGTAGGTCAAACAAGTGTTGAAATCTCTGAGACTAAGGCTCCAACACTTGAGGCAAGAGGCAGAACGAATCTGGATTGTGCTTTAACTAATGAAGGAAGTATTAATTACGAAGTGGAAACAGATGCCAGTTACTGTGTTGCTATAAATCCTTACCGCAGCATAGAGAGAGCTTTAGGTACAGCCAATGCCGGAAGAGGTACAGCCGCCCGGGCAGTCCTGGTACCGAAGGAGATAGCAGATTCGACACTGGTGAGGCTTTATCTAATGGACGGTCACGGACTTGACATGTTCAACAAGGTTGACGGCGGTAATACCGGAGAGTTTGTCAGAATGTGGGAAATTGATACAGAGTGAGATATAATGGAATTATCGTTAATTATCTCTGCAACGGTTCTCAGTTTTATTTCCGTAGCTTTTGGAGTTCCTTTGGCAAAAAAATATCTGCTTTCCTCAGGCATCTACGGTAAAGATCAACAGAAACCCCGAAAACCTAAAATTGCGACCTCTGGAGGAATTGTAGTACTGTTCGGCGTTCTTTTTTCCACAATGGCTGTGATCGGACTGGGAAAAATTTTGCAAGTGGGGATCCAGAACGAATTGGTTCTTGCATCAGTATGTTCAATCAACATAATCACGCTGATAGGTCTGATAGATGATATCCATGTTGGGGAAGGAATAGAAGTCGAGCAAAGCTCTTCGAACAGGTTGTTTGAGATAATGGATGTTTTCGGGGATCAGGTAGAGTTCGATAATCCTGACATAGACAGAGTAGGTTTAAGCCAGCTCAGCAAGATGATCTTTGTGCTGCCCGCTGTATTCCCTCTTATGGCTGTAGGGGCCGGTTCCTGGACCATGAACTTTCCAATTATAGGAGTTATCGAATGGGGTCTGTTCTATCCTCTGGTGCTGTTGCCTCTCGGACTGCTGTTTGTCGCCAATGTCGTAAATATGTTAGCCGGTACCAACGGGCTGTCAGCGGGAATGAGCCTGATAGCTGCATTGGGGCTTGGAACCTTTGCACTGTTCAACGGTAGAATAGAAGCAGCTCTTATGGGCTTCAGTCTTTCAGGAGCTCTGTTCGGATTCTTAATCTATAACTGGTATCCTGCATCCATTCTCCCAGGTGATTCACTTACATATCTCTGTGGAGCTGCCCTATTCTCGGTGATGGTTCTCGGCGATATGGAGAAGTTCGGGGTATTCATATTCGGTCCATGGTTCCTAGAGTTCTTCCTTAAAGCCAGAAACCGGTTTGAAGCACACTCCTGGGGGTTACTGGAAGGTAATGAGTTGAGGAACCAGCATGAAAGTATTTACTCGCTGACCCATGTCTTCATGGACAGAGGTATGAATGAGAAAGAGATCACAGTCTCCCTAATGGTATTAGAGGTGTTCGTAGTAATTTTAGGTCTGGCTTTATTCCTGTAATTCAGTCTTTCCTTCCATCAAGAGCTGGTTCTATAAGGTCACAAATGGTTGCTTACCGGTTTATTGGTTTCTGTAGAAGCTGTAGGTCTTCTCAAGGCCTTCCCTGAGTTCCACTTGTGGTTCCCATCCAAGTTCCTTTTTTGTACGTTCAAGGTGGGCTTTTGTGGTCATGACAGGATTATCTCTTGGATGCTTGATGTATTCGGGTTCAATGCTCTTATCCAGTACTTTGTTCAGGGTATCAGTCAGATCGTTGAAAGAAGTATCTGTACCTGTTCCGATATTGTAGTATTCGCCGTTAGTTTCTTCTTTTATCTCTGCGGCCTTGATGTTGGCTCTTGCGATGTCCTTCACGTAGGTGAAGTCTCTGCTCTGGGTTCCATCACCCCAGATAACAGGTTTCTTATCCTCCATCATCTTCCACATGAACTGGGTGATGACATTCGCATAATCTCCTTTTGCTTTTTCCCGAGGTCCATATACCGAGAAATATCGCAGTCCTGTGAAATGAATTTTTGTGGACCGGGAGTAGACTTTTGCATACAGCTCACGCGACATTTTTGAAGCCGTGTATAGGTTGGTAGGGGTTACAACCTGTTTCTCGCTGTGGGGAGGTTCTACGCTGCCGTACATTGAGCTTGTGGAAGCGTATACAATTTTTTCAACTTCAGCGTTTTTAGCCGCCTCCACGGTGTTGATGAATCCTTCAACATTAACTTTGGCGCCTTCAACAGGTTCGTCTTTATGCATCGGGGAAGAAGATCTCGCCGCCTGATGGAAAACAGTGTCACATCCTTCAACTGCTTGTTCGACTTTTTCTCTATCAGTAACCGAGCCCTGAATAAATTCAATCTCGTCCCTTACATCTCCCAGATTGCTTTCGGATCCCAGGTATAGACTGTCTAGAACGACTACATTTATACCACGGTCAACGAGTTGATGAACAATGTTTGAGCCGATAAATCCTGCTCCGCCAGTTACTAGTGCCTTTTCCATGTATTATTCTCCTTCATAAGGATTTTTATCAATAGGACACGAAATAGTGTTTCAATAGATTTTGTTTCCCTGTCCGTCGTATTTTGAAACCATTTCTTGGCTATCCTCAGGGTATCTTATTATGGCTAGATCAGGGTCTTCGCTTTGATCAATAACTTTGTGCTGAACATATGGATCAACCAAATATAGTTGGTTTTCATCTATTTCTACACTCTGGAATTCCTGATTCAAATCGTCTTCAAAACCTCTCATACCTAGTTCAATATCGCCTTTGGTCGGCACATATGCTTCAAAACCACTGTGAGAGTGCCATCCTTCTTCAGAAGGTATATTCTCGTCGTATTTTACTTCCAGTGGAGATCCTGTCGAACGGCCTATGTAGAAACCCCAGTCATTTCTCTGGTCTTCAGCAAGTTTGGTGGGCTCACTCCAGAGATCATCATCTACCATCTCTATTAAGTCAGAAGGAAGAATTACATATTCTCCTTTTATGACCTCAACTTCGCCAAAGTATAAGTCTTTGGGGTTGGCTTGGTGTATTTCTCCGTTCAGTATTTTGCCTTCATCAAGCGATAGTAGGCCTACTGGATGTCTAGATTCCAGTAGACTGTTGATATCTTTCCAGTCATCACCACTATCCGTAACAGAGGGATGTTCGCCAGTAAACATATCGTAATACAAAGTAATACAATAGAAGTTTTTAAGACTAACCCGTCAAGAAGATATTTCTTTCAAATCCTCTGCAACCACTACTTCTCCTTCAAAATCGGCTTTGACCCGAGACCTGAGATCAATATTATCAACCTCAGGATACAGATGTGAAAGAACCAACTTATCTACATTAGCGGAAGAGGAAAGCTGCGCACATTCTGAAGGAGTCATATGACCTTCAACCTTACTATTATCAGGCATGGAACAGTCCGCTACAACAAGATCGGCACCATCGCAGAAATCTACAAGCCGATCATGAAAATCAGTATCTCCCGTAAACACTATACTGTAATTATCGGTTTCAAACTTCAGAGAATAACATGGAAACTCAGAGCCGCCGTGATCCGCCTCTATACATTCCAAATCCGGATAATCATTTACAGAGCCCTCAGAAAACTCCACAACCTTAATTTCGAAAGAATTATTCTCATTAAGACTTTCTACAGACTCATCCATTTCATAAGCTATTCTGCTCTCAACATATTCAGAATGGCCTTCGGGGCCGTAAAGAGTTATATACTCCTCATTCTTTGAATAATAGATGTTCTCGACCAGTTTGTTCTGAATAAAAGGTATTAAATCTGAGATGTGATCCGGATGCCTGTGCGTATTTATTATGGCATTGATATCCTGATGGGATTCCTCGATTCTAGGTAGATTATTAGCCATTCCCATTCCTGTATCGACTAATACACTTTTATCGTTATATTTCAGAAGATAGCTGGAACACGCCCTCTCTGTTTGATCCATTATACAGGACCCTGATCCTAGAACTATCAGCTTCACACAATTGTTATGATTAGTCTAAGATAAAAAGCAATTCATGGTATGTCTCTAGAACAGACTCTAACCTTTTTCATCAGGGAAATCTAATTTAGTGTTCAAATGAGAAAGAACTTCCTAAGATCCACTTTAGCCAATGAATCGAAGGCGTACGGCTTCACGATCGCTTTCTGGGGTTCAGGTGCTTTACTCGTAAATTACAGCGGCGGTCTCCCTACTGTTGTAGAAGCATTAATGTATGGACTTGGTGCGATTACCGGTTTTGCTGCGTTAATCCTTTACAGTTACAGGAACACTTTCAGCGAGATAGAATACGAAGAATCAGATGTAATGGTTCTAAGCATGGTTCATTACGTTGCTGCACTTCTACCCGTGGCCATGACATACTACACCGGAAGAATAGAACCTCCTTACAACTTCCTCATAACAGGTTTCTCTGTTTCAATGCTGTATAACTTGGGTATGATACTTGAGGAAATACTTTCAGAAAAAGGCAGAAAACTTGAACAGATGCTTTATCAGAAACTTTGATCTACTCGTCTATGTCTTCCCATTCTCCGCCGTAAATATAGCCATAAAGCTTTGATTCCGAGGCGAAACGGGAGAAAGCAGTTTCTAGACTGTTCTCTTCAAGTCTGGAAAAAACGTCAGGATCGAATATATAGGCTCCAGCGTTTATGAGCCGGGAAGGCTCTTCCCCTTTCTTAGGCTTTTCCTCAAACCCGAGTATTTTCCGACCCTTAAGTCTGGCAACGCCGTAACTGCTTGGATCCTCAACAGCGGTAAGAGCAATAGTGCCGAGCGCATCCTCGTCTCTATGAACATTCAGCATATCCTGGAAATCAACTTCCGCAATCACATGGCCGTTGAGCACTGCAAAATTATTGTTTATCCTGCTCTCAGCTTCTGAAAGGGCTTCAGCAGTACCATGAGTTTTTTCCTCAAATATGTATTCTAAAGCCAGATCACTGTAATCTGATCCAAACTCTTCCTCTATAACACGGTTTTGACCCACCAGAAGAATTACTCTACTGAAACCTTCCTCCGAAAGATTATCAAGTATATGGCTTAAAACAGGTTTGCCTTCGTATAGCTCCAAAGCTTTGACCTCTTCATCCCCACAGAGAACGATAGCTGTATCCAATCCTTTTTGACTGAAATACTGATCGATAATATTTTCCACCATCTGTGAACGGTTCAGATCTCTTCTATCTGCTTCACGGTCAATTTTCTCAACAATATTTTTATCCAGTGTGAGGGAAACTCTTTTTTTGGCCATTGAAAGTAATTAGTGAGCTCAGAATATTTTAAACTCCTGTCTGGTAATACCTAATTATGCGGATTTTGGTGACCGGGGGAGCAGGATTTATCGGCTCACATCTCTGTGAGGAACTGGATAGGAACCACAGTATAAGAGTAATCGATAATCTATCCTCCGGGAAAAATGAAAATGTTTCCGAAAGCATTGAGATGGTTGAGGCCGACATTAAATCAAAAAAGGAGATAGAACCTCATTTCAAGGATTTAGACACGGTTTTTCACTTTGCCGCGAACCCGAAAGTCAAAACATTTCCCGGAGATAAAGACAAGGATTTTGAGGAGAACCTTCAAGGAACAAAGAACGTGCTTGATGCATGCATCGAGAATAATGTAGACGAAATAGTTTTCGCATCTTCTTCAGTGGTTTACGGTGAGGAAACAGAGATACCTACACCTGAGGACGCAAACCTTGATCCGATCTCAATGTACGGAGCGACAAAGGCAGGTGGAGAACACATGTGCAAGGTTTACTCCCAGATTTTTGATATTGAACTAAGTATTCTCAGACTCGCTAACATCGTAGGAAGAAGGAATCGGAAAGGAGTAATATATGACTTTATACACAAACTAAAGGAAAAACCTGAAAAACTGGAAATCCTTGGCAACGGGAAACAAAGGAAATCATACCTGCATATTGAGAACACGGTCGAGGGAATAATCCATGCATGGAAAGCGGAGGATACCGTTTTCAACATCGGAAGCAGGGACTCGATAGATGTCGACGGTATTGCAGAGATAGTTTCGGAGGAAATGAACCTCAATCCTAAGTTCAGCTATACAGGCGGCGAGAAAGGATGGGAAGGCGATGTACCCGAAATGAGACTGGATATTTCAAAGCTGGAAAATGAAGGCTGGAAACCAGAGCGGAACTCTCGGGAATCAGTCACAAAAACAGTGAAAGAACTTCTCAAGCAGTGAAAAATCTTTCTATGAGATACCAGAACCGTATAAAAGAACTCCTGAATATGAAGAGAATCTCCAAGTTTGCCTTTATCGGTTTTATCGGTTTAATGGTTGATAACGGCGTTATATTTCTTCTTGAACGGAATACGGAATTAATGATAGAGGTAGCAAAACTGATCAGCGCAGAACTCAGCATCATCTTCATGTTCCTGTTAAACGAAAAATGGACATTTGACGCCCAAAAAGGCGGTCTAAGGAGGTTTCTGAAGTCTAATCTGGTCAGGAGCGGAGGAGTGGTTGTGGCGCTGGTAGTACTGAAAATACTCTACGGCATGTTCGGAATTCCTGTTGTAATAGCCAACACAATCGGTATAATAGCAGGTTTCGGCTTCAACTATGTCTTCGAAAGCTTCTATACCTGGAAAATACATCAGGACTAGGGTCTTCTCTTCTCATATACTGGATCTACATTGTCGAAAAATTTCTCAACGCTTGAAACCCTGACATACACATTGTTTGATTGAACGCTACTTTTCAAATCGAGATAATCGTAAACCCTCTTAATGAATCTTTTCTCACTCTCATCATATGAGCATATTCTGGGTCCGGAACTACTAAAATCGCCATCAGAGTCATAAACGCCTTCAATATACTTCCAGATATCTCCTTTTTCTACCAGCCATTCGAATTTGGAATCATAATCGAAACTATTTATCCAGTTAACTAGTTCTTTGGAAGATCCCCAGACAGTCTCCTTGCCTCTTCTCTGCCCCCTTCCCGGATTTAAACCAATTAATTCCAAATTCTCAGCAAATTTGCCGGCAAAATCAGGATTCTTCACCTCCAAACCTACGGTGTTATCATTATCATTGAATCCGTCACCGTCAACCACGCCTAAAACATAAGACACCGATTCTACATCGCCAAAATTCACTTTAATTGCTCTTTCTCTAGAATTTTTAGCCAGAATTTTTCTTAATTCTTCACTATTTCTATGTTCCTCTATTGACACACTCAGACCCAGATTATTGGCCTTCTGCTTTATGGCCCTCCAGCTTCTATCAGGGAATTCTGAAACCACCTCGTTCTTAGACCTTTCATTATAGATTTCGACCAGTATTTCTTCATCCTCTTGACTCCAGAAACCATTAAAATCTGATTTGATACCGTATTTCTTCATTTTCTTCGAAATACAGGGCTGAGTTAACCCCATTTCGCTAGCTATCTCTTTTTGAGCCATTTTTTTATCGTGATAGAGACTTCGTATCTTTTTAGCTTCTTTTAATTCCATATCAGTATTTGGCTAATATTTACTTTATAAACAAAAACAAAGAATTCCGGTATTCCGGTAGAGAAAAAGAACTTAAAAAGGTTCTACAGAGCTGCAACATTATAAAATAGCTCTACAGAAGCTACAGTTAAGCCAGATAGTCACATATAGCCTAAAGACCTGAGCTTTTCCATGATTTCTTTATCGTCTTTGTTCTGGGCTCTGCCTGCTCTTTCCTTGGTGTTCTCTACATCCTGTAGCCATGCAGGTTCTTCTTTGTGCTTGTCGGTTGAGATCTCTGATCCCAGGGATCTGAATCCTGCCCAATACTTCGGACTGATAGGAACACCTTGTTTGGAAAGTCCTTCTGGCAGATCGTCCTTGTTTTCCGGGTACTCTTCGATTTCGACCCCGGTTACGTCAGGCACCATGTGGAACCATGATACGTCCCAGACATCTCGCTCTGTAAGCTGCAAAATAGGGTGCACTCTCATATGTTCAGGTTCATTTCTTGGGCTGTAGAAGTCTTCATCTCCTCGTGACTCGTGTTCGTCCCATCGGACTCCGTTGATCACTGCTTCAATATTGTGGTTCTCCAGTAACTCGTTCATTGGAACTGTTTTGAGAAGGTGGTTTCCTGCTTCGGTGTCCATCAGCCACGGTACTTCCTCGTAGTCTCCTACTCTTTCGGCTTCTCTCTGATTTCTCTCGTTAAGTTCTGATACATCTACTTTGTCGCCCGGGTTTTCTGCCTTCTCTATAAGATCTTCGTTCTTTGCGACCATAACCTCAAATCCCCAGTCGTCGGCAAGTCTTTTGACATAGTCTTCAAGCTCATCGAAATGCTGGCCGTGATCTACAAACATGAAATCCGGTTTCTGGATACCGTGTTCCTCACATACTCGCTTGACGAGCCAGGCAGTGATTGTCGAGTCTTTCCCTCCTGTAAATCCGATAACCGTTTTCTCGGGATCGTACTCTTCAAGGGCTCGTTTGACAACTTCTTCTCCGGCTTTTATCTTGGCTTTTGTAGGTGCGTTTTCAATTTCTTCCCGTGTTACAGGTGATTCTGGCATAATAATCAGCTCTTAATATAATTTAGTGGGTTGGATAATACTTCCCGTAGTTGTTTAGAATAGCTTTTGCAACGTCTTCTGGTTGATTGATTTCGAAATCTACGTTTTTTGTGATCAGAACTGCGTCCTCGTGATGGTCGCCTTCCAAAGTTCCGTGCGGTGTTTCCTCTGGCAAGGTCTGTACTCTGCCTTCTCCATGCTCCGCAAACCCGTGGTCTGAGAGAACGATTAGAGGCTCATCAGACTCGAAGTCATAGTATTCCAGTAGCTCTCCAAGTACTTCGTCCATCTTCTTGTACCATTCTAGGATCAGTTCCTTGTCGTTCCAGTAAAAGTGGGAGACACGATCCAGCTGCATGAATACGACAGCGAAGAACTCAGGATCTTCCTCGAGAACATCCTTGGATTTCTCCAATAATTTCTTTCTGTCGGCCTCGAGTTCGTCTAGATCGCTGGAGACGCCGAATCCTTCCGGCTCATACTCTGCGTTGTAGTTTATCGGCGGAATAACCGCGGGAACCTGTAGAACTATGGTGTCGATATCATCGAGTTTTTCCCAGACAAATGTTCCATCAATATCCCTTCTTTTCTGCAGTTCATCATCAACTACAAAGTCCTTGTGACCGTGCTCGCTCTGTCTTAATCCTGTGAATATTGATGTCCAGAGAGGCGCACTTTTTGGTGTTTCTTCCACAGTAACTGTCTTGTAGTCGCATTCTTCCATCAGACGGTCGAAGTTTGGTAGTTCTTCTCTATGTGGTTTTATCAGGTCCCAGGTAGCCGCGTCAATTCCGATTACTTTCATTTTTTCGATCGTCCAAGTTTAATTTGTGGTCTTGAGACCCCAAGAAATATTTGCCCAGAGTCTCTCCCATGTGTAGTAAAGCAAGGTTTTGGCAACAGCTGCTGTAAGTCCGATACTTGCAGCAGAAGCGAAGCTTCCCGTATATGAGAATGAAACTAGGAAAACAGTAATTGTTGCAAATACTCTATAAGTCGCTGCTTTCAGAACCGTTCTTTTTCTATGCTCTACCATTGTTTTTCACCTGTCAAGATAACCGAGGTCTTCCAGTTTTTGAGCAATCTCCTTTGCCTGGTCCTCAGAGAGCTCTTCCTCCTCAATTTCTGACTCTGCCAGCTCCCTCAGCTTGTCCTGTACAAACCGGGAGAGATTGATATGGTTCTCGTCCACGAATTCTGCGAGGTCCTCTGGCAGGGAGATAGTTTTTCTCGGCATAATGCATATCTTATGCAAAATATGTTTATAAATCAACTCATCAGCGTAAATCATAAATTGATGAAAACTCAGAGAAAAATATGGTTGATACAGATATAGATTGGGAGGTTAACAGGTGTTGTAGATAGCGTTAAGTCCTCTGTAGAACTTGAGAAAGATATGTGGCATAAATAGATCGGGGAACTCCAAGAATGAAGTTGAGAAATCAAAGGAAACCTCACATCTAAGCTCGGTTCCAAGAGGCTTAGGTCCTGTAAAAGTAGCCATGACGGCAAAGAATCTGTTAAGATGTTTTAAAAGACAAAATCGCTCAAAACCTGGATATTAAATCCCTATCTAACCAGTTAGTTCTATATGCCTTTCTGGCACCCCAGTATCCAAGATATTCTAACCGCTCACGAAGTGGTAAAAGAAAATAGTAGAGTGAGAACAGAAGGTCTTAAAGGATCTCGAGAGAAAGGGCTTGAAAGAATTCAAGAAGTACTGGAAGATGCAAGAAGTGAAGATGATGTTTACGGGTCAGCAGCCATCTATCTACAAAAACTAATAGAAAAACATCCTTTCAATGATGGTAACAAAAGAACTGCAGTAATGATAACCGATCGTTTTCTACAAGAGAATAATGAATCATTCAGCCCCCATAAAATACAAAACACTGATGAACTACATTATGCTATAAAGTGGGAATTACCCTCAATGAGTATTGAGGAAACAGCCCAATGGATCAAAACAGGTGAAACACCCAATGAAAACACAACTTGAAACTGAAACAGAGGAAGCAAACAAGTGGTTAGAATCTAAGCAAAAATTTCAAGATATAGCAGATAAATACAAATCTCTTTTCAAAAAACTAGAATAAGATCTAAATCAGTCTATCTCGCTCTCAGGAATAATCTCAACTTCAACAAAGTATTTCTCACCATACTTCTCGAAGTAAGCATTCTTGTACGGCTTCCAGGTCAGACCCCGGAGTTTTTTCAGGAACTCTCCCACTTCTACTTTTTCGTCAAGATCTAGTTCGCTGATCTCCCCTAGCTCTCTTTCGTAATGTGTTGTCGTTGAACCGGTCTGTTCCTCACCTTTAACTCCCTCTTTAATATCAGACCAGTTCTCCTTGAAAAGCTCAAACATTTCATTTTGAAGCCTGTCGTATAGCTTCCCTGCGGTATCGGAGGGTTCTACTCTAACCTCTTTCCTATCAATAATAGGGCCTCCATCAATCTCCTCAGTCATGTAATGTATGGAGACGCCGGCCGGAGTATCCTCAATTATGCTCCATATATTGGGGTGAGACCCTCTGTTGTGTGGTAGAAAAGAGGGATGGAGGTTGACAATTCCTTGTTCCGGAACTTCAATTATCTCTTCCGGAACTTTGTGTTCAAATCCTGAGGAAATCATAATATCCGGCTCTATGTCTTCAACCAAAGATAGCTGATTTTTCTCAGTCAAAAGTGCTTTAACCTCTATATCGTTTCTATCGTTCAGCCAGTTATAGACTTTCTCACCGCCATCATTCATTCCAAGGAAAACGGCTTGCATAGAATAGTTGTTAGAGAGCAAATGTGAAAAAGAAAACGGAAGGTTTTAGTCTAGGTATCCCAGGCTTTTCAGCCGTTTCTTGACCTTTTCCTCGTCTTCCTCGCTGAACTCTTGGTCGTCTGTTTCCACCTTTTTTCTCGCTTTCTCTGCGACCTGGTCAAGAACATAGTTGATGTACTCGTCCGTCGTTTTGAATCCCTTGTCTTTCGCTCTCTTAGCTAATAGGCCGTAAGTTTCCTCTGAAAGTTCTACAGTTGTATCAGTCATCTTGATTCACATCCTTTAATTCGTTGCCATTATTTATGACGTTTTCATCTCGAAACCTTCTTCCTCAAGTATTTGCATTACTTCCTCTTTCACTTGGTTGAACTCTGGAGGGTTCTCGAGAAACATTTCAAGATCGCCTTTCCAGTTCTGCTGGTCTTTAGCTATTTCTATAACAGGTTCTGCATCTACAACCTTCATTTTCTTCTGAAAAAGTTTGAGATCGATCCCAGTACCCTGTTTCATCAGGAACCAGCAGTCATAGAGATCTCTTGCTTTTTCTCTGGTACTCAGAGCCCGGAGTTTCTCCGCCAGTAACTCTTTCTTTTTCAAGCCCAGAGCGTTTACTACCCGGGTTTCTGGGTATTCGAAGAACAGTCTTTTCCATTCCGGTTCAAGCAGTACATCTTCTCTCTTGGAAATATCGATCTCTACACTTCCTCTTGACTGTTCCTTGCCTTTGTAGAGCGGGCCTTCAAACCGGAGCCTGCAACTGAATGAAATGCTGTTTTCATTAACTTTATCGATCTCAGCAGCTATACCATAATCTTCTAGAGCGTCTTTGGCGCTTCTTACATCTTTCTCTACATTTTCTTCTACTGCTGTGAAGTCAAGATCCTCTGAGAACCTGTCCAGACCGTATGCATGTTTTAGATAAGTGCCTCCTTTGAAAACAAGTTTTTCCGTTTTGCTGTAGAGCTCTGTGAGGAATAGGGCCTGGATATAGTCCTGTTCGAGGATATGAAGTGGTAGATCTTCTTCATGTAACTTTCTTAGTTTCTGTCTATCAATCATCATATTTCACGGTTAGCATAAATTTTCCATTCTTTAGAAGCGTTTTTATTGTTTTTACCTGGATCAAGCTTGCAGTAATAGCTAGTAATAGTTTTCAGCCTCTCTTTATTGAATTTAACTTCATTTTGGTCAAGCAGGTATCCTAGTCTGGAGGCGACCGCGGAGCTACCAGTCTTCTCACAGTACCTGATCAGTTTTTCAGTGTGAAAGTTTTTGAACTCCAGACCTGCTATATTGGAGAAGTCTCCTGCTTTTTGTGGTAATCTTAGGCAATCTATCAGCGTTTTTTCTGGATCGGAGGATACAACGCCGTTATAATCCTCGTAGCCGAAGAAATCTTCTGGACGGATCTTCACAAACTCGGCTTTTCTCCCCTGTATGTTCAAGGAGTTTTTTCTTTTGGTTGATGCAATCTGGGTTTTCTGCGGAACCTGTTCTGTAAGACTATGGAAATGCAGAGCGCTAAAGAATCCAAGGTAAGATGTCTTAATGATGTTTGAAGCCAGTTCATAGATATCTCGGGAATTATATTTTTTGGTCAGGACATATTTTCCAGATTCTATCCTCTCTACTAGTTCTTTCTTCTGCATCCTGGAAAGAAGATTATAGGCGTTCCTCTTCTCTATACCCAGGAAACGGGATATATCAGTTGGCGAGAAGAATAGCATCTCTCTGCCCTCTATTTCATCTATTATTTCAGCTTCTCTACTTGAGACATTTTTAGTATTCATGTAACTAATTTACATAAAAACTGTTAAAAACTTTACACAAAAACAAGAAATTCTTACTTCGCGGCTATGAAATAATCATTTCTGATAATTATAGTGATACAAACTAAGAATATAACGTCGTTTATACTCTGTAAAAAATAATATCTCCTAGCCACCAATATCTTCAAGTTTCAGTCTATCCGTATAACCTTCGTAGCTCTGATCGCTTGTTACCATGACATCATTGCCGGAAGACACAAGATGCAGTGCATCAAACGGGGTAAAACCATTTTCTTCTATATGGCTGGCTGCCGCCTTAATCTCCTCTGTTTCTCCTTCAACCCTTAACATTTGACAAGTATAGGAAATAATTTTCAAAGAATTCCAACCTTCTCTGTATGAAACAAGTAGGAGTTCGACTAAAGTATAGCTTGAAGTCCAGAGATCATCTTCTCTTTCAGATACTGCTTGGGCATTCTCTTTTAACCAGTCATCCTCTTTGAAAAGAGCCAGGACAAAATCGGCATCAACATACATTTACCTTCCCGCCTCTTTCATCGCAGTCTCTAAAGCGTCTTTTCTGAGCTCTTCAACAGATTTATCTATATCCCCAACTTCCTCCCTAAGAGCCTTCAAAGGGTCTTTCGCAAGTGGAACCAGAATTATTTTATCTCCTCTATCTATAAGCTCAAACTTTGTTCCCATCCTATCTCTTGTTTCCTTAGGAATATAGATTCTTCCGTCATCTGCTTTAACTTCCATAAAGTTTAGATCAATGGCAAAATTTAAATAAATTTCCTTCATTCTGAGAACTAACCTTCAACCCTGGCCCTTTCCAGATCTAACTTAGGGGATTCTTCGTTAGAACTCCTCTTTAAGTTCCTCTTTCGCCTTCCTATCAACCTTCTCACTAATACCATCAAGGTCAACAATCTCGGCTCCGTTAGTAGCTTCTCTCAGTCCTTCAACAGGAACATCTTCAATAGGTACAAGTTTTATCGAATTCTGAAGCTTTACAACATGGAACTCTCCCACGAATCCTTCTCTGATTTATTCCGGAAGATATATCTTTCCTTCGCTATCAACAGAGACCTTAGTCATGTTGTAGTCTTCCTCTAGAAAATTATTACATTTTCCCAATCAATCTTAGACCTTTATATCCTCAAATTCTTCCGTATCCGGTTCAACCTCCATCTCGAACTTCTCCTTCTTGAACTCTTTTCCGAACAACTCAAGAATCTTAGGTGTAACGTCCTTCTGCTCTTCAAGTTCAAGATCTGTGTTGGAAGCCCAGATACCATTCATCGGATCATGATCCATCTCCAGACCAGGATACTGATTCGGGTTAAGCGATTCCTCAGCAGGCATCATACCATGATCGGAAAGGATTAGAACATTGTCAGGATTAACCTTCTCCACTAGTTCTTGTGTTCTGTTATCAATCCATTCATAAGCTGCTTCTATCTCATCCCGGTTGTCTTCCGGATCAAGAGCGTGTAGAAGATCATCAATAATTGGGAAGACTCCGAAGATCAGCTGGAAATCCCTCTCTTCATCCAGTTCCTCCACAACCTGAAAAGCCTCCTCATTTAATTCGTAGATCCTATCCTTGTACTCCTGAAGATTCGGTTTAGAACTTTCTTCTAAAGGAGTCTTTTTGCCTCCTAGATAATTATAGGCATTGATCCTCTTCCTATAGTCTTCATAGCTTTGAGGATAAGAAGTAGGTAGAGCGCCGTCTTTAGGTGCAGGAATACCTGAAAACATTACACCATTATGTTTCCAAGCAGGATAGGTCAGCGGCACACTTACCGTTAGACTGTCGTCAATATAATCCCAGAGTCTTTTGTATTGGACATCTTGGGATCTGGGAGTTCTGTCTTTAAGATTGAACAATTTGTTAGGGCCGTAGAAAGCGTAAGTTCTCAGCTTTCTGTTCGGTATTAGTTTAGCGATACTCTTCGTGAAATTGAGGAAACTCTTTGACTTAACAACATTATTGATGCTCAGGAAACCGTGCTCGTTGACCCCAGTACCTGTAGTGATAGTAGTCCAAGCAGTACCCGAATCAATCGGAATACCTTTGTAGACATCTTCCGGGAGGAGTTTGCCTTGATTTTGTAAAGATCCGTAGTAGTCTAGTTGAATCTCCTCTAAATAGTTATGACTAGCTCCATCCCATCCAACCACCAAGAGTTTTGTCATATTGAGGTTTTGTGAAATATGAGTTTAATATATCTAGGACCTTCTATGTTCGATAAATGGCTTCGGCATCTGATGCTTTAAGAACACTTGTGAAAGGCGCGGGTATTTCCTTCGTAGGTGTAATGCTAACGAAGGTATTTGGCTATATCTACCAAATTGTAGCCGCAAATGCGCTTGGCTCCGATCTTTACGGTGTTCTTTCTCTAGGAATGATGGCCTTCAGTGTTATCACAAGTCTGGTTATGTTAGGAATTCCTTCCAGCGTACAGCGTTTTATTCCTTATTACAGGAATAAGGATGACGAAGAACGTATTCAGGGAGTATTTGACTTTTCAATACGTGTTACACTTCTTACCAGCATTATAATTTCTATAGGACTTTTCCTATCAGCAGACTTCTTAGCCATACAAATATTTCGATCAGAACAGGTTGCCTCTGTTCTCAGAGTATTCTCTATCGCAGTCCCTTTCTGCACTCTGGCAACTGTTACAACTAACATCGCTGTGGCTTTCAAGAAAATACGTTTCAAGATCTACATCCGAAATATTACTGAGAGCATTGTGAAAATCGCTGTAACCGCTGTGCTTTTGTGGTTCAACTACGGTCTTTTTGGTGCTAGCATCGGATTTGCTGCCGGATGGATCTCATCAGGTATTTTAGGCCTGTACCTGATCGATAGAAAGATTTTTCCATTCATTTCCGGAAGCATCAACTCTGTTCGGGAGAGAGCCAAAATCGTACGACATTCCGCACCTTTAGTTCTTTCCGATGTTTTTAATCAAATTACCTCCTGGGCAGATATATTCCTACTCGGATATATGAAGAACAGTTCTGCAGTAGGGCTCTACAACGCGGCGCTTCCGACAGCCACAATCATCAGTGTTATTCCCAGTGCTATAGGTTCTCTAGCCACTCCAGTAATGACCGAGTTTTACTCAGAAGGTAAGATTGAGGATATGGCGCAGGTATACAAGACCACCACAAAATGGGTTTTGATGATTACCTTACCAATGTTCCTCCTCATGGCACTTTTCTCAAAGCCCGGACTAAAGCTGCTTTTCAGTCCTGAGTACCTAGAGCAGACAGTTAACTTCATCGGTTTCAGCTATTCTTCAACGGCAACAGCACTTTCAATACTTGCTTTCGGATACCTTGCCTCCTCACTAACCGGTATTAGCCGCCAGATAATCGAGGCTACAAGCCAAACAAAATACAACTTCTATCTAGCCTCTATGACAGGCCTAGTCAATATAGGTTTGAATCTACTATTAATCCCTGATTATGGAGTTCTAGGCGCTGCGATAGCTACATCTTTCTCCCTTGTTACCAGTTCTGTAGCTAGTATAATAGTTGTGAACTACCTAACAAGTAAGCAGCCTTTCAAGATCTCTATGTGGAAGATATTTTTCTCAGGGCTGGTTGCAGCAGTTTCAACCTACTTCCTGATCAAAGCCCTAGCTGATCCTGTTCCAGAATGGATGTTAGTTCCTGCACTAGCAGCCTTTGGAGTAATTTATCTAGGTCTGCTGCTTTTAACACGTACACTTTCCGAAGATGACAAAATGATTATCAAAGCAGCGGAAAGAAAGATAGGTGTTGATATACCTTACTTAGATGAAGTGATAGAGAGGTTCTCATAGAATGAAATCAGAATTCGATATACACGGAACCAGTCTGGAAGTAGAGACCGGTAAAGAAGGGTTCAGACAGTTTTTGGAGAAACGATTGAAGAGTTTCCAGCAGGAGGTGGAAGATGTTGATATGAGAGTATCTGTTCATTTTGAAGCTCCAGAGTTTGACGAAGACGCTTTCTCAGATCTAGGTGCTGGAACACAGATTAATGAAAATGAGATGATCTACAGCGACGGACCTCTAAAATGCAGGGTAAGCATGGAGGATGAGCTACAGATAGCTGCATACCTCGACCCAGAGACCTGGAAGCATTACGGCAGGATGGCGAAAAAAGGTAAAGAGCGCACGTGGAACGAATACTACGAGTACTTTATAATCAGACGTGCTATTCAGCTTCCATTAATGTGGAAGATGCAGCAAAAAGGCTTCTATCCTGTGCATGCCTCAGCTGTTGAGAAAGACGGCGAGGCCTATGTATTCACGGGATTCGGCGGGGTCGGGAAGACTACATTAGGTCTCTACCTGGCGGAAAATGATTACAAACTCATGGCTGATAACTTGGTGTTTTTAAAGGATGGGAAAGTCTATCCATACCCTGAGATGCTCCGCGTAACCGATTTCACAGTTGAAAGAACCTCAATACTGGAGAAAACTGGGGAAAGAGTCTTCGGACAGGAAATAGTTGAAACGGATGACAAAAATATAGCTTCAGAGCCCACAGAGCTGGAAAAGATATTCTTACTGAACAGAGGAAAGTTCAGAACTTCAGATGTGGAAAACGATGTCGATCGATTACTTGGATTAGCCGATAACTTACAGGAGTTCCACACACATCACTATCCTTCCCTATTCAGCTTTATCACAGATGAGAATATTGTATCCCGAGAACAAATTTACAGAGAAAGCCTGGAAGACACTAAAGTGAAGAATCTATCTTACAGCAGCTTTGAAGATGTCAAAGAGCTAATAGGAAGTGATGAAAAGTGAAATTTCCTGAACCTTTGAATCCAAATATTCAGAAAAAAGATATGAGTGCTGAAAGATATTCTCGTGCCGGGAACTCCTATCTGTTCACCGATGATAGAATGGTGATTCTAAAATCAGGGAATAGATACAGTATAGATTTCTCAAAAATCGGAGAGAAAACAGTTGTAAAAACAAATACGGAACGAAACAGCGATCTAAATAGCTATGTTCTCGATGCAGAATACTATCGGCTTCTACGTGAAGAAATATCTCTGAGCCACTTTTCTACATTCTCAGATAGTGAAAACGCCTATGTGCTTACAGGACCGCCTAATACAGGGAAGACCGGAATCAATTTAGCCCTGAACTTGAGAGGCTTCAAGTTTATGGCCGACGAAGATGCACCAGTAAATAGTTCCGGTGAGGCAATTCCTCTTCGGATGCCGCTTTATATCGGCAACCATAATATAGAGAAATTCCAGAGCCTCCTGAATAATCTGAATGCTGATTACTCAAAGCCAAAAGCAAAATCATTCAGACAAATAAGAAAACTGCCTTTGCCCATCGTAGGTAAAGCTCTGGATCGATTCATCGAACCTGTGAAGATTGATCCTTATGATATGAACTTTGAAACAGAGAAAAGAGAGATTGATACTGCTTTCTACATTCAACCGGAGAAACGCAATGATATGAGATTAGAAAATATGAGAAAAGAAGACTTCATCCATAAAATGGTTTTATGGAACCAGATGCAGCGCTCTGGATTTGAGGAAAACTATAATATATGGAGAACCGAGTTTGAAGAAGCCAACGAATACATGGAGGACTCAGAAGCGAAAAACAGAGAGATTTTGGAAGACTGCTTTGAAAGTGTAAAAATCAAAAAGCTGCGTGTGCCGCTTGAAAGACAGCCACGAAAAATAGCTAGCTTCATAGAGGATAAAGTATGAAGTTCGCATTTCTGATACAGGACCCGGGTTTTGGTGGTTTAGCTTCTATGCATAACCGTATGGAAGAAGCTCTGAAAGATAGTGGACATCATGTAGATAACTTCATAGTTCAGAAAGAGGACGTAATCAACAACGTAAGAGAAGGCGACTACGACGTTGTTCATCTATACTTTACACCTTTCCTGAACTCGAAATTCTTCCTTAGACTTCTGAAATTCAATATTCTTTCAGATACACAGATTTTCGTCAACTACTATAATATAAAGCCAGAGAACCTTTTCCGTAGAACCGTTAAACGGACGTTCCTTCCTCTGCTTTGCGACAAAGTTATACTACCCTCGGAAAATATGGAAGAATTCTACAGAGATGAGATTAAAATCAGTAATACTTCTACATTACGTCCTATCGTAGAAGACAAGTTCTTTGATATCGAAAGCTCCAACGACAAGATAGTGCATTTTGGTCACGCCCGCCCCGATAAAGGGATAGATAGACTTATGTATATGGCTTCTGAGGAACATCCTGTACACTGCTACTTCATACAGGACGATGAGACAGTCCTGAAAAGATTTCCTGAGATGAAGGAGAAGATCGGTAACGGGGAGATATTTCTGCATGAGGGGCTTCCCGAGAAAGCTCTTTCAGAAGCCAAGCTAGCCGTTTTTCCATACCATAACCTTGAGAAAACCGTTGACCTACCTCTCGCACTTCTGGAATCGCTTGCCGCAGGGATACCAGTTCTGACCTCAGATATCAGGCCTCTAAACGAGTACCTGCCGGATGAATTCCTCGTAGATAACTGGAATAATACAGAGCCAGAATCTGGAGATAAAGACTGTAGACACATAGCAAAGAAGATTGGGTCTGACAAAGAGTCAGTCATTTCCAGCTACATTAATATCATTCGCGACCAAAGTCCGTAGTGAAGAACCCTTCCACAATACCTACAACCTCTGCAATACTCCTTACTACCTTAATCAAGGGAACAGCCACTATATAAGGATTACGAGTTCTGTAGAAACCTAGAATAACATAGAAGCCTATTAGTAAATATTGTAGGGCTGCCAGATAAGTTAGGGGAGAAAAGAGGACAGCTCCAAGTGTAATAAATGGCAGGGTAGAAAATAAGCCTATACTGAGAAGGCTCGGAAAGGAGCTAGGATGCTTGTAAACCATCCAAAGTATGCTCTTACCATACCATCTGCCCTGTCTATATACCTCTGATAAGGAGGAAACTAGTTTGTGGTACTCTTCGCCTTTAACCCATTCTCTTCTATAACCCGCCTTATCTATCCTCTCAGGAATATCAAAATCCTCTCCATATGCCATCTCATCATCATAACCTCCAATGTCCTCCAAAACTTCTTTTCGTATTATCACAGCCCTATAACCTCCTTTAGCTTCCTGAAAATTTCTGCTCTATGTTGTTTTCCTGTCAAAGCACCGTTTTCCGCAGCTATCGCTTTAGAAACCCAGTTATCTGTAACAAACTTGTCAACGGTCTCTACATGAAATACATCAACCTCGGAATTTTCTTCAAAAGCCTCTGCAACATTATTCAAGGTTTTAGGCCCAATTAATCTATCTGCATCCAAGAAATACACAAATTCCCCTCTAGCATTCTCCCAACCAACATTCCTGGCCACTGCAGGACCTTCTTGAGGACCTCCAATCACTCTTGCATCATATTTATCAGCCACATGTTTAGTTCCATCTGTAGATCCCCCGTCAACCACTATAACTTCATAATCATCATAGGTGGTTTGGTCTATCGATTCCAATAAGTCTTTCAAATTCTCTTTCTCGTTTCTTGCAGGTATAACAATTGATATCATTTCTCTAGTTCTTCTACTAGCTCTTCGGATTCTTCCCTAAACTGGCTCTTACGATTTTCTGGAGAAAAAGGTTCGGATAGATCTCTGGCGGTCTCTGATAATTGTTTTTTTCTTTTTTCAGAAAGTTCGAAATAATATTTAATGCCTTGAGCGATATCTTTTGGATCTACATCTCTTATCAAATTATCATCTAAGTCCCTTACTATCTCACTTGCACCAGTAGTCTCTGTAACAACAGTAGGAATTCCTGACCTCATGGCTTCTGGAACCACTACTCCAAATCCATCTCCTCGAGAGGACTGAACATACACATCTGCCTTGTCATAGTAAGGTGCAACATCTTTAACTCTGCCTAGTGCTTTTACATTGTCTTTATCGCTCCACTCCTTAGTTTCACTACCTACTAAAATTAACTCTGCCTCTGGATAATCTTCTTTAACGATCTGAAAGGCCTCAACAAGTAAATCCTTACCCTTATACCAGGAGTTGTTTCCTACTGAAAGAATCTTTCTACTTCCACAGTTATGACCATTTTTGGGCAGTTTATCATAAAGTTCCTGTCTTATTGGAGGAATTGCAGTTCTTATAGGTCCGTCAATAAATTTCTTACCGTTCTTCTCTGTAAATTTTGAATTGGCAATCCCACCATCCACAAAATTTGCTACAAATCTATTGAAGTAAGGTCTAGCGCCATCACCTTGTGTAATAAAATAGTAATTAGCATTGGCTAGATACCTAATCACTTTAGTATTTGATTCACCTGGTTTCAACCAAGAGTAAAACTTCATAGGCGCCCCGCTACGGAGAGAAGGTCCCTCATTGCAAATCACATAATCATAGTGACCTTGTTTAATACCATTTTCAACATATCTCCAGGCATTGGACCATCCTGGATCACTATCTATAGTTAAATTAACTACTTCCGCACCTATGCTATCAGCGAAGTTTCTATGTGCCGGATGTACTCCATCATATCCCAGCCACAGGATATCCAAGTCTTCTATATTTCGGGCCATCACAAATGCTATTCTAAAGTTATAAGTAAAAAGATACTCTTTCTTCAGTATGGAAAAGAAAAATGTGCTAGTTATAATGGCCGATGCTATGCGGGCCGATAGACTCTCTTACACAGGATACAGAAGAGACGGAAAAAAGCTGACACCAAATATTGACCAGCTGGCAGAGAAAGGAGTCTTCTACGAAAAGGCATACGCTACCGGACCTTGGACAGCAGCTTCACAGCCTTCATTTCTTACAGGAGAGTACTGTTCAAACATGGATTGGCCAGCGAAGGGTTCACCCCTAGATGAGGAGTACAGGACTATCGGGAATTACTTCAGTGATGAAGGCTACGAGACAAGGGCTTACAATTTGTCCCTCCACATTCGTTCAGATCTAGGTTTTGAAAGAGGATTTGACTACTATGAAGACATTTCTTTGAAGGATAAGTTCGAGCCTAATTTCTGGCATATGGAGGGGATGGTTTGGAACCTTCTTTTTGGCCAAGATAATAGAACTCGTTACGCAACGAAAAAGATTGGAAAATGGCTTGAATCAAGAGAAGATTCCAGACACTTCTTTACATTTTGGAACCCCACAAACCCTCACAACAAGTATGAGGCACCTAGAAAGTTCCGAAAGAAGTTCGAAAGAGAAGTTGGAGAAGAAATGGACGAAGAAGCAGTCGACAGAGTAGCTGACTGGGGACATTGCCTAGATTATACGGCGGGAAATCTCGAACTTAAAGATGAGGAAATGGATGTTGTAGAATCCAGATACGATGCCGAAGTTGCATACCTAGACTACAGAGTCGGACAGTTGATAGACAAGCTGAAAAAAGAAGGAGTGTACGAAGACACAATTATAGTTTTCACTTCAGACCATGGGGAAAACTTTGGCGAGTATAACAGGCTTCTTTATCATGATACAGCTCTTAATGAAAGCCTTACGCGCGTTCCTCTTGTTATTGCGGGAGGCCCCTTCCGAGAGGATAATGTAGAAAAACCTGTTTCTCTCATAGATCTTCCAAACTCCCTTCTAAAAGCTGCTACAGGCGAAACGGTTGAAGAAGTGGAGAGCAGGCCCTGCCTTCTTCCAGATGAGAAAAAAAGAGAAATAGTCCACATGGAGAGGGACAAGGCATTAGGAGGGTATATAGAGGAGCTGGAGAAGCTCAATCCTCCAAAAGATATAGGATGGTTCAGTAGAGGTCTACAGGCAGCAATAAAGCAGGATTCAAAGCTTGTAGTAGATAGCAACGGAGAAAAGAAAGGCTTCAGAATCAACGGTTTCCACCAAGAGAAAACGGATTTGAATCCGGATTTAGTCGAGGAACTTAAGGAGAGTATTAGAGAGAAGCTCGGCAATTTCAGCGGAGAAGAGAAGGAGGTAGAGGAAGAAATCAAAGACAAGCTGGATAAAATGGGATACCTTTAGAGATCCAGCTCTCTAATCTCCTCAGCCCTCTTAACCTCTATAGACTTCAGAATATCTCGGAACTCAGTTATATGAGGATTTTCAAGGCCTAGCTCATGATTTAGAGAGTAAAATGCCTGATCTCTGTGACCTCCGTCCTCAAGACCGTGATCAGAGCAGAAGATCAGCAAGTCATCATCAGATGCATATTCTTTGATTTCTCCGGCTAGCTTATCGAATACTCTATAGAGTTCTCTTTCCTTCTCCTCACTGAAACCATAAAGATGCTGCATGAAATCAGACTTATGAAAATGAGACATCAACAACGCAAAATTCTCATCCTTCAGAGCCTCGAATGTTTCCTCTTTCCTTTTCAGATGCTCAGCGTCAATATCCCTTTCCATAACGTCTTTAGGAAGAGGGGCATCTTTTCCAAGCGCCCTTGAAATAATGATTGTGCTCAAGGCAGTATTAATATCTTGACCAGGAACATTAAGCGAGATTGAGGGCTCAATGTCCTCAAAAATAGTTTCATTTACCTCCAAGTTCTCCCTGTAAGCACCCACTACCCCTGCATTAAGGGAGCCAAGGTTACGGAAGATAGTCCATCTAATACCTTTCCAGAAATCTGTAAAAGGAAGGTCTCCCATCAAATTCTCAAACTTCTGCACTTTCTGATTGGTCCAGTTCATCGTCTTTTGAACACCGTGCTCCTCCGGATGCATACCTGTAATAAATGAACTCCATAGAGGTCCAGTAGTCAAGGGCATATTCTCTAGAGAGATTTTTCCAAACTCTTCCTGCATCACATTTTCGCAGTCGTACTTCCGAATCTTCTGGTAATCTAAGCCGTCAAACGCTATGATAATAACTCGATTAAAATTCTGTTTCATATATCAATACCTCTTGTTTCCTCATTATCTAAGTAATTGCCATCAACTTCAAACCAAGGAACAGTCACGAGATCAGAGAAGTAAATACCGGTAGGATGACCATATAACCCTCTCTCATCAAAAAGTTCTCCATGATCCGCAGAAACAACAGTCTGCCCGGAGAGGTGAGGTATTAGTTCTCTCACATGTTCAAGCACCAGCCTCAAGTTATCACGGTACCCTTCCCGACATTTGGGATGTTGGAAAAGCTCAAACGGGTTCTCTACCTCTTGATCTAGCCTAATCTTTGTTTCACCTATATAAGGAATATGCGGCTGCATGTAATGCACAATCAGTTTCTTGAGAGGATACTTTTCAGCAAATTCCCTTGCAAATTCATTTACAGTTCCAGGATGCACACTCATGTAGTTAGCTGATTTAATGTCTTCCTCAGGCTCCTCTAGATAAACGGGCGCAAAATCATGAAATTTACTCGAGTCCATTGCATCTCCAATATAATCAAGCTCAAATGGACACAAGTGAGGATTAGCGGATACATATACTATATTCTCATATTCATCTTCCGGAAAGTTCTCAGCTAGCCATTCACTCGAACTAGAGCCTTTGCTGACTCTTTTTTCCAAATCCCCTTCTAAGAAGTTCTCCTCTTTAAAAATATCATACCTACAGGCGTCTAGAATAATCAAATTATCCCACTCCTCTTCAAGAATATCAACGCCCTCATGGTCCTTTCTTCTAAAAATAGGCCGATATATTTTCAAAAGAAACGGCTTCCAATTTCTTCTCCTAATATTCTTTGATAGGGCTTTAAAATCAATCAAAAATCAACACCTTCGATTTCATCGCCTCCTTGACTGATTAGTTCCAAAATCCTGTCGTGAAAATCTGTTATATGCGGCTTTTCATCTCCGAATAGTTCGTGATTGCATGCGTAGAATGCATTTTCGTTGTGTGCTCCTTTCTGCATATCTGGAAGGCCATGATCGCTAATGAATATCACTTTCTCAAATTCGTTCTGCTCAGCCTTATCCATTATTTCTCCAGCTAACTCGTCCATTTCATGGTATGTTTTCTCCACTTTCTCGTTTTTCCCTACTTCCCAGTACCAATGATGAATATGATCCGGTTTATGGAAATGAGTCATAATAAAGCTGTATTCTTCTCCCATAGCCTGAAAAAGTTCTTTTTTCTTGTATTCTGTAAAGCGTTCTAATTCCTTTGTGGCTGCAGAAACGCCTTTTTTCAGGCCGGACATCATGTCTACATTGTAAATAAGGTTATAACTTCTAACATCTATAGCTTTCGAGGAAGGTACCTTCTCAAAGAGGGTATCACTTTTCAAATCCCTTTTATCGTAAGCTCTTATGCTAGAGTTAAGGAAAGGAATATTGTCATAAATAGATCTTCTTATACCCATGAACTTCCTGAAGAATTTGTATCTATTTAGTTTCTCTATCTCGAAGAGAAAGTCTGATTCAGGCCTATTCTTAGAAATTATTCCATGGCCTTTCCAGGTCTTCCCTGTGATGAAGCTTGCCCAGAGTTCATTTGTTATTATAGTAGAAATCCCTGTTGAGTTATCTATCGTGCCAAACTCTTCCATCCCAAGAAGATTTTCGCAATTATAATCTCTAATTAAGTCTTTATCCATTCCATCAAAGGTTACTACGAGTACCTTACTCATCGTATATCACCAAGAGTGGTACCTTTCTTAGACATCGTGCTCGTGCTCTTGAGGGATGTCCATATAATCCGTTTTCCCCTACAAGATTACCGTGATCGGAGGTTATTACTGTCTTTCCCTCAAGAGTTTCTGCCAATTCTTTCGCTTTAGGCAGAACAAATTCAAGGTGAGATTCGTAGGTCTGATAAACCTCTTTACGAGAGTATTCTCCTTTTTCTGCCTTCCTCCAAACACTTTCAGCAGAATCATCAAGTTCGGGATTAATACCGCCCTTAGCAAGATCTGAGTTGACAAATGGATAATGAGGCTGCATAAAATGAATTACTAGATTCTCATCCTCAAACAGATTCCTAGCTGTTTTTGCATCTCTAATTAATGGTTCAGGTAATACTGTATTTGCATCTTTATCCCAGTCGGTTTGATACGTATGAAAAACACTGTGGAAAACATCTTCTAAATTTCTACCAGTCAGGTTCTTAAACTGTGATGGATGGAAGTGAGGATTCCCTGTTACATAAATAGTGTCCACAAAGTTACCCGAAGAGAAATTTTTCTCCATATACTCTAGTGTAGAGCTTCCTAGAGAAATACGGGAATCAATCTCTCCATCATAACATTCTCTGAAAGTATCAAACCTACAGGCGTCTAGAATAATTAAATTATCCCATTCCATCTCAAACACAGACTCCCCCCCCTCCACTTTCTCAATATTCCTCTCCGCAAGCTTGTAGAGAAAAAAGGACAATCTGGTCAAACCAGGAAAATCACCTAATTTTTTCTTCAGTATTCGATCATACTTTAAATATATTTTCGAAAACATATCACTCGCCTCCTTCTACCTCTCTCAATGCTGTTTCTTGATTAGGTATTTTTATCTCACACCCACAAAGTTTTGCTTCTAATGGGGGAAGACCAAATCCTTCCCATTTGGAAGGATAGATGAAGAGATCGATTGAGTTGTAGAAATCTACTAGGTCTTTATCATGAACATAACCGAGGAATTTTGTCTTTTCCGTGATTCCTAGCTTGGAGGCCTTTTCTTCTAGATGTTCTCTTCTTGGTCCGTCTCCGCCAATTACCAGATATACATCCCCTCTCCTTGCGTATTCTTTCGCAAATACTTCAAGTGTTTTCTCTTGATTTTTGTATTTTTTCAGCGCTGATAAACTTCCTACTACAAAAGCATCTTCTGGAATATCTATTTTTGATCTGTAGTCTGTTTCTTTCTCTCTGAACCTTTCGGTGTCTATTCCGTTGTAGATCATTTTCGAATTTGAGAGGTAGAACCGTTTCATCTGTCTGGCAGCGTATTCGCTGATTGAAACTCTCTGATTCGCTAGCCAGATAGACGGTGATTCTTCCACAACCCATTTTATCCAGTGTATTGGATGTTTCCTGATTTCGGACCAGGCCGTGATATGTGCGTGGTATGTCTTCAGGGTCTTCACATCGGAAAACGCCGCCACCATAGCAAGATAGAAGCCATGAGAATTCATCCAATCAACATCATCCTCTTCAAATAAACTCTTTATCCTATTTACTTCTCTAGGATCAATGGAGGAACTTCTGTCAATTTCCTTTACCTCTACATCAGGTTCCAGCTCATCTATTTTATCTTCAGATATCCTGCCATCTATAGTGTAAAGTATAACCTCAAAATCTCGATTCGAGAATTGTTGGGCGAGCTCTCTGCTTACTCTTCCAACTCCTGAACTTGTCTCAGCGGTATCAGTTACGACCCCTATCTTCTCTGTGTCAGGCATTAGTTCAAGGTATTCCTCAGCTACTTTTGACCAGTCTTTCACTTTCATTTTGCGATTTCACTGTATAGTTGTTGGTACTGTAGAGATATATTTTCCCGGTCAAGGTTTTTCTCTGCGTAGTTTCTAGCATTTTCTGATTTCTGATCAAGGTTTGAATCAAGAAGTTTCAACAGCTGTTTTTGAAGGTCTTTTACATCCTTTGGTTCTACTGTTAGGCCTGCTTTTGATTCATCCACTATAATTGGGTTATCAGCAACATCAGAAACTAGTATTGGTGAACCGCAGCTTAGTGCTTCTAGCATTGAGAGTGGTAGTCCTTCGTTCCAGCTTGGCAGGCAAAAAATGTCTGCAGCCTGGTATAGTTCGATTAGTTCCTCTTCAGGTATTTTGCCGTAGAATTCTGCGTTGACATCTTTTTCTTCGGCTATCTCTTCTATTTCTCTCTGGAGTGGGCCTGTGCTTGGTGTCATCAGTGTATGTTTCTGGTCTATTTTTGATGCTGCTTCGATCAGGTTTCTGTGGCCTTTGTTTTCTTCATGTTGAGCTACTATCAGTATTCCTTTTCCTTCTATATTATATTTATCTTGCAATTCCTGCCTTTTCTCCTCCGTTTCTGTAGGAAGATATTTTTCGGTATTAACACCATTCCTTATTATCTCATAATTAGACACGAAGAATGGCTCTAGATGAGATTCAGTAATTGAAGTTACTTTATCAGCTATATTAATTGCATATTCTTCTAGCATCCAGTAAATCGGAGCTTTGTGATATTGTTTATTTCCTAAAAAAATATCAACAGTTGTACCGTGAAAGGTCAAGATTTTAGGAGTTTTTATTTCTCTGGCCGGTATTATTGGCGACCAGTTATGAAAATGCAGAACATCAAAATCTCCTGAGTTCTCCTCAAACCATTTTCTACCACTGCTCAGATAATTAAGATATGAATCTGTGTTCTCTATGATATGTACTTCTTCAAATCTAGAAAAATCCTCTGTATTTTGAGGTCGGTCTCTAGTAATTAGATGAACTTCATGTTTTTCTCTCATTTCTCTAGAAAGACTTCTAACCACATTCTCTACTCCACCTACTTCGGCAAACTGTGTCGTTACCATACCTATTTTCATCTCAATCTCGACGCCTCCTTAAACTGATGTGAAATCAGACTTGGTTCTTTCAAACAATTCAATACAAATCCATCGTACCAAGCCCAATATTTCAGCTGAGAAATTCCTAACGCGATTAGAAATGCTTTGAGCCCATCTTCAATCAGTATTTCCTTCAAAGCAGACATATAGTATCCTATTGGAATAACCAATAAGGTAAATAATATAACGGCGTTATACAGAGCCAATTCCGAACCAGAAACAAACGTATAAATCAGAGAAATCATTGACAAGATCGCTAATGACGCAGTCGAGAACAACCATACATTCTTACTAGCACCAAATTTCTGGGATGGGTGAATAAACAGGTTTCCCCCTCTAGCATCCCCTTCACCATATTTGTAGAACTGCCGATAGAAATCTTTCCAGGTGGGACGCATTTGCCAGTAGACCATTGCGTCTTCAGCGATCGCCGGCTTATAACCCTCCGACATTACTTTAGCGTTGAACTTTGAGTCTTCTCCTGTATAAAGAGTTTCCGGATAACCGCCTGCATCTTTCCAGGCCTGTACCGAGAAACCTACTGATCGCGAGCTTGGCCCTCTGTTACCTTTCTTCAGTTCTTCAACAGTGTGCGCCGATGACACTATTTTGCCCTGTACTTTTTTGAACAGATTATCGGCCTGATATTCCCACATCCCTGTTACATAGTCTGATTCCTCTAATGCATCACTCATCTCATCATACCATCCCTCATCTAGGACACAGCCACCATCGGTCGATACGATATAATCATTAGAGGCATGTTCGACCGCGGTATTTCTGCCCTCGGCTATATTGGCGCCTATATCCACTACAAGTTCCAGCCAATTATGATCTTCAGCATATTCTTCAATTATCTCCTGAGTACTGTCAGAAGAACCGCCATCAACAAAAATGGCTTCATCCGGAGTAACCGACTGATTCACTATCGAGTCCAGAAGTTCTCGGATGGATTCTCCTTCATTATATACAGTACAAATCAGAGTTGCTTTCATCATATCCAGTATTACCTTCTCCGGATCCAACAGTTATTACGGTTTCCAACATCAGCAGAATTTTTAAAGGAGCTCAATTTTACTCAACTTATGAGAAAACTAATTGCCATTTTAATTCTAATTCCTCTGTTACCTATCGGTCTTGCACTCCAAACAGAGCAAATAGATGATTTTAGCGCTAAAGAAAGCTTAGAAGATATGAAAATTGATAATTTAGAGGTATTTTTAGTTTCAAAAAATTATATCGAGAAACTCAATGCCAATAATTCATGGACTCGGAAACCAGAAGGTTATCTATCTTCAGATTTCCATGTGAATGATGAACATATAGCCTTAGGAACTCGAATAGGTGGTCGAAATCTCGAATTGCGAGACAGAAAAACAGGAAATCTTATTCATGAGAAGAATCTGGGTAACTATGTAGACTCCGTTCAATTGTATCGAATTAACGATAGTTCATTATTTGCGGGAGGAACCCTCAACACACTAGAATTTTACAATGAAACAGGTGAAAAAATCTCTTCTTTCAGTGGAGGAGGTTATTCTTGGCATCCTTACAGTTTTTATTCAAATAATAGGATAGCGGTCGGAGCTGGAGGGAAACCCTTTAATGGCAATAAAGCTGTTTCCAATTTTGTCGATCTAAACGGAACAGTTTTATGGAAATCTCAGCCAAAAAATAATATACTTAAGACCGAGAATTCTAGCGATGGTGTGATTATTTCAGGGAAGTCAAGCATCGATCTCTACTCACAAAGCGGAGGAAGAAATTGGAGTATTAATACAGATAAAGTCCTATCTCATCCTCAAGTTATATCGAACAAATTTGTTTACACCACGGAGGGAAGATTGGTATTTAGGCATACTAAAACAGGACAAATTAGCTCTTCCTCAGGAGAAAAAAATGTAAGAAATATTCAGTTGATACCATCCAAGAAACTCATTGTAGCAAGGCAGAACAATAATCTCTCCTTCTTTGATTACGGCGGGGATAAGGTATACAGCAGGGAGTATCCTGGTCTGACTGTTGGACCGAGGACAGGTGATTACACAGGTGATAATGAAAGTGAGATCGGTGTTGCTGTAGATAATGATATCAAGATACTGGATATAATAAACGAAGTTAATACGAGCCAAGGCTTGGAGAACACGGTTTTTACCGGTACGGATAGAGAACTGTTTAAGGCGGTCGCATTGGATCAGTCGGTATCGGTTTCAAATATCAATTCTGTTCCGGGAGGAATGAATAAGACCGTAGTTGATTCGGATAATCTTGGGAACCTCAATGATGAATTCGATGTTTCCAGGGAAAAGTACTACGCTGGTTCTAGGAAGAAACTGGTTTATGTTTCTGCATTAGCATCGAAGAAAGATGCAACTGTAACCTTTAACCAGGAAGATGCTGACAGAGATTTCAGCAACTACAGTTTGAAGGAAATTCAGAACTTGTTCATCGAGAAGTTTGAGCCAAACCATGTTGTAGCTGCTGACCTGGAATCGGAAAAGGGGATTCTCGCCTCCTATATGGCGGTGAAACAGGGATCGATGCCTCTCCACACAGAAGATAATTATAACGCCGTTATACTAGAAAACAGAATCGAAAACATCTTCGATAGGATAGGTGAGAACAGGAAGACAATCTTCCAGGGCAAGTATATTTCTCTTCTAGATGCTCCAGCGAAACTGAAATCCGATCCTGTTGAGAAAGGCTTCTTCGATGATCCTGAAGACGGGAATACCTACACAACGGATCTGGATTACGGGAACCTGAATAAAGACCGTTTCCTTGAGGCCGGTATCGGAAGATACCCGGAAAACACCACGACTGCATCACTTTTATTCCACAGGTCGATAAACAGAGAGTTAGGAGACGAGGCTCTCGTTGCCTCGGAATATCTTCACAGTACCTGGCCTGTTATTCTCTCGACGGGCGGCGGAGGATTGAGATACGGTTCAAGTCTTGAATCGGTTTTTAAGAAAGAAGGCCATGATACAACACATCTCGTAGAGTACAGAGCCAATCCCGTAAAATTCCTTCTAAGTCTAACGCCGGTAGAGATCACTGCATTTCTAGGAGAAGTAGATGATATAGGTGAAATTGTTGAGAAGTTTGTCTCTGAGAACGCGGCTAACGCGTTAGAAAGCTTTCTTGTTATCGTCAAAGCCTTGACCTATACCGAGCAGTTGATGGAGATGTACTTCGAGTTCCAATGGAACACTTTCGAATTTAACTTGGGAAAGAGGTTTGGAAAGAATGGAAGAGCTTGGTATCGATACACTGAGTGAAGGAAACGTACAAAAATCGGTTATGAAACTGCTTTATGCTTTTGTCTGGCCGGACAGGCATCCGAACCTTAACCAGACATCTCTCCAAAACAACATGGAAGAGGCTGATATCCTTTACTACCAGGGTATAGGTGATGGGAATAATTGGGTTCTACCGGAGGAAAGTAAATCTTCAGGAAGATACAGTGGTGAGAAAACGTTTGAACCTGAACAGATTCCAGAAATGCAAAAAACGATTGTCTGGGATAACTCTAACTTAGCATCAAAAGGGGAAATGAAAGAAAAATTCCTGGAAAAAGGCGCCTCCAGCTATCTCGGTTACTCAAGTATAAACTATCCTGCTTACTCTTCCTTAACTGGCTATAACTTCTTCCTTCACAGAAAGACATTAGGTAACTCTCTCAAAGCATCAATCAACCAGTTGAAGACAACCAATCTGATCTACTCCCCAACCACTATCCATAAAACCGGTATCAGAGAGAAAATGGAGAGCTCACTAAGACTTTATGGCAATCCAGAAATGAAGAAGGATCCGATCCAAAACAAAAACTTTGAAACAAAGAGAGGCTGTAAGGAAAACATTTGCAAATTAGAAATATCATTTGAGACACCGCAGAAGATAGTAGAACACGGTGATCGGAAGACAGTTGAGTCGAATGCTTCAAACTATCTTCTTGAACCAGGAGTTAGTATAACGCCGTTATATTCGTTCAGTCAGAGACTACCAAAAGGATCCAGTATTCTTGACAGAAACATCAACCTGACAACCCAAGACTATGAAAACATCAGTACTGAAACCTACCGCCCGATTACCTCTGGAGGTAAGACCTTCAATACTAACAAGAAAAACATCGAGATACAGAAAGCAGATCTATCGATAGAAAATAACCAGCTCAACTATGTGGTCTCAGGATTCAAAACAAATGACAACTTGACAGAAGTAATTGAATCAGCAAACGCCGAGATAAAGTACCGGACACCAGTCAACATCAAACCCGATTCAAACAATAGAACTCTGGAAGCGAAAATATTCTCCCAGAAAAGTCTCTATGGAGATATTATTTACAGAATCAATAACAGAACCGGATCAAAAGATGTCAATCTAGAAGAAGGAAGCAGCAAAGTTGAGATCAAGAACCTTTCGTATGGAGAAAAAGATGTCGAATTGATCCTAATTGAAGATAATATTCTGGCCCAGACTCGTGATACTATCAGGATCGGGAAACCTCTGAAGATAAACTTTTTCAGTCCGGAACTTAGAAAGGGAAGTACTAGAGAAGTCACTGCGGTAATCGAGAATCCAAACAAATTCACGATCAATAAAACATTCAAACTGAGGACAGAGAAAGGAACAGAACTAGGGATGCTAGAAAATCAGACTAGATCATTATCAGTTCCGGCCGGGGAAGAAAAAACTCTGAACTGGAGAGTCTTGGGAACTGAAACAGGAAACCATACAGTGAAGCTTGATGGAGAAGAACATAATATCAAAGTCAGGAACTCGATGAACTCCACAAGATCAGTCTTTATCGGGAACTTTTTCAGAACACTTTCATCCCCTACTTCCGATATCGAGATCAGTATGGAGCAGAGGGAAACCAGTATCAAATGGAACACAGAAAATGGAAGAGTTAAAATGAAGAGAAATGTCGAGAGCAGTGACTCTGTTCTTGAGACAAGCAATTTCAAGGTATCAAAAAGACAGAGACCTGGATCTATTACTGAAAAGTTAGAGATGTCTGAAGGAACTTTCATCCGCAGAACGGAAAATGGTCTAACCAGGAAATCTGGTAATCTGAAGGAATCAAATTTAGAAAACAAACTACAATTACTGGACAAAGAGACAGAAAAACTGGAAAGATTTTTGGAAAAAGAACTCAACCAGCCATAGCCGAAAGTATGCCAAACACTGCTTTGAAGACTGCTCTCACCATAGCTAATACAGTAAGTAGTACTGATGCAACAATATTAGCGCAGATTCTAGCGCTTTTTGAAGACGGTGATTGATAATCTGTTCCGTCGTGGTTTGACATAGCCATGAAATCAGGTTTTTTATCTTAAATAATTGGAGAAACTGGGAACATTCTCATCCATTTCCGTACTTGCCTTCGTAAGCAACATCTCTATGCATGATATCCAGTATCTTGATATCTCCTTCAACATAGTCAAGAAAAACTCTGTGGTTAGTGTTCTCCCTATCTACCTTTAATCTGTATACCCAGTCTCCATTCCGTTCCTTAATCATCTTTACCTTAGGATGACTGAATCCTTCCTCTATCATTTCTTCAATTAAACGCAGAATTTCCTTTACCTCATCAACATCTAGTTCTTCAAGTGAATTCTTGGCTGTTTCTTTGAAACTATAATTCATCTAACTCTCAATCCCTAATTCTTTTCTAATTTCTTCAGGATTGTACTCTTCTCCTGTCTCCCTCGCCAGATCTATCCTTTCTTGGGCTTTGACAGAGAGCTTTCTGTACTCTAGCTTATTTCTCTCCTCTAAAAGCCTTCTGACAGCATCCCTGACTAATTCTGACTTGGACTTATACCTTCCATTAGATACCTCTGAGTCAATTTCGTTCTCCAAACCATCAGGCAGATCTACACTCATTGTCATAATAAGATAATATTGAGGCAATATCTACTTATTACTTTTGGGAGCTATAGTAAGGATTCAAACTAATCCAAGTTAAGTCATACTTGTTTGGTGAACCGTAATTTAAAGATAAATATTTACGGTCTAAGATAATATCAAGTCTGGAAAATTGGAAGGATAAGTAAGAATAGTATAACGCCGTTATAAAAAATCCAGGAAAATCTCTAGTAGTATATTTCTCCGATATCTCAGAAAAGTCTGGTTCCACTTGAAATCAGGGGGTGTAAATGGTGTTCTAAACATTTTTCAAACCCTAAAACAGGTTTTGAGAGCTTAGGCAAATGTAAAAAAGTACAAAAATACATTATATAACTTATTGATACTTCTTAGAATTTGATAATGTCTAAAACAATCTGACAACGTTCTTATGAGCTAAAATACTAAATCGGTTCTAGGCTTCTCATATTCAAGTCTGGGACCAAAATTGGGTTTCTAGGCACCGACCCCTTAATTTCGACTGGAGAATTATTTTCTAGGGATTAAGTTATTCGTTATAACAGCATAATATAATATAACACTGTTATATCAGTAGATGTGTGGTTAGAAGAGTTCCACATGAAAACAGGGGGTGGGGGTTAAGTCGTTTTCTCAAAACCTTGGCTTCAACTGGAGTACTAATATAAACCTTAGTTTCAAATGGAAATAACACAGATGGGATCACGGTACAAAATGGAGGGTAGGGAATGAGCCAAAGTAACTTGCAGTCGATGTTCTCAAACTATATCGACCAAGATACATTCTTCAAAAATAAAGATGCCCTCACAACTAACTGGGTTCCTGATAACATATTACACAGAGATGAACAGATAGATGACCTAGCCTCGATACTTGCCCCAGCTCTTAGAGGAAATGATCCAAGCAACGTCTTTATCTATGGATCTGTGGGAACTGGAAAATCGCTTATTACAAAGCATGTTACAAACGAGTTGCACACAGTAGCTAAAAACGAGAGTAAAGACTTAGAAATTGTTTATATTAACTGTAAGATGAAGAAAGTTGCGGATACGGAGTACAGACTGCTAGCTAAACTGGCCGGACAGCTAGGAGATGATGTCCCAAGTACAGGCCTTCCAACTGATGAAGTCTACAACAGATTCTTCGAAGCTCTACAGGAGCAAAAAGGAGTTGTTATAATAGCTTTAGACGAAATTGATGCTCTAGTAAAAAAGGTAGGAGATGAGTTTCTCTATAACCTTACAAGAATAAACGATGATCTAAAGGAAACCAAGGTTTCTATTGTAGGAATTTCGAACGACCTCAACTTCACAGAATACATGGACTCCAGAGTCAAATCCAGTCTATCGGAGGAAGAAATTATATTCCCTCCGTACAACGCAATTGAGCTGAGAGAGATACTGAAGGATAGGGCTGATAGAGGGTTTAGAGAGGATGTTCTTAAGGATGGAGTTATCTCAAAATGTTCTGCTCTAGCCGCCCAAGAACACGGCGATGCCAGAAGAGCTCTCGATCTAATAAGAGTAGCAGGAGAGCTAGCTGAAAGAAGTGAATCCGAACAGATCGTAAAACAACATGTTGATAGAGCACAGAGTAAGATTGAAAGAGACAGGGTTGTTGAGACAGTAAGATCTCAGCCAAAACATTCGAAACTGGTACTTTACACTATCCTCAATGCGACAGAGGAGGAAAACGAGATCGCTACAGGAGATGTCTACTCTGAATACAAAGAACTTTGCCAAAACGTAGAGGTTTCAGAACTAACGCAGAGAAGGGTCTCAGGATTAATCTCAGAGCTTGATATGCTTGGTATTATCAATGCAAATGTTATGTCTAAGGGGAGGCATGGCCGGACCAGGCAGATAAGTGTTGACCTGTCTAGCAACATTAAAAGCCAGATTCGGGAACTGGTTGAAGAGAAATTCTACATATAGACAAAAGGGAAAAAGGGGGAGGGTTGAATGAACAAGCACGCTGTAAAGAAACTGACGAAAGAAGGATGCATAGTAGGCAAAGAAGCCGCTGAAGATATCACCGATAAAGATATTGAGGCAATCAGAGATCTTGATATCACACCTATGTATATTTCTGAGAACATGCTAGAGGACCTTAGGGAGAAACGGGAGGAATCCAACAGCTCGGCTCTCAACAGCGGCAGCCCAAAGTCGAACGGATCCTCACCTAACGGACACTCAGGCCAGAAAACTGTTCGGAAAAAAAAAGATGCTTCAACTGGAGAAATGGGAAACTCCCGAAAACAAGAAGAAAACACATCCGAAAATAGTGAGCCAAAAAGGATTTCTACTGATGACGTGAACAGTTCTAAAGCTAATCAGAATATTGAGATACTAGATGAGAGAGATAGGAACGAAATGGATACAAAAGTTGAGATAATGGATGAGAAAGAAATCTCTAAGGATGAAAAGGATGTTCCAGAGTTCCTGCAGTACTATAATGATCGTTACGACAAGATGAAGAAGCTGTTAATGAGGAGAAAAGAGCTGCAAGCAGCAACAACACTTAATCGACTTGAAAGAAGAAACGAAGGTGAAGAGGCCACTGCAATCGGCTTCGTAAAAGAAAAATACTCAACTAACTCAGGTAGATGGATAGTAGAGCTAGAAGATAAAACAGGGACGTTCAAAGCATTAATAGATGAGAGAGATGGAAAAAGAATAGTTCCTGACGAAGCTATCGGCGTAATCGGGAGCATGGGAGGAGACATTATCTATGCGAACAGCGTTGTAAGACCTGATTTGCCGATACCGGATGGTGTTGAAACCACTTCAGAGGATGTCGAGGCCGCCTATATTTCAGATCTCCATCTTGGATCAAAAGACACGAGACATGACAAGTTCATGGAGTTCGCGGACTGGCTGAAATCAGAGAATGCCGAAAAAGTCGGTTATGTTGTTATAGGCGGCGATATAGTTGAGGGTGTCGGCTCTTACCCTGGTCAGAAGGAAGAATTGGAGGTAACGGATATTTACAAACAGTATCAACTGTTCGAGGACTGGGTAGAAAAAGTCCCGGAACATATCCAGCTGATAGTAGGTCCTGGAAACCACGACATTACAAGACTTGCGGAGCCACAGCCAAGACTACCGGAAAAAGCAATGCCTGAGATCTATGATTATAACAATGTACATTTTGTTCAGAACCCTCAGACGGTGAGACTACATGCGATAAGAAGCAAGGGTATAAAGAACCTTATCTATCATGGCTATAGCTTTGACGATCATGTGGATAGAATCCAGGCTCTGAGGGAAAAGGCCTACCAAGAGCCATATCATGTAATGATAGATCTGCTTAAAAGAAGGCATCTCGCTCCATCTTATGGCTCCAACCAACTTTCACCTGAGGGAGAAGACCATCTAGCCATTACTGAGGAACCGGATGTCTTTGTATCAGGTCACTTCCACTCTCACAGCAACGAAAGTTACAAAGGAGTCAACGTCATCAACTCCTCAAGCTTCCAAGAGCAGACCGATTTCCAGGAAAGGATGGGACATGAGCCGGATCCAGGCAAAGTCACAATGGTCAACTACAAAACTCGAAACACCAGGGTCAAAAGGTTTTTCTAATGGATACTGAAGAATATTTTGAAACTATAGATGAGAGAACAGATAAAGCGTATAAGATTGCTAATGAGGCCCGATCCCAGTCTAGAGATCCGGAGCAGAAAGTAGATATTCCGAGAGCTGAAGACCTACCGGAAAAAGCTTCCAGCCTTGTTATCGCAGCCCAGTTTGCGGAACTGGAAGACTCCGGTGTGGCAGAACGAATCAGAGAGCTTGAAGATGAGTACGGAAAAAACGATGAAAGAGTGGCATTCTCCATCGCCAGAGAAATAGCTGAAGGAAGATTCCATGAGTTTGAAGAGACTGAGAGAGCCTGTGATGCAGGGATAAGAGTCGGCGTCTCCTACATGACAGGCGGTATAACCACTGCACCGCTTGAAGGAATAGGAGATATCAGAATAAGGGAAAACGATGACGGCTCTGAATACCTTGCTATTTACTACTCAGGACCTATTCGATCCGCAGGAGGAACCGCCTCCGCTATGAGTGTCCTTCTCGCCGATTATGTGAGGATAGGAGTCGGTCTCGACCGGTTTAAACCCTCGGAAACCGTCGTCAAGAGATATGCAGCCGAGGTTGAGGACTACTACAACAGGGTTACTGCAAAGCAGTACAATCCCACCAGAGAGGAGACAGAAATGATTGCGGAAAACGTTCCTGTCGAGGTAACAGGTTCCCCGACCGAACAATTAGATGTCTCTAACCACAAAGACTTAGAGAGGATCGACACCAACCGGATTAGAGGAGGAATGTGTCTTGTCTATCTTGACGGTTTACCGTTGAAAGCGCCAAAAATTGAGAAGAGAATTGAAAAATGGGGATCCGAGTTCGAGCTTGAGCACTGGAGCTGGGTTGAAAAATACATTGAGCTCCAGAAATCAATTCACTCCTCAGGAGACGAGGATTCAGACAGTTCTGAGCAGAAAGGTTACACACCTTCCGATAAATACCTGGGCTCCCTGACGGCAGGGAGACCGGTTCTAGGTCATCCTGGAGAAAAAGGAGGATTCCGACTTCGATACGGACACTCAAGAACTAACGGTCTGGCAGCCGTCTCCTTCCATCCAGCGACAATGGAGATCACAGAAAGGTTCGCTGCAATAGGAACACAGTTCAAGGTCGAATATCCTGGTAAAGCAACCGTCGGAACTGCCTGTGATACGATACACCCGCCGGTTGTTCGATTAAAGAACGGAGAAGTAATCAAGGTTGAATCTCGGGAACAGGCACGGGATCTGGAGAGAAAAGTCGATGAAATACTTTTCCTCGGTGACATGCTCGTAACCTACGGAGAGTTTTTGGAGAACGGCAAAAAACTTCTACCCTCAGCCTATGTTGAGGAATGGTGGGAAAAAGAACTGGCTCAAGAACTGGAAAAGCAGGGAGTAAAACTTGGTAAAGATTTTTCAGAGAGAGATCCAAGCCCTGAGGAAGCATTCAAGATCTCAGAGAAACTTGGTATCCCGCTTCATCCGAAATGGACTTATCATTGGGATGAAACCTCGGTTGAAAGATTCAAAGCATTATACCGCTCTGTACAGGAAGACGACTTATCGGGCGAGAAGACCAAGAAAGCCCTGGAAGATATACTAGTACAGCATAAAACTGAGGATGCCGAAATCAAAGTAAGGAAAGAAGATCTCAAAGTCCTGAATAGACTTCTCGGGAATACTGATAGAAAACCTGAACTCGAAAACCAAAACGAGATCCCGGAGTTTATACAGGAAGTCTCAGGAATAGAGGTAAGAGATCAGGCACCTCATTATCTCGGATCCAGAATGGGCAGACCGGAGAAAGCAGAGAAAAGAACGATCAAAGGAGACCCACAGTTGCTTTTCCCTTGCGGAAAGAAGGAAGGAGGCAGAATGAGAAACCTTACCGCAACTTACAACAATAAATTACACGATGAGAAAGGAAAAGTCAAACAGAGAATACTTCACAACCGGTGCACGAAATGCAACGAATACACATACTTCTCCTACTGTATCGACTGTGACGCCCCGGCAAACCCGATCTGGTTCTGCAAGGAATGCGACAATGAGCACGATGAAGAAGTAGATGAATGTGAGAAATGTGGCAACCAGAGGATTGAGCGATACAAGTACACCGAAATAGACACACGAAAACTTATCGACAACGCGATGGAAAACCTAGGGATGAGAAATCTGCCGGAGCTTCTGAAATCAGTAAGAGGTATGAGCGGCAAACACAAGCACGTCGAACCTGTAGAGAAAGGACTACTGAGAGAAAAACACGGCCTTTACGTAAACAAAGATGGAACAGTTAGATACGACGCCTCAGACATCCCGATGACCCACTTTAAGCCCTCCGAGATCGACGTATCGGTCGAAAAACTCAGAGAGCTAGGCTACAACAAAGACATAGACGGCAACCCGCTTGAAAACGACAACCAAGTCCTAGCGCTAAAACCCCAGGACATAGTGATACCGGAAAACGACAAAACCATACCAGCATCTGAATACTTCATAAGTGTAGCCAACTTCGTTGATGACCTCCTAGAACAGTTCTACGACATGGAGCCATACTACAATATAGAAAAGAAAGAGGATCTAATAGGATCGCTCGTTATCGGGTTAGCTCCACACACATCAGGAGGAACAGTAGGGAGAATAATCGGTTTTACAGAAGCCAAAGGAATCTATGCCCATCCTTACTGGCACGCAGGAAAGAGGCGCAACTGTCTTCCTGGCCATACAGAAGTAAAGTTGGCTGACGGTACAAAGAAAGAACTTATGGAAATATTTGAGACTGCTCAGGGCGAAAAAGAAACCGATAGCACTGGTACAGTTGAGAAAGAGATCGAGATATCAGTTTTATCTGAAGAAGATAATGAAGTTACTGCTTCAGATGCAACAAAAGTTTACAGGGCTCCTGCACAAGAGTTTAAGATTGAATTTGAAACCGCTTCAGGAAGAAAGATTGAGGTATTCCCCGACCATAGGCTAAAAACATCTAAAGGTGTGAAGAAAGCTCGTGAAGTTGATGAAGGAGATCGGCTTCTGGCGCCACTGGAAATTGATGTAGAGTTTGAGAGTAAAGACGGAATTCATCTAACTGACTTTATTGATACCGAAGGAATAGTGATAAGAAAGGATGTAGATACTCTTAATCGCCTGATAGATGAGCTTGGCGGCTTGAAGAGTTCAGCAGATCTACTAGGAATCAGCAAGAAAACACTAGGTAATTACAGATATCGAGAAACCGTACCACTAAAGATTCTAGACAGGCTTTCCCAGGAGGCAGGTATGGATTATCAGATTTCTGGAGATGCAATAATTGCTGCAAAACGAGACAACGTTGAACTGTCCAATGACATCGAGATAAATGATGATTTCATGAAACTGCTAGGATATTATCTAGCAGAAGGTTATACAAGGAAGTCGGAGAAGAAGGGTGAAGAATTCTACCAAGTCTGCTTCGCGTTCGGAGAAGAAGAACTGAAAGAACAGATGACAGACTGTATCAAGTCCGTCTTTGGATATGAGCCTTCGGAAGGAGACCATATTCTGACTTTAAGTTCAAGGATAATCTACGAGTTCTTCCAAGAGCTTGAAATAGGTACAGGAGCCCATGAAAAAAGAATACCGGAATTCGTTAAGTCTGTGCCTAAATCAAAGATAAAGCCGCTACTTTCTGCTTACTTCGCTGGAGATGGATCGGTAGAGAAGGGCAGACTACATGTTCAGGCCACTAGTGTGTCAAGAGGGTTACTCGATGATATTGATCTGATGCTGAAAAGATTCGGTATATTTACTAGATACAATACTTCGGAAAGAGAAGCAGGAGGAATACTAATTGACAAGTACGGTGAGGAACATTACAAAGATAGAACATTTGTATCCCATAAGCTTCATATCAGGTCCTCACATGCCGTAAACTTTGGAAAGCAGATTGGCTTTGAACTAGAGAGAAAGCAGGAAGCCCTTGAGAAAGATTACTCGAAAGAAAGAAGTCCTAGGATAGAAGCTAGAGGGGAGATAACACTTGATCCTATAAAGTCTAAAGAAATAGAAAAGGCTGAAGAAAAGTTTATGTACGATATAGAAGTGCAAAATACTCACAATTTTATCACGACGGACAATTTAATTACCAACAATTGCGACGGAGACGAGGACGCCATTCTACTGCTTATGGACGGCTTACTGAACTTTTCAAGAGATTTCCTTCCAGACATGACGGGAGCTGCGACCATGGATGCGCCTTTAATCCTTTCAACAGTTTTAAACCCTGATGAGGTTGATGATGAGGCCTGGGCGATCGAAACGGTGGATGAGTATCCTCTCAGCTTCTACGAGGAAACCACTGAGTACAAAAAGCCCTGGAACATTGAGACCGATATCGAGATTGGTGAAGATATTGTACATAGCGATAGACCGTATGATCATGGCTACACTCACGAGACCTCAAATATTGAGGACGGCCCGACACAGAGCGAATACGTAACTCTAGATGAAATGAGCGAGAAGACTTCGGCACAACTAGGTATCGGAGAAAAATTCAAGGCTGTAGACGAAAACAAAGTTGCGGAGCTCTTACTCAACAAGCATTTCATACCAGATATCAAAGGTAACTTGAGATCTTTCTCATCCCAGAAGATGCGTTGTGTTGATTGTAACACCAAGTTCCGCAGGGTGCCTCTAACCAACCAGACCATCGCTCCTTCCGGGAAAGCAACGGCTGAATGCCCGGAATGTAATGGAAAGGTACTTCTCACAATCTCCGAAGGCACTATCAAGAAGTACATGCAACCTTCCAAGGATATAATCGATGAGTATGAGGTATCGCCGTATGTCCGGCAGCAGATACTAGTTCTTAACAAGACTCTTCAAAGCCTTTTCGGCAAGGATAACAGGCAGAGCGGGTTGAGGCAGTTCACAGGTTAGGACAAGGGTTAAGAGTGTTGCCATATCTGTTTCCTATTATGAAACAAGAAGTCCAGGTAAAGGAGGTAATGACCGACGGCGTAATAGCCGTTGAAAAGAATAAAACAGTAATAGAGGCAGCCAACCTTCTTAGAGAGGAAGGGATTAGAGGCTTAGTGGTTGTCGAAAATGAAGAGGCAGTCGGAGTGATCGTCTGCAGAGACATAGCCTATCAGGTAGTTGCTGAAGGCCTTGATCCTGCAAACACCAAAGTTGAAGAAGTAATGAGTACCGATCTGATCGTTGCAGAAGAGACAGAGCTTCTTGATGATGTAGCAATGGCCTTAGTTCGGAACGAAATCTCTCGAGTACCTGTTGTCAGAAACGACATGCTTGTAGGCATCTTAACACAAAGCGATATTATACGGGCGTGGCCTGGCTTCGCGGAAATCATCGGAGAGGAAAGAGAGCTAGAAGCACCTGCAACACCACAGGAAGAACCTCAGGAAGGAGTCTGTGAGGAATGCGGCAATTACTCTGAAGACCTCAGGGAAATGGCAGGAGAACTTCTCTGTGAAGAATGCAGAGCAAACCTTGACGTCTCGTAAAAATTTTTCTCAGCACCTTCTCTTTTTTATCCTACCTTCCACCAGTTAACTCTATATGAGCGGTATGAAAATTCAGGAGGAAGTGGTGAGAAGACGGCAGACTATCGCTGTAGACCAACCTGAGAGAGCTTACCCTGAGATAAGAGATCTCCTGGAGAGAAGAATGGCCTTTGACCATGTCACCGAGGAGAAATACTACACCGATGTCGATGAAGGAAATGTCCGCTCCAAGATAGTGACTGAGGAGGCTTTCGACAAACATACAGCTGAGATTCTAGAGATATTTACCGTGATAAACAAGGAATCCGAAGAGCTTGACTTACAGGTTAAAGGAAAGCTTGTGACATCCTATCCCGTAACAGGTTGGAAGGCAACCCTGTGGTACTATGCTTACCGCGCACTGTATGAAAAGTTTCTATACGGTGAGGTAAGGAAGGAATGGGAGCACGCAGTGGAGAGCAAAACCGATCAGTTAATGAACAGGGTAAGACAGAACCTGGAAGCGGTGTAAGGCCATGGTAAAGTTTGAGGAATCTGTGATCGGGAAACAGGATCATTTCTTCGTTGAAGAGGATCCTGCCAGAATCTACCATGATCTCAAAGACATACTTGTGGACGAGTTCGACATGGATAGGATTGAGGAAGGAGGAAGAATGGAGTTCTCAGTGAAGAAACCCAAGGACCGTATCAGGATGAAAGCTTTCAAGGAGAAAAGCCCTCATACAGTGTTAATGTTTAATATTTCCTTCAAAGCGAAGAAACCTAAAGATTTCTATACCATTGACCGTCCAGACGATATTCACAAGGCCCGTGTAAAAGTCGATTCCAAAGTCATCAGTATCTACCCGGGCGGGGACCCTATCAGCTGGCTGCCAAAAGGTTTCAAACAAGAACCACGGGAAAACTGGAAAAAGAAGACAGGGCTGAGATCCGAACACAGATCCAGGTTCCAGAAATCAAAGTTCTACGAGATACTAGTAGGAATCTGGTACAACAAGTTCTACTCAAAAGAAATCAACAGATACGAAGAGGAAGCCGAAGAAACAACCGTGATCATACACAACCTAATGCGTGAAAAATTCGGAGTCGAGAAAACCGTACACAGATCAGGAGCATCACACTACCAGCCTCCATCAAAGTGATAACAAATGAGTGAAAACAAAGACCCCGGTTTTCTTGGAAAAAACATTTTACCATGGTTTCACACTCCTAATACCTATAAAAACAACTATGAAGAACAGAAATTCGGGCATAGGGATGATACCTGGCATCATTTTGAGCTTTTTAACGGAGGATGGCATGAAATCCAGAACAGGGTTGAATGGTACGAAAGCCCGAAAATCCCGAGAATATACCAAGACCATGTCTATATCTTCAAACAGAACATGGATATGGGAAGACCGGATGAAACACATTATGAGGAGAACGTCGACTCTCGATCGTTCAAATCTACGATAGAGAAGGAAGACGATCTTCCCAGTAATAGAGGAAAACTGAGAATAAAGTCAACGATCAATACAAAAACACCGCCCTCTGGCGAAAATGACTTCGCAATGGTTGAGTACCTTGTAAATACCGAATTAAAGTACAACATCCCCTCGGGTATTGACAATCTCCCCAGAGTCATAGCCTATCCTCTAAACCGTTTTTTCCGCTGGATATTTATGATGTTCATAGTTCATGAAATGGTAGATTATGATGGAGAATATGCCAGGGAGAAAACAACGGAGTACTTCCAGTACCTGAGAAAGTATCACGGTGAAGAGCCAACTCAAAGTAAAACCCGGCAGTCAGAGTTCGAACCGGTTCCGGAAGAAGGAATTTTCTTCCAATAGCCGGTTAGAAGCCAGCCAATCCTAATCGTTACCTAGAAAAAGGTTGGTAGAAAGTTGAACATATAAGAGACAGTAAGATATTATTTTTATGGCTGCTCTCGGTCAGCAGGCGCGACGATTGGGACTACCGGATGATCGTCTGTGTTACAGAGCAGCCATATACTATACATATGTGACCGAAGTACTGTGAATATGGATAAAGGAGAGTTTAGGGGAAGACTGGAGGAAAGATAATAATGGGGAAAATATCGCAGAGCTCAACTAAATACCTTATCAGGGCAGAACTTGAGTCCTCAGGAATAATTGAGAAACCGGATATTGTCGGCGCAATCTTCGGTCAGACTGAAGGACTTCTTGGAGACGAACTTGATCTCAGAGAGCTGCAGGAAAAAGGAAGGGTCGGCAGAATAGATGTAAGGGTTGAAGATAAGGAAGGAACTTCCATAGCCGAGATAGAAATACCGACGTCTCTTGACTCGGCTGAGACTTCGTTACTGGCTGCTTCTCTGGAGACCATCGAGCGTGTAGGTCCTACAGGAGCAGATATCAGGGTAGAAGAGATAGACGATAGAAGGAACACTAAAAGAGACTACATAGTCAAAAGAGCTAAGCAGTTACTCTCTGAAATGCAGGAAGAGAAACCCGAGAAAAACAGTATAACAAGAGAAGTCAAAGAAGAAGTAAGAACATCAGAAATAACAGCTTACAAAGGATTCAGTGCAGGACCTTCAGCCGAACAGTCGGAAGAGATAATATTTGTAGAGGGAAAAGCAGACCTCCTCAACTTATTGAAAAACGGTATAAAGAATACAGTAGCTCTTGGAGGAACCTCTATACCGGAGAACGCACAGGAAATAACCGAAAATAAAACAATTACAGCATTTCTTGATGGCGACAGAGGAGGAGACTTGATACTGAGGGAGCTTGAGGAAAAAGCAGAACCGGATTACATAGCTCGGGCACCTGAACGTAAAGAAGTGGAAGAACTCGGCAAAGAGCAGATCTATAAAGCATTGAGAGACAAGGAACCTTTCAAATATGTAAGCAAAAGTAATGCTGAAGAGGAAATAGATCAGGAGGATAGAAACAGATTTGAGCGAATACTAGAAGATTTAGTGGGTACTAGGGCCGCCACCATATTAGATGAAAACTTTGAAACTTTGGAAAGATTCCCGGTCGGTCAGATGAGTCAGAAAGTATCTGATGTCGAAAGCTGTAAGTTGGTGGCATTAGATGCTAAAATTGATCAGCAGAAAATTAACCAGGCAGAGGGCGCTGGAGCAGATTATGTATTAGGAATGGAAAAATCAGGGGCTTCAAACTCTTCGAAATCCAAAGTTTTTACTCGAAGCGCTCTTGAGGCCTTCGAAACATCCTGAATCTGCAACAGGATAGAAATATCTGAAACCAGAGCTGCTTTATGCTAAAATGTTATAAGCTTGCTTCATTTGATTACTCCCGGGAGGATTACTTTTGGAAGAAACTAAACTTTGTTACGATGACGTACTTCTAAAACCCAAAAAAACTGGTGTAGAAAGTCTTTCGAATGTTGATACTTCTACAGAGCTGGCCGGTATAACTCTTGAAGCACCGATGATTTCAGCTCCTATGGATACCGTAACTGAAAGAAGAATGGCTGAGGAAATAGCCGAACAGGGAGGTATAGGAGTTGTCCACCGGTTCCTAGAGCCAAGTGAGCAGGCTGAAATGGTTGAAGGTATTTCACCTGTTGCCGGTGCCGTAGGTTTGAACGAGTACAGCCGTTGTAAGGAACTTGTTGATGCCGGTGTTGACATGCTCGTGGCGGATATTGCGCATGGACACCATGAAGCGTTTATGGATTATATTGAAGATATTACTGAAGCTTATGATGTGCCTGTAGCTGCTGGTAACGTGGCTACTGTGGAGGGTGCTTACGATCTCAGCAAAAGCGGTGCAGACATAGTTAAAATCGGTGTTGGTCCGGGTGCGGCTTGTACAACCCGTGAAATGACCGGGGCGGGGTACCCACAGTTTTCTGCTGTAAAGGAAATCAGCGAACAGAACTTGGATGCGGATCTGATTGCTGACGGTGGTATCCGCAAACCAGGTGACCTCTGTAAAGCGTTAATGGCTGGAGCAGATGCCGTTATGTGTGGGGGTGTATTCGGAGATACTTACGAATCTCCCAAAGATGGAGAGTTCAGAGGTATGTCAACAAAAGCCGCTGCCGAAGACAGAAGCGACCGCGATCTGAAAGAATCAGATAGTTACGAAGAGGGAGAGGTAATGTTTTATGAAGAGAACAATTGCGTTGAAGACGTAATCCAGGAGTACCTAGGTGGTTTAAGAAGCGGATTAAGTTACTGCGGCGCCAACAATGTTACAGACGCACGTGATAAAAGCGAGTTTGTCCGTGTTACAGGCAGCACACAGTACAGAAACGGTGCTCACGGAAACTAAAAAACCCGGCTAGGATGCTTACTTTTCTACGCCTCTTTCGCTTCTTCAATTTTATCTTTCTACAACAACTGTTCCAGTCAAACGGTCAAAGATTCTCTGTCTTTTCTCTGTTGACTTAATGCTTGCTATCGCTGCCGTATAGAAAAGTATGCCGGAGAAGAAATCTATAATCACTAAACTAGGCAAATTTCTCAGTACAGCCTCTTTTGATCCGATTTTTCCACCATCTTGTTTCACTACCTGTATATCCGTTAACCTTTTTCCTACAGTCTGGCCGTTCCAGTAATACTCAAGAAACGCCTGATAAATTGTACTAAGTGCAAAGGCCAAGACTATACCTATCAGCAAAAGACCGCCCGGAGCTAAGCTCCCAGCTACGGAACTAAAACCTAAGTATGTCAATAAAAATGTTAGAGCTAAAATTGAGAGCGCTGCAAACGCTACTATCAAATTGTCTACAATCTGTGCAATAATTCTTTCGAACAAAACATCGGTCTGTTCTCTGGAGATTTTCTGGTTCATAAGAACCAGCTCGTGTAGTGACATTTAAATATTTGAGATTCAGCAAATAAGTCGGGAAATATAGTACTCAAACCGAATTTTGAAGACCCAAATAGGCGGTAAGATAACCGGTCATCTCCGATAATTAAAATTTTGAGATAGGATTTAAGGATCAAAATTCTATTTAAAAAGTTTATTTTTGTTTTTAGCAAGATTGAAAAGATTTGAGGATATTTTGATTCTCTAAATCAATGGATAATAGCCCAAATACCTTGAAACAGGAAACTCCGTTTGGTTGTTTCATAAACTGTTATGCGATGGTAGAATCCTATTACGGTGATGGTTTTGAGTTCAGCAAGGATGATGAGCTTGATTTGCTTGAAAAATCATTTAGGTTTGATAGGGAGTGCTACGAGCCTTATTTGATAAACGAATTAATGCAAGACCACTCTGTCGAGGTATTCATAGAGTCAGACTACCTTGTCTGGAAATATCAAAAATTATCTGAAAATCTAGGGAATAAGATAGATCCCGAGCATAAAATAATGTCGTGCGGCGATTACAGAGAGGCGGTTGAAACAGGATTGGGGATAGTCTTGCTCGATAAAAGGAGTTTGGATATGTATACCCATTTTGCTCACTGGGTTGTAATTAGTGATTACTCAGATGGTTGTTTCGCAGTCAATGATTCCTGGACAGGAAGAGAAATACAGATGCCAAAAACAAGATTTATGGATTCTATCAAAAGTTTGAGAAATAATCTAAACTGTTCTCCGGTTTTAGTCAGTGTGGAAAAATAACGACTTGATTTCAAATCTTGGAGTGTAAGGTAGAATTCTGCGCCACCAACTCTAGTCATGCATAAAAAGGCAAATCCAAACCCCGACCGGGATTTAAATGCTTGCTTCCAAGTCTAACGTTTAAAATGGTGACCTGCGAAAGATCTAAAGTTTTCGATAGGCGACAGATTTTTATGAGTTCATTTTCAGCAAGTTAATATGTCTGGAGCAGCTTATAATTCTGGAATACTCCTTTCTGGAGAAGAACTTTACAAAATGGCAAAACAAAGAGAAAGCTGGGATATAGGACCTAAAAGGACAAAATATAAACTATTAAATCCAGAAGGGGTAGGAGTGCCCTTAAGAGATGAAGATTTAGACGAGCCTTTGGACGCTATAATAGATGGATTGGAGATGCAAGTCTCAGAATTTCTGGGCAGAGATTACGAAGTGACGAGGATTGAAAATCCGATAACCAGAAGTAGGACGGACTGGAAAAGCTACAAACTAAAACTCCGCTCTGATAACCATCTGCTCAATTATGGAGCAAGACCAGCGACCGGTGAAAGAGTAAAGGAACCAGAAGACTTGCAAGAAGTTGATACAGAAATTAGAATAGAAGGCGGAGAAATAGGAGAACAAATCTGGGAAAACACTCCTTCTAATATGAGACCTGAGCAATATGATGAAGAAGACTCTTGGGCTTCTGCAGTTTGGACGGTGAGTTAATTTAGACCTCAAACAGAGTTCTCAAAGCATATCCTTTATAAAGCCTCGACCGAGATTTGAACTCGGGATCTGTCCCTTACGAGGGGACCGCTCTAGCCAGGCTGAGCCATCGAGGCGTAATTTCTTTGTTAGAGGGCAAGATTATTGAAGTTTGTATTTTAAGAGTAGTTCATGTCTGATGGAGAAGTTTCTTTGAGTGCTGAGGAACTTGCTTTTCAGGTTTTAGATAAGTCCTATCCGAATTTTTTTGATCCTGAAGATGAGCAGTATGATACTTCTGCTGTTGTAGTGGATGAGTATGGCCGCGGTTCTGCAGGTGTAGATATTGAGAATACTAATTATACTACAGGTTTCTGGGCTTTGACTAATGCCGTGCATGAGGGTTTGCAGAACGGCGGCAGAAAGTTTTCTGACGCAGTAATTGTCACTGAGGATCCTGATTACAGGTTGAGAGGAACGGATCTAGAATCTTTATATGGTTTCATCGATGTTGAAATGTCTCTAAAGGTTTGCAATACTGCTTTGGATGAGAAAATGTTTTACAGAGTTGTCGAAAGAGATGAGGATGATGCTGTGATTCCTCATATCGATGAGGGTGTTGAGGTAGTTGATGAGAGCTTTGAGCCCTATAGTTCTTATCTGGAGCTGGATACTGATAGAAGCAAGGAGGAAGTTGAACGGGAGTTGATCGATATTGCTGAGCAGGGTATGGAGAAGGCTTATGCTGATGACTCGGGTTTTGAGGTTGGTTCTGCGTTGATGACTTTTGATGGTATTGTTTATCCGTACAGCAATAAGGAGCATGAGGATGATAGGAAGTTGACGGCTCATTCAGAGGATGTTTTTGCGAAAGCTGTGCGTTACGGTGAGGAACCTGGCGATTTTGATAAAATTGTGATAGCGACCTCGACTCCTGAAGGAGGATCTAGCTGTGGTAACTGTCTTCAAACCATGGCCGAGTTTCAGGATATTAGCAGAGGCCACGAGGATCTTGACCTGGTTTTTGCCGGTCAAGAGGATGTTATGAGGAGGAAACTTTCCGAGGATTTTCCGCTACCCTTCAGCCCCGGGAATCTGTGAGAAAACCGAGCTGATTTTTTTATTCAGGGCAGAGTAACTTCTGCCCGGCTAAGCTAGAAAGCATTTTAACTCTGGACACTAAGAATATTGTATGAGCCTTAAGGAAGGAGCTGAAACAGTTGTTAATCAGTGCATGGATATTGAATCCGGGGAAGAAGTGCTTGTTCTGAACGATGGTAATGACCAGGATTTAATTAATTCGCTTCTTGAAGTATTAGATAACGTAGGCGCGGATTACCGTTTGATGGAGTATGAGGAACCGGAGAATCATGGCGAAGAACCACCTCAAGAAGTTGCGGAAAGTATGAAAGAGGCTGATGCTGTTATAGCTCCAACTTTGAAGTCTTTATCTCACACTGATGCTAGGCATAAAGCAAATGAGGCAGGGTCCCGTGTAGCTACGATGCCTACTGTTACAAAGAAAGTCTGGAATCAGAGCCTGAATGCAGATTATGAAGAAGTTCGTGATCTTTCCCGGAGATTCTACAATGCACTTGAAAATGTTTCAGAGGTAAGAATCGAGACACCGAGCGGGACTGATCTAACTTTGAAAGTTGATCGGAAGTACTTTGAGAAGGATACAGGTTTTATCAGGGAAGAGGGGGATTTCGGAAATCTTCCGGCAGGAGAAGCTGATGGCGGTGTTATCGATGCAAACGGAGTTCTAGTTATTGATCATTTTCCCTTCGCTCCAGAAGGAACAGAAATCGAGATCGAGGACAATAGGGCGGTAGCGGTGAGACATGAAGATGAGGAAGAATCGGAACTTACGGAGACTTTTGAAGAGTTCAGATGTGCGAAACAGGTCGCCGAACTAGGAATTGGAACGAACCCGAAAGCTACTCTGATCGGTAATGTTCTCCAGGATGAGAAGGTTAAAGGAACGGTACATGTTGCGTTTGGAGACAACTCAAGTTATTTCTCAGAGAATCATGAAAAGAGGAACGTATGCGATATCCATTGGGATACAATATGTGAGGATCCTACCGTCAAGTTTGACGGTGAGAAAGTAATTGATAAAGGCGAAATACTGATCAATCCAGAGTAACATTTAAAACAGCTTCCCGACTATGTTAGATTATATGAATGCAGTGGCTGGTTCGAGGACTGTTGATGAAATGTTTATGTCAGCTACTGCGATGATCTCTAAGTTTAGGTTTACTAATTTTCTGACCATCGGAACCAAGGCAATTGTTAATTGGAAATGATTCTTGGTTCCGGGGCCGCATAAAAACTTAGAAAGGGTATTTCTCTGTGGTTCTGGAACGATTGAGTGACGGCGCTTCAAGGCACTTACTCGTTCCCGATAAGGACGCACGGAAACTGATTTTTATCCTCTGCCTTCCGCTTGTTGATGGAGTCTTCGCAACCCTTCTTGTTACAGGAGCGATTGAGACGTTCTCTGATGTGGTATCGGTGGCGTTGACAGTTTTCACGGGAGCGGGAGCACTTGCAGTACTGTACTCGTGTTCGGAGACGAGAAAAGAGGCGACAAGAACAGTGTTTCGGGCAGCACCTTACTTAGTAGTCGGAGCGATCTTGATATCTTTGGTGGCTCCGATCTATGAGCAGCTGTTCTTTGTGGGAAGACTTCGATACGCGGCCGGATTAGCATTATTTACGATAGCGGTGAAGATGGGTGGTTTAGAAGTCGGGGAATGGCTTTCAGTACCTGCCATACTGATAACCGGTATGGTTTTATCGGTAAAGAATCCGAGTTCAGTCGCCTTAAGCCTTGAGTATGTTGCTCCTGCAGCGGGAACGGCATTGGTAGCTCTCTCAGCATTATTCCTCGCATCAAGGCTAGATACGTCACAGCTCGACCTTAACTACATTAGAAAAGGTGGGGCATTGGTACTTGGGAGTATAGCGCTTTCGATGTACGGATTTAGTATACCATCGGAGGCGGGATTGGCGGTACTTGCTCTTTCCTTTTTCGCCTCTTATAATGCCTAGAACTGCTGTACTTGGACCTTGAAGTTGGATTTTTCCTTCATTTTTTCCTCTATTTTCAGCACTATCCTTATCCGAGTCCAGCCTATTACCAGCAGGAAGCCTACAGCATCAGTGATGAATCCTGGGCTTAACAGCATTAGGCCTCCTAGAACGATCATTGCACCCTCTAGGACGTTTCGGGATACTTCGTTTGCTGTTACAGAGACACCGAGTTTCCTCCAGACAGTTTTCGCTTCCCGTTTCACGAAGAAGGCACCCAGAATTCCTGTAAGGAAAACCAGGCCCAAGGTCTCGATAAATCCGATTCTGCCCGTGACCTCAATCAGAAGATAAAGATCAACAAAAGGCAACGCAAGCAATAGTATTATCAGGTAAAGTAACATACTGAAGATTTCATCCTGAAACGGTTTAAATCCAATCACTGTCTCTCAATTGCCTGGGCTATAAGCTCTAATTCGCCTTCATAAAGAGTTATCTCGCCCTCAACCGATACCTTCTCTCCTTCCTGAAAGTTTTTATTCGAGTTGAAGTCTGCGACCGACATTGATCCTGTTTCGTCCTCAACTGTAAGAAACAGGTTTCCATCTACATACTGGCTTGAGATCACTTCTCCCTTAACCGTTATTATGTCTCCTGTCTGTGAGGAGGAGCTGAGACTTTCAATCTTATTTGTTTCCGGTTCAATACTTTCCGCTGTCACAAACATTATTCCCAGTCCTATCACTGCGAGTACGGTAGATATAAAGTATAGTTCCCTGTGCGTCACAGCTCTTTGCTGTAAAGTTTCTCGTATCTTGAATCACCCTGTTGAAGATCGGATCGGAAAAGTTTGACATTTCTAACTTCAAGCTCGCCAAATCTATGGTTTTCAAATTCCCTCAGGGTTCTTCTCAGTTTTTTCTTTTTATCCTTATCTATATCTCTCACCCGCATAAGGGTTATGTGAGGCTTGAACTCATGTTTGTTGTCAGATGTTATTTTATGGTCAGAAAGCTGGTTGTAAAGCCTCTGAAATTTCTCTTCCTGATCTAGACCCGACCAAACCACCCTTATATGTTCAGTTGAGGGAAAGCATCCGACGCCGGAAACCTCCGCTGTGAAAGAATCAGCCTCAAGTTTATCCATCGTCGCTTTCAGCTCGTCTATTTCCTTTTTATCTATATTTTGGAAGAACTGTAAAGTGATATGCATTTTGTCTTTCTTGACCGGTGAGAAACCCAGGTCTATTCTATCTTGGACTTTAGCCAGTTCTTCAAGAAGTTTTTCATTTTCTACATCGATCGCTGAGAACACTCGGGCCATGTAAACTTTTAATGTCTCGGCCATAAAAACATGTTACGGAGGAGCAAAAATGGCTGATAGACCTCGAGGATCACAGATCGTTGGTAGAACAATAGTTTCGGAAGAACATGGTAAAAAATACGGAGAAGTAGAAGATATCTCATTCGTCGGAGACACAGGAGAACTTATGAACCTGCTAATTTCCAACACAACAGAACACATCGACGATGTAAAACTTCAGGAAGACCGGAAGGGAAGAAACATTGTCCCGTTCTCAGCGGTTAGAAGCATCGGTGACTTTGTGATCGTCTCAGAAAGCGACATAATCTGATTGGTGATTCTGCAGTAGGAATCTACTTAGACAGGCCTTGTGCTCTTTATCGTTTCTTACTTCAGATATAATCACTTTTATACTCAGCTTTAGTGGAAACAAATTTAATTCAATGGAAATAAGTTTATTTCTGTGGTACTATGACTGTTGCTTCTGTTGACGACCAAGGTAGATTGTATTTACCCAAAGAAATTAGAAATGGTTATACGGACAAATTTCGAATAATTGAGACTCAGGATGAAATTTTATTATTGCCTTTACCAGAAGATCCGTTAGAAAGCTTTCAGGAGGAAGAAGCTCTAGAAGACAAGTCTATAGAAGAACTAAAGGAAGATGTAAGAAAAGATTCCAGAGAACAGGCAACAAAATGATGTATGCAGATACCGATTTCATACTGGCTTTACTGAAAGATTCTGACTGGCTCAAGGACTCTGCTAGAGCAGTTTACGAAGAGCATAAGGAGGAAATATTTACGAGCCACGTGACCTTAAACGAGGTTCTAATTCTCTGTGAGAGAAATGATTTGAGTCCGAGGAAGAAACTATCTGAACTTGAGATGTTGATGCAAATTGAGGCAGATATGGATAAATATCTGGAAGCTGCACATTATATGGAGGAATACGATCTTCACACATTTGATGCTCTTCAAGTAGCTTTCAGTGAGGGTGAGGTAATCCTGACTACCGATGAAAAAATAAGGGAAATAACGGATGTCAAGAATTTCCGTTAATCGCTGATTATTCCCTCGTCTGCTACTTTGAATACTGCTTCTGCTTCCGGCATGTAGGGTGAGTCGACGAGTCGTGCTACTCTCTTGTCTTTCTTTCCTTTTCTCAGGTAGAGTCGTACTGCGGAGTTGTGTGCAACGATGTGTCCTCCAATTGCCTTTGTTGGGTCACCAAACATCTGGTCAGGGTTGCTCATGACCTGATTTGTGACGACTACTGCGGCATTGTGGGAGTTAGCCAGTCTGAGCAGTGTGTTCATGTGCCTGTTCAGTTTCTGCTGTCGAGGGGCTAGTTCCCCTCTTCCGACGTAGTCTGCTCTGAACTGGGCTGTTAGAGAATCAACTATGATCAATCCTATGTCTTCTTCCTGACAGATATCCTGTGCCTCGTCTGCAAGCAACATCTGGTGATCCGAGTTGTATGCGCGGGCGACGTGGATGTTGTCAAGTGTTTCCTCAACGTCAAGTCCTCGGGCTTCGGCCATCTGCTCGATTCTTGTTGGAATGAAGGTGTCTTCCGTGTCAATATATACTGCGCCTTTCCCTAAGCCGCCTTCTCCCTCAGGTAGCTGAACGTTTACTGAGAGCTGATGTGAAATCTGTGTCTTTGCTGATCCGTATTCTCCGTAGAACTCTGTAATGTTCTGTGTTTCCACTCCACCTCCTACGATTTCGTCGAGGTCTTCACATCCTGTGGCAATCCGACCCATTTCCTTCCTGGAATCGTACTTATCCTTTCCTGTCTCAAATCCTAGGTCTAGTTCATGCCGTGCTGCAGTGATTATCTTCTGTGATTTTTTATCGCCAAGATCTGCGACTTCTCCGAGGTCTCCGGAGCTCATTGTAGCGATCGACATTAGATCGTCGTAGCCTGCTTCTTCGAGTTTTTCCGCTGTTTTTTCTCCTACTCCTTTCAGTTCTACAAGGTCTTTTTCGTTGTCTTCTGTCATAGTATTGTCCTCCCTTCTTTGTTAAGAAATTCTTGATCTTTTGTCTAAGTAGTATAGTTTTTTTAGGCTTCGAACATCTCAATAATCTGGTCAAGCTCTTTCTCAGCTTCTATCTCTTCAAAGCTATTTGCTATGAGCTCAAGCGTTCCGAAATAATCGTTGTGGCGTGCACGGCCTTCAACTTCTATTCTTCTTCCGATCACGTCTGTGGCTGCTTTCTCGACTGCTTCAATATCTCCTTCTTTCTCGGTTTCCTCATCAATATCGAGAAGTTCCCGCGCTCTATCTCCAAACATTACAACCCGAGTATTGCCTGTTCCATCGTCCAAAACGATTGACATTGCAAGTGCTTTATCCGGCTCTACTTCCCCGTGTTCCTCACACACGTATTCTCCATCATCGTCTTCTCTTACTGTGTTTCCACATTCAGGACATTGCGAGTAGAACGGGCTGCTGGTATAAACATCCATTATCATTCCTCTTACGCTGTACTCGGCGTTCTTGCTTCTTACCTCTCTAATGCTGGCTTCAGTTTTCTCACTTACCTCATCTGCCTCAACTTCGGGAACTTCATCATCGTCCATCATTTTCACTTGTGCGGAGTCCCCGAGTCTTAGTTCTGCGTTACCTTGGTTGTCTTCTACAGTGTATGCTCCTGAGATACCTATTGCGTCGCCTTCATCAACTTTTTCAGCGATCTCGGTCTGGTCGTCCCAGAGAGATAGTCTTGCGGTACCGGTGCCATCTCCCAGTGTAATATTTCTTACTTTGCCATCGTCTCCGTCATCTCTCTCAAAGGTGTTGGTTTCAGATATTCTTGTTACCCGTCCTTTGATATTAACTTTTCTCATGTCTGGAACGATATTTTCGACTTTCAGTGCCTGATCACTTGATTCCGCTATCTGGACATCTGCTTCCTTTGCTACCAGATGGATTGCACCTTCCTCAGATACAAGTCCTTCGAACTCGTCCATTTTTTCGTCGACTTTTTCCTCTATCTCGTCTTCTTCAAGATCTGTTTCCTCTACTATTTTTTCCACAATTTGTTCAGGTTCCATATCAGAATTTTGAGATGGAAGACTTAAATCCGTGATGTCTGTTAGAATTCAAAGAACAAAAAATTGGTTTTTATCTCAGAGCTTCTTTGACGTCTTCGCCTCTAACTGTCTTCCTGTCTTCCTCTTCTGTAACAGCGACTGATTCCTCAGCTAGATCTCCTGCAAACAGTTCGAGTAGCTCCCCAAGTTCCTCAGCTGCGTCTTCTGATACTCTTTTGTCCCCTTCACTTTTGATCATTTCCTTCATTTTCGAGATAGAAAATTCCATTGGTTACCACAAATAACAAATCTGAAGTTAAGTATTTAAACAAGATTGTTGGTTTTACAAGATCTCTCAGAACCGTATCCAGATTTGCAATAATGTTTTAAATCAGTCTCAGAGAAATTTAAGTTTCAATGACCGGGGAAGAAGATAGTAGAATCGATGATCTGGAAGAGAAAGTTGAGAACATTGATGACCGACTAAGTAGAATAGAGGATGCTCTAACCGGGGACAAGGAAGATATTGGGGGAAGTTTGGAGAATAATTTTGATTCTTCAAGTGATTCATCGGAAGAACGAGATGATTCTAGCGAGGACTCCGGTATGAAATCACCTTCTCTTGAGTCGGAAGTAGGGCTGAAATGGTTAGGCAGGATAGGAGTTCTTGCATTTGTTTTAGGTATAGCTTTCTCAATTAGATATGCTATACAGCAGGATTTAATCGGTTATACTACCAGGATAGTGTTAGGATTGATTGCAGGTTTAGGGATAAGTGGCTTAGGATGGTTTGCTAAGGAGAAGTTCTCCGGGTATGAGAGGTGGGGTCGTACTTTGATGGGTGGCGGAACAGGAATTGTTTATTTCGTGGTTTATGCGTCCTACCATTTCTCAGGGTATCAGCAAGCTATAGGTCTTACATTGGAACAGAATGTATTCTTTTTAGCGGCTGTAGCACTAGGAATGTTTGCTATAGCTGTCCGTGAAAATTCAAAGGTTTTCGGCGCTGAAGCAGTTACTGCTGGATTCGCAACTGCTTATCTTGGTACGAATATAGGATATTATATACTGATTTACGTTGGGTTGTTGGCTGGAGGAACCGCTTTATTGTCATATTACAAGAATTGGCTGGCCATTCATCTTTACGCATTTATCTCAACGATGGGCATATACCGTATTTGGAGTGAAATCGGAGGGCATGAATCAGGGTTGATATTTCTTACTTCAATGTTAGCTTTGTTCACGGCTTCTAGTTCAGCAATTTTGCATAAATTAAGGGAGCTGAATGATTTGGATAGAGTTTTAGGGCTAGCCAGTATTTATGTTACGCCTTTGCTTTTCACTGCCCTGGCGACCTTAGAGTTCATGGAATCAGGCATTGAATATTTATACGGAATTTACTTTGGAATTTTTGCTTTACAGACTTTAGTCTATTTCGTATCACAGAACCTTGATGTAGATCTGGAAAACCACTATCTGTTTTCAGGTATTCCTTTTGGATTAACAGGGATTTTTCTTTACTTCTCTGATTTCTGGACCACGGTCGTTTACTCAGCATTAGCAATTCTACTTGTATTTTTATCCCTGAACTTAGGTAGGAAGGAAATAAGCTATGGCGGCTATTTCGTTTCTGCCGTAGCCGGGTCCAAAGTCCTGATTTATGATTCCTGGAGATTGGCTGGTCTTAGCTATTCTAATCCTTTATCGTCTACCAGATTATTTGCATACTTAGCAGTTATTACAGGCTTTACAGTTATTTACCTTCTTTCTAGGCTTAACAGAGATGGATTAAGGAAAATGAATTTGGACTATAATTTGGTAGAGAGAGCCTTCTCATGGTCCATAGTGTTGCTGTCGATGACTGCTATAGGTTTGGAAATAGAAGGGTTTAGATTGTCAGTTCTTTGGGGAGTTTATGGTTTATGCCTGTTAATAATGGGCATTAAGCTTCGTCTAACCTACTTTAGAAGGCAATCGATAGCGGTTCTAGGTATTACTACGTTCAAAGTATTTATTGTCGATACTTCAGGCTTAGATACTTTTTCGAGAACAGTATCATTCCTAGTGCTCGGCATCTTACTTATAGCATCCTCCTATATCTATACAAACTATTCGAATAGGATAGAGGAAGCAGTCGGATAGAGCGCATTGATGGGGAAAAAACCCTCTTTCATGGCTTCTTAACATTTGTAGATCTCCTGCTTGGGTATTTCAGAATACTGCTTCCGATAGAAATACTTCGAAAAAAATTTGAAGAGAAAATGGTTTCTACCACAGGCTGAACCCTGTGTTGCTCTCAGCTTCTGCATCTGCGTTAGCCTCTGTGTTTGCATTTGCCTCGGCTTCTGTGTTGGATTCTGATTCGACGAAGACGTTTACTACTGCGTTAACTGCTGATCCTTCTTTGCTAGAGTTGCTTTCATTTCTTTCATTATCTGCATCAGAATCTGATCCTGTAAAGACGTTTACTACAGCACTGAAAGTTGAACTCTCTTGGTCTTCTTCACTAGAGTTGCTATCAGCTTTTGTTTCTTGATCTGCCTCGGCATTTGCTTCTGCGTCTAGGCTTAACGCTGAACTTATGTCAGCCACTATTCCGCCACTTGCCTCTGACTGTGCTTCTCCCTGAGCCTGTGCAGCTACTGTAGGTGTAGCTGTTATAAGTCCGATTAGCAGAATTGCTGCCGTGAACGTTCGTTTGTATTTCATGGTTTGTCCACCCATTCGTCCAAATCTACGGAAGATTTAAATATTCTTTTGCTTTATTCTCCCAAAAATGACCAATAAAGTAGTTCAAACTTATTTGATATCCGATTTGCGGCACAAATTCATTGAATATGAGACCTCTAACCCAATAAGTTATAATTGTTACTCTATGATAACAAATTATGGATAGCGAGAAGACTCGTCGGGACTTCCTGAAATCTTTAGGTTCTGTAGGTGCACCCGCTGTTTTGTTCCCTATTACCTCATCCAGCTCCTTATTCGAAGGTAAATATGAACCAGATTATGATTTAACCGATATCCTAGATAATCCGATGAATATTACATCGGAGGGCTACATAGATCTTGATGGGGACGGAGAAATTAGTGAGTATGATGCCAGACTGAGACGAGGTATTCCTCAAGACCTGGGTGCGGCATTGAAGGATGCATATAATCTGCCGGAGCCTGAGGTCTATGATAGAATTGCTTCGGGAGAAGAACTCTCTAATGACGATGAGGGCGTATTGGATGTAAAACTAACTTACGGAGATATCCCGAGCGATATTCCTGAATACGTGGGAGATGAGTTTTTGGAGCCTTGGACCAATTTTGTAGCAGGAGACTCCAATGTAGATGTACATGATGAAGAGATTGACTTGAATAAATCGGAGAGTTCAGCCGATAAAATATTTTCAGATGCCGCAGAGCTGGCTCAGGAATATGAGGGTTATGACATTGTGCTTCACTTATCATCACATACAGGTGAAAGAGAGGATCAAAATGACCTGTTAGGAAGAGGTCATGTTTCCTCTGGAGATACTCCCGAAGGATTCACCTGTACAAGTACTGTTTATGTTGGCAATGAAGGATCAGTAACTGAAAATGAAAACGTTGTCGGAAAGCAGGAGGCGTTGGAACAGATTGAGGAGAATCAGGAAACAATACCATTGATAATAGATAGAGATGACTATTCAGAATATCAGCCCTTTATGACTATGGGTCATGAGCTTTCACACAACTTAGGATTTGGCCATGAAGACATAGAGGTACAGCCAGTTCCTAACAAGGAGGAGGGTAAAGCTGCGTTAGCGGGAGCGATTGGCGGAAACTATTCGTATGATGCTTATACTTTCGTGAGATACAGCGAGGAGCCTGATAATTCGAACTTGAAGGCAAGTTACAATGAGATGGAAGAGATAGATGGCGAGATCAGCAAGTTGCTTCATTCAACAACGCCTGTGGGAAACTCACTTGATCAAGAACTTTTCTACAATAGGAATTAGACGTCGCAAAACTCATGTTGGGCACTCTTTTTTGAGCCCATAAAGCATCTAGATATGACAGTAAACCATGAGTATCTGATCAGAGCTCTCACAAACAATGTTCACTTTACACCAACATACAATAATTTTAAATGCTATTCGCTTTCACTCTTACATGGCAAATTTATACACAGATTTTTTCCATAATGAATGATCTGAAAAATAGTAAAAAGAAACCCTAGCAACAGATTATTGTGCGAATAACAAAGATCCAAGACGATGGCAAGCGCCTCATAATATACGGTGAAGGTGGACTTTTTGACCGTCTGAAGGATGTTTTCGATGAGATAGCCCTTGGAGTATCAGTAACAGAGAGTGAGAAAGGTGTCGCTAACATACTCTATACAGAGAACAATCGAGATATCGTGCTAAGAATACTAAGCGATCATACAGAGAAATGAGTGTTGGGACTAGATGAACACTCATCTCCTATCGTTCAAAAGTGCCGTCTTCAAAACATGGCCTGGAACAAAGAAGGTATATTTAGAGTGCATGATATTGTGTTTTTTCATATGTCCTTGACCCTTACTCCCGGGTATGCCAGGTGGATATGGTATAGCATAAAGAACCTATAACTTCGACAGCTTGTTTTCTATATATGGAACCCTCGTCAAACTATACCTCCTTTATTTTGACGGTTTTTGATGTTTTTGAGCTTTCTCTATGTATTCTATTTGTCCTTTAGATTGCCCTCTGGAGATGACGAGTTACTCGTTCAATCTGAGATGCCTGAAAACGGCCGTTTTAGAGCTTTTCCACAGTAAGAGTGTGTATTACATGTGAACACTCATCGTATGAGTGTGTATTTGTATCGAACATACTCTCTATTATGTTTTTCTTGTCTATTAACAACATTTGATTTTAAAATACATTGAATGTTTGTTCTAATTCAACAATTTAGACAACTTTTGTTAGAGGTAAGATGGTGCCTAGTGTGATTTAGAAGAGAGAAGAAAAAAGAAAGGGAAAAAGTCATTTTTCTAGTTAAGGCCTACTGAACCAGCCAGCCCGCCTTCTGCACTACCTGATGCGTCTGCGTTTGAATCTGTGTTTGCATCTGCGTCTGTGTGTGCGTTTGCGTCAGCGTCTGCGTCAGCATTGGCACTGGTGTGAGAGTCTGCTTCTGCGGAGGAATCACTTTCTGCTTTTGTGTCTGATTCTGCATCAGCAGCTGCTCCGATGTGAGCCTTGACTGTACCTGTAATTCCTGATTCTCCGTCAGTCTCTGATTTGGCTTTCGAGTTCTCGGATGCTTCTACGCTTGTTTCAGCGTCTGCATTTGTGTGTGCGTTTGCATCAGCGTTTGCGTCAGCGCCTCCTGCGAACATACCAGATACTCTTGCAAAGATACTGTTCTCTGAATCAGCGTTGGTCTCTCCGTTCTCATTTGTGTGTGTCTGGGCCTGTGCGTGTGAGTTCGTGTTTGCATCCGCATCTACGTTTGTATCTGCTTCAGCATTCACGTCGGCGTCTGCCTCAGCTGAGCCGTGGGCTTCTGTATCTGAACTTCCGTTAACCTGTGCCTGAAGCTCGTTTACTTCTGCCTCAAGTTCACTTACTCTAGAGTCCAGGTTGACAATTGCTTCAGCCATTACTCCTGTATCGGCTTGTGCGTTGGTGTGTGCATTAGCGTCTGCGTTCGTCGATGTGTGCGCTGCGGCGCCAGCTTCTGTGTGTGTTGCGGCTGCTGGTGCTGCCATCAGCGCTACTGCGAGGGTCATCAAAACTGCGTTTCGGGTGTGTGTTTTCATTTTCATTGTTGATCACGTTATGAGGTATTTTCTCATTTACAACCGTACTTTTATAAAGTTTGTCAGTTATTTGTTGTGCATGAGAGAAAGTATTGAAGACATGTCGCATAATGAGAGAAAGTTTCTTTTAGCCCTTATTGAGGACGGAAGCAGAACCGACACAGAAATCGCCAGTGAAACAGGAATGAGCAAGGCAACAGCAAACCGGATCAGGAGAAAGTTTGAGGAAAATGACACCATACATGAGTACCTACCGATAGTCGACCTGGAGGCAGTAGGAATTTCGGTTTACTGCATGATGACTGTACAGCTTTCAGAACCGATTGACAAAACCGAACTTGCTGATAAACCCAACACAATATTTCTGGGTGAGACAGATGATTTCCGGCGGACACTGGTGTTATTTGTGGGATTTCCGGACTTCGATGAGTACTTGGAATTCATGGAAAGCTTTAAAAATGAATATCGTTCGAAGATCAACAAATTTGATAAAAGACTCATCGCACCAGATAAAATATTCAAGGAAGACTTCACACACCTCATTAAACATAACATCAAAACACAGCTAGAGGAGTAAACATGAAAAAATTTCTCACACTGCTTACAGCTCTAATGCTAGCCACGGGATCAGTCTCAGCTATATCTATGGGAACACCGGATCAGCCGACTGAAGACACTGATTTGAAAATTACAGGCAGTTTCCACGGCAACGCAGATCCTGACACGGATTCCGATAAAGGCATAGATACAAGTTTGGACGCAGAAGTTCGGGAATCAAACACATCGCTTGACGTGAACGTCGGCAGCTCCGAGAACAGAACCAGTAAAAACAAGACTACCGAAGAAGGCTCAGAGAAAAACGATTCTGGAGAAAGGCAAAACAGCTCCAAAATAGATCAAAGAAAACAAGACACTGCAGCAGCGTTAGAACTCAGGATTGAGATAGCGAAAGACAACTTGGCGGAAGCAAAGGCAGAGCTGAGAGAATCCGAAAGGAAATACGGTAATAACAGTGAGAATAGAGAAGCTCGAAGGGACATAGAGGAAAGTGAGAAACGGCTAGAGAAAGCCGAAAAGGACAAAGAAAAGCTGGAGAATGCATCCACCCAGGAAGAAATCGAATCAATAAGCGCCAATGCCTCAAATGAGCTTGAAAACTCGAACAGTAACTTACAGGACGCTCAGAAGAGCCTGGAAAACGCCCGGAACAGTTATTACCAAAACCTTGGATTGATTGCAGGGCTGATTGCGGTAATGGGTGGTGGAGGATTCCTATACTACAAGATCCCTAGAAAAGACGAAGAAGGAGAAGAAAGTCCCTCTGGAGAAGGCTGACTGATTTTGTAAGAAAACTACTTAGAACATATCTAGACTTGCCGTTTTTATTTCGTTGTCCTGAACTTTCTTGATCCTCTCCGCAATCCCTCAACCTTCATATCTCCCTACTGAATTTTCTGTTCCAAATCAGATAAGGAGCGATAAGGCGAATCCTGCAAAAGCACCTATGCATATCAGCGGTGCTGCTGGAACCATCTTCTTCCGCATGGCAGCTTTCAGAGTCAGGAGCCCGATGAGGGAGCCACCAGCTGTCAAAATCGATGTCTGTAAACCGTACTCAAGTACCGTGATCGCAAATATTAGTGGAACAATAGCATCACCGCCACCTAAAACCCTTGAACCGATCTTGAATCCAGGGAAAGAGCTTCTATCAGTCTCCTGAGCCAGAGGTCCCATAAAACCGGTTTTCACCGCTATAACATCATAAACCATATACAGAACCACGAAGATTGCGGCGTTCTGAACGGTTAGCACTATTCCCATTATGGTCGCGGCACCGGCAAAACATACCGACAGCAAAGCACTTGTGACAAAATCAGACTCCGAGAAATGAATTGCCATCAGGAGCGCTGTCACGAGCAACATCGTCGCTCTAACACCGAGAAAGCTGTCGAACACGATGAAAGATGATAGAGCATAGACTGTGTATATCCAGAGATCGGCTGCTCCGTACATCTTTTTCCCGTATATATATCCCATCAGAAGTGCGGATACGCCAACTATTGCAATCATGATCCATGGTACTGATCCCTGAGATACCGGAGTAGATGAAATATTACGGAATTTAAGCCTGTAAGCCGTTAGAAGACCAAGTATCTGGGTCGTGGCGAATAGAACCAGCATCTGGAGATCTTCTTCGATTTTTTCAGTTTCCATACACTATGGATTCGAATCCATCAACTAAAAAGACCCTTCAAATAGCGACAGTAGAGTTCCAATGTCAAAAAATGTCCGTGAAAGGCTGTTCTAGTTTCCTAGTAGTTCAACCTCGTATCCTTCCGGATCCTTTACGAAGGCGTAGTTTCCAGGGCATTCCTTTGGTGGCCGATAGTCTTTTCCTCCCGCCTCTACCGCTTTATCGTAAGCTTCTTGCAGAGTCATATCCTCAGGTGTTCGGATTGCTATATGACCGAATCCCTCTCCCTTTCCATATTCTCCGTCTTCACCATGGTTATACGTTAGTTCCAGTTCTGCTGTCTGTCCAGGATGTCCTATGAAATATAGGGTGAATGAATCGTTCACTGATTTCCTCTTTAGTTCCATGCTGAATGCTGCTTCATAAAATTCAATCATCTGTTCTGGTGAGCCGGTTCTCAACATCGTGTGTGCTAGTTCCATAGATAATATTTACAGTAGATATTTTTTGGATGTTTTCCTTAGTTTTGTGACAGCATGTTTACTCATTCAAGTTTCCCTATGTTGAGCATTAAAGCAGTTAATGCCGTTAGAAATAGCGTGGACGGCGTCGATAAGATCAAGCACCCTATGTGGGATACTTACAGTTATGCGGTCGTAAACCGGTGAAAAAAATTCTCATTTATCTGTGTTGTAGTCGAGCTTAGAACTGGATATCTGTGCTATCCGGTCGATTGTTAATACCTAGTCCCCTGAGCATAGGATTGTAGCCCTCACATATAATCCGTGAGACTATGTGACCGGCACCTGGTGCCTGCATTATTCCGTGACCGCTGAAACCGCATGCATGTATTATCCCTTTGTTCTCAGATATTATTGGCACCCGGCTTTCAGTCATTGCATAAAGTCCTGTCCAACTATCTACAATTGTTGCATTAGAGAGACTGTTGTCTATATTTGATGCAGCAGATCGGAATTTTTTGTTCCAATCCTCATCGATAGATAGTGAAAATGAGCTTGGATCGTTCTCATCATATCTGTCCATTCCATCTAGAAGGTTGCCTCCAGCAAGAAGAGTTCCATCCTCGTCCGGGAGTATGTAAGCTCCTGTATCTATGTCAACCGTAAGAGGAGTATCTGGATCTACTGATCTATCCATTTTTGATAGTCTTCGTCTTGTATTCTTTATTGGAAGGTTAGTATCAACCATCTTTGCGACTTGACCAGCCCAAGCACCTGCTGCATTAACAACATAATCAGATCTCAATTTACCATCTTCACATAAGACATCCCACTGGTCGCCCCCCCGTTTTAAATCCAGTACCTGCGTATCTGTGCACACTGATATATCAGACTTATTTATTTTGTTTTGTAGAGCTGATACTATCTTATTTGGTGAAGCCAACCCTGAGTTAGGAAGATAGAGACTAAAACTATAGTTTGATAGGCCTAAGTTGTCGATACCCTTTGTTTTAGTTTTGCCGGGATTTATCTCCGAGTTAAAACCGTTTATATGCTGTTTTTGAGATTGTTTGTTCAGCGTTTCACGGGTTTGTTGATTGTTTGTTAAGAACAGATATCCGTTTCTCCTAAAGCCGATCTCCTGACCGAGTATTGGCTCCGCGTTTGACCAGAAACGTAGTCCGCGCCTGGCAAGCTCTAAGTTTGTATCGTGTCGATATAACGTCCGCATTCCACAGCCTGCAGCTGCTGTCGACTTCGATCCTAAAGAATTTTCCTTCTCCAAGATACGTATGTTCAAGTTATCCGACTGAGGGTGTTCATCAAGCATTACTGCCGTAGATAATCCGATTACCCCGCCTCCAATGATGGTTACAGTAACCACATTTTCTAACTATGTCGTTTATGATATAAAATTAGTTACAGACACTTCGGCCTCTTGTTTTGACCAAAAAAATTTGCTTCTACCTCTTTTTTGATCTTGTTAAGTGTTTATCGTCTATCAACAGGCTGATTATTACCACAACACAGAGTTAGTAGTACCATTTAAAGAGTTAATAATAGATTTATTTGGTGATGGTTGAGGCAACAATATTCGGAAGTCTGATCTTAACATCTTTGATTTCGGCTATCGGAGGATTTATGCTCTACATATCCGATGACAATTTTGAGAAAGTAACTCCATACTTGATATCTCTCTCAGCTGGAACAATATTTGGAGGAGTCTTTATACACTTGGTATTCCGGTTAGCGAACAAGTTTAACTATGGTAGAATAACCGGACTGCTGATAATTGCCGGTATGATGGGCTCTTTCGTACTTGAAAGAATGTTTCACTGGCACTGCCACCATAGCGGAAATCACAAAGAACCTTTGCCATACGTCCTGGCTGCCGGAGACTCAGTTCATAATATTCTGGACGGAATTCTTATCGCTACAAGCTTCTTAGCATCAGGTTCCGCCGGTATAGCAGCGACAATCGCTGTGGTTGCGCACAAGATTCCAAAGGAGCTCGGGGATTTCGGTGTTATGGTTGACTACGGTTTCTCCAAACTGAAGGCTTTGGGGGTAAACATTGGTATCAGCGTCTTTATGTTTATCGGTGCTGGACTGGTTTTAGGTCTATCACAGCTTTCGGGAGCTACAGTACCGGTTCTGCTGCCTCTTGTGGTTGGAAACTTTGTCTTTATAGCAGGAAGTGATCTGCTGCCCGACTTCAAGGGTAGTGAGAACTGGATCACACATCTAGTCGTGTTTTCGCTTGGTGTGGGAATAATGTACTCGATCCCGTACATCAAGGCGGCGGTCAGCTGATAAAGTCCTTAACAGTCTCAAAGAAGGTTTTATCTTTCTCTCCTTCTAACCTCATTTCCTCAAGAACCTCTCTCTGCTCTTCCGTTAATTTTTCCGGAACGTGAACATCTATTTTGACATAGAGGTCTCCTTTGTTTCTCATTCTTCTCTGTGTGGGCATACCTTTGCCCTGGATCCGCAACACCTGACCGGGTTGTGTGCCTTTAGGGATATCAAGCTGTATATCTGAGTCCGGGTGTTCGAGTTCTACTTTTGTCCCGAGCGCGGCATCCCCAATCCCTACCGTTAAAGTTGTGAAGAGGTCCTCATTCTTTCTCTCGTAGATTTCGTGTTCCTCAAGATTAATGTAGAGAAATAAGTCACCGCTTTCACCGGAGACTGATCTGTTCCCCTCACCGGACATTCTGAGCCTTTGACCGTCTTTCACTCCAGGAGGTATATCCACTGTTATCTTATTTTCCTTTTCCTTCAATCCGTTTCCGTTGCATTCAGAGCACTTTGTTTCCGGTATTTCTCCCCTCCCATCACATTTGGGGCATTCGGTCACCGACCTTGCTCTACCCAGCGGAGTTCTCTGGACCTGTTCTACCTTTCCTCTTCCTGAGCATCTGGAGCATGTTGAACTGTTTTTGTTTTCGGCTCCCGTGCCGTCACAGTTAGAACATTTTACTTTTCGATCGACTTCAAAGGTTTTCTCAACCCCTTTATACGCTTCTTCCAGCGTTATACTAGTCTGCATCTTGAGATGGTTTCCTTGATTCCTCTCTCGGCCACCGATTCCTCCTCCGCCGAATATCTGCTCGAAAATATCCTGAAAGTTGGAAGCAGCTCGGCGCTGACCTCTGCCGGCATGACCTTCTACTCCTTGTTCTCCGAACCGATCGTATTTCTTTCTCTTATCCTCATCCGAAAGAACATCGTATGCCTTATTTATCTTCTTGAACTTCTCCTCGTCCGCAGTATCAGAGTTAGAATCAGGGTGATACTTTTTGGCCTTTTTACGATAGGCCTTCTTTATCTCGTCCTGAGAGGAGTCTTCGCTCACGCCGAGAAGCTTGTAATATTTTTTTGTCAATGTATATTCACAAGAGTTTGATCAAATTAGGCTCCGATTCGGTAGCTTCTGAAAGGTTTTAGGAGGGAAAGAGGAGATGATTTATTCCTCCTCTTCGTCGCCAGTATCTACTTCTTCGTAGTCGGCATCAACTACCTCGTCGTCTCCAGAATTGCCTGGTGCTCCGCCCATGTTCATGTTCTGGGCTGCTTGTTTGAGGTCTTCCTCGCTCATGTTGCTTGGGTCAAAGCCCCCTGCTCCGGGGCCTCCGGCCTGATCTCCGTAGATTTCCTTACCGATTTCCTGTAGCTCTTCTTGGAGATTTTCGATTGCTTCTTCGATTTTCTCAGTGGCTTCTTCCAGGTCATCCATCTCTTCTGCTTCTTCTTTTTCCTCTTCCAGTTCTTCAATTGCGTTCTCTACTGATTCGATGATTGAGTCATCGTCGACTTTGTCTCCGTGTTCTTCTATCTGTGTTTCTGCCTGACTGATCGTGGAGTCAGCCTGGTTCTTGGCCTCAATAAACTGCCTTCTTCTCTTGTCTTCTTCTTCGTGTTTCTCTGCTTCTTCCTTCATATCTTCTATTTCTTCATCATCTAATCTAGAGGCATCATCAATTGTGATTGATGCTTCTTCCCCTGACTCCTGTTCTTCCGCTGAGACGTTCAGTATTCCATCTGCGTCAATCTCGAATGTTACTTCGATTCTTGGCTGTCCGGCCGGCGCCGGCGGAATTCCCTCAAGGTTGAACTGTCCAAGTGATTTATTGTCCTTTGCCATCTCTCTTTCACCCTGGACAACATGGACTGTCACCATTGACTGGTTGTTCTGTGCGGTGGTGAAGGTCTTTGACTCTTCTGCAGGGATAGTGGTGTTTTTCTCAATAAGTGTCTCCTTCAATCCTCCCTTCACTTCTACTCCGAGGGATAGCGGTGCTACGTCCAGCAGTAGAATGTCATCCATTTCACCTGAGATGCTTCCGGCTTGGACTGCTGCGCCTTCTGCTACGGCTTCATCTGGACTGACCTCTTTGTTTGGCTTCTGACCTGTGATTGCCTGGACGTGTTCTCTTACCGCCGGGACTCTGGTTGTACCTCCAACGAGGATCACCTCACTTATCTCGGCTTTTTCGATTTCTGCGTCCTGTATCGCTGTTTCGGTAGGATCTGTCGTTCTCTGGATGAGTTCGTTTACCAGTTCTTCAAACTTGGAACGGGTCAGTTCGTAATCTATATTATATGTTTCCCCGTCTTCCTGGTGAATGAAAGGTATGTTTATCTTAGTGGACTTCCTGGATGAAAGCTCCTTCTTCGCTTCTTCCGCGTTCTCCCGGATTCTCTGCATTGCTTCATCGTTCCCGGATAGATCGATATTATTTTCTTCCTCGAACTTTTCTAGTACCCATTCAACGATTTTCTGGTCGAAGTCGTCACCTCCTAGATCGTTATCTCCTTCTGTTGATTGGACTTCGTAGATCCCGTCACCCATCTCAAGTACGGTAACGTCGAATGTTCCCCCACCGAAGTCATATACAAGCACCGTCTGCTCCTTTTCGTCATCAAGTCCGTATGCCAGTGAAGCGGCGGTAGGCTCGTTCAGTATCCTTTCAACTTCAAGTCCTGCGATCTCTCCGGCATCCTTTGTTGCCTGTCTCTGTGTATCGTCGAAGTGAGCTGGGACGGTGATAACTGCTTTCTCGACATCTTCTCCAAGCTTCTCCTCTGCATCGTTTTTTAGTTTCTGGAGAATCATTGATGAGATTTGCTGAGGAGTATATTCCTCCCCTCCAAGCTCCACCTCGTGTTCTTCTCCCATGTGTCGCTTAATAGAATTTACCGTGTCCTCCTCGTTGGTCAGCATCTGGTTTTTCGCCGGTTTCCCAACCAGTCTCTCTCCATCGTCGAAAGCCACTATTGAAGGTGTTATCCTTTCTCCTTCCGAGTTTTCCAGAATTTTTGGTTCTCCATTTTCGATTGATGCTACTGCGCTTCTAGTTGTTCCAAGGTCAATACCGATTATCTTTCCCATTTAGAATCACACCTATGTTTTTGTATACAACAATAAAAATTTTTAAACGATCCGATAAATCAATGCAGAATCATTGAGCCACGAAACTGTTTTAATATCTAAGATTTTATGTTGACTCTCATGGTAAATCTGGAAGACTTTGAGGAGTACATACAGAGGAACGGCGAATGGGAGATGTACCGGCCGATACTCTGCCAGTTTATAGCAGGTATAGATAAAGTGCCAGAGGATGTTTACGGAGCTGAACAGGTTCAGGATGTATTTCCTCATGGAGAAACATATATGCCGGATACTGGAATGACAGCCAAAGAAGATCCAATGCCGGATCCAGTTTGGAGTTCTAGAGAAGAATTCGAATCGTATGTAGAGGATATCGTGGAGTACAATATTTTGGAAGCGGATATAATAAATTTTGATGAAGATTCGATAGAGGACGAGATAGTAGGTATACAACTGAACGATGGTCTTAAAGGTCGTGATGTATATTCAATGATCAGTAAAATTGATTCAAGTCTTCAGAATTGAATTGGGCTCATTCCTCTTTATCTGACTTTCCTACAACCACTTCGGCTTCCCTTAGGACTTTATCGTAGAACTTGTATCCTTTTCTTTTCTGTTCTAGTATCCTGTTCTCCTTACTGTGTTCTCTGGTTTCGACCGCTTTGTGCATCTTGGGATCGAACTCTTCTCCTTCAGCGTTTATTCTTTCTAACCCTTTCTTCTCCAGTTTCTCATAGAGTTGGTCCGAAACCATTTTGACCCCCTTTACTATACCTGAATCGGCTTCAGCTGAAGCTATCGCTCTCTCTAGATTGTCAAGTACCTCAATCAGTTCTTCGGCCAGCTCTTCTTCAGCCTGTTTCTGCCATCTTTGCTTTCTTTCATCTTCTTTTTTCCTGTAGTTTTCGAAGTCAGCCTTAGCTTTCTTTGCCTTTTCCTCAAACTCTTTTCTTTCTTTCTCAAGTTCTACGCCTTCTTTTTCAAGCTCTTCTAATGCTTCTACAAGCTTTTCCTTGGAAAGGTTGTTGTAGTCCATATCTAGTCTACTTTGTTGAATATTTTTAACCGGTTCCGGTCGTAATTTTATTATACCTCCTTTGTTAGACACTAAATATGTCGGAAGATCAACATCCTTTTGTCGATGAAGAAGCCAGGAAATCTACTACCATAGTCACAAAGCATTCATTAGCTATACCTGAGGAAGAACAAAAATACAAGAAAAGCGAGAGAGCATGGAACTGGGAGAAAATTGTAGATCTTTTCTTCCCACATGAGCAGTCCCCAAAGAGAAATAAGTATGCCAAGATCTTTCTGAGAGAGTTGAAGAAGGAGGGAGAAATTGGTTCGAAAAAACTAAACAGCTTCGATGAGTGGGGGCATGAGAAAGGCAAGTCCAACCTTAAGAACAATATTCTTCCCAAATTGAGGCGTTTAGGAATTATCAAGTATGAATACATGGAATTCAGGGGAAGAAATGAAGGGAAGAAGGGTAGAAGGAAGATTATTAAGCCGGCAAAGTCTTTCACCTCGATACTTGATTCGATGGCGAACGGATGGGTTGCGTTCGAGTCAGCTGCCCTGGATTAAAAAAGAAAGGGATTTTTACAGAGGTTCTTAGTATTGTTTGTTCCTCTGTTAGCCGGAGGTGTGGAAAAGCATTAACTCTGGCTTGGAAATAAAACGAATGTTCTCCGGCATCCCTTTTCTAAAGCGCTGTTGCTGTTAGTACCGTTGCTTCTGAGCTGAGCTGTGTCCTTGGTACATTGTTTCTTTCCGCCTGAGCTTGGAGCTCGGCTTCGAAGTTGCGTGTGTTTGCGTTAATTGTTGACACCTGGTGTGGAGTGATCTCGAGTTGTCAAGTTTGGAAAATGTTTTGGAGGATGACCGCTACCTTGCAAGCAACAGTCATCCCCTGGATTTTTCCCTACGGTGTGGAGATAGCAGGTGAGTGGAAAAACCCTGTTCAGTTGTTTTGGTTTTTTGCGGTCGGCTCGAGAATGGCTCCGATTTGGGAGCCAAGGCGTCATTCCGCTTTACTCTGCTAGGATGCCAATAATATTGAAGAATTTGTTGGACTTAGCCTTGGCCCTATTATAGCTGTAGCTCACCGGCATCATATGCATTCCGGATTCGTTGTTTAGGACCATTTTTGACACTATGCCATAGTTGAGCTCAGACTCTTATAAATATTTCCTCTATTGCCTAATGTGAGGCCGATAAAAACGGCTTTCGAGTCTCTCATGAATGATTTCAGCCAGTTCCTGGAGATTCCGGGCATCGTATCCGTTGTATTCTACAAGTTTGTCTAGCGCGTCCTCGTTGTTCTTGTTTTCATACTTTTTCCACAACCTGACGGCTTCCCGACCATCGACATCCTCAAGATCCCTGTCGATTCCTATCTGTTTTTCGATCTTCTTCAGCCCGCCGGAAAGACCGATCCTCTTGCATGGATACATAAGATCAAGATGAGTAGTATCTACGTCTAGATCAAAACTGTGCTCTAGGAAGGGCTGATCGAACTTCTTCCCGTTGAAAGTCACCAGCATACTCGAATTGGAGATCTCTCTTTGAATATTCTCTCGTGTCAGGTTCTGACCTCTTACCAGTGTTCGGGTCTCGCCGTTTCTATGAAAAGCAATAGTTGTCACCCTGTTCCGGCTCTTGTCCAGACCGGTTGTCTCAATGTCGAAAAAACAAGCATCCTCCTCGAAGTTTCTATATGCTCTCCACAGACTCTTATTCGGTAGCTTGTCTCCGAAGAAATAACTGTTGCCTACCTTGAGATTCTTTCTTGCCTTTTTGAGAAAACCTTCCAAGGTTTCACGCCTCGTATTTCCTATCGCATTCGTCTGTGATACTTCGTCCCAGTGGGTTACATTGTTTTTCCATAGTTTCTGCTCTGTTTTCTCTCCGATTCCTGGTGCAAGAATAAAACTGTTCTCCAACTTCATAGTAAAAAAGAAAATAGTGAAATAGAGTTAAGAAAGATTTTACTGAGAAGCTTTGACGTCGTCAGCTTGCACTGTCTTCCGTCCTGCGTGAGAAGCGAATTCCTTTGCCTCTCTTGCTCTGTCCTCAGCATAATCTTCCAGCTCATCTCTGAGTTCCTCTACTGCTCCTTCTGAAACTCTATGAGCTCCTGCCTGTTTGATGATTCGCTTTACTGGTGCAAGTGGTAGTTCTGCCATGTTTGTTCACCTCCTTGTACAGAATAAGTATTTATCCTATTATAGGGTATATCTAGCTTGCTTATAAAAACACTGTAAACTTAACACTTGTGCATATCATAAATATATCCGATCGGTAGTTCTTTCAGCTATCCAGCTGTTTAAAACACACCAAATGCCGAGAAAAGATTGAAGAAGGTAGAAGAAATAAATTGGAAGCCGGCTGGGCCGTTCAGTTACAGCTGTTTCATCTCAACGTCTATTTCTCCCTTAGTGTCGGCTATGGCGTAGTAGCCCTCCATGACAGGGCCAGGATTGACTACAGTAGTTTCTGAGATCTCATCACGCCCTCTCGACTCATGGATGTGACCGGTCAGAATAAGCTCGAACTTTTTATCCTCGATGATTTCCCTTACTTCCTGACTTCCAACATGATCCCCATCAGCCATATCGAGCTGAGAATCGACAGGTGGTTGATGGATAACTCCGAATTTTCTATCGGCCTTCATCCTATCGTAGAGGGTTTCCATAGCGTTCTTGATCTTGGCACCTTCAGGTTCGAACGGTGTCCCGAACGGTGTTATGCCTCCTCCGAAACCTACCGCCTCGAAATCCTCAAAGCTCGCGATCTTCTTGTGGATATTCATCCTTCTCTGGATCAACTCTCGTACACATTCCTCTTCCGGATCCATGTTTCCGGGAACGGCTTTCGTCATAACTCCCTGTTTTTCAAATACATCGAGAACTTTGTCCAGCTGCGCCTTATAATCGTCGAATTCGTTCGCATCGCTTAGATCCCCTGCGCAGAGAACCGCGTTATAATTTTCTCTCTCAATAATTCTCTCTAGGTTTTCAGTGTCGCCGTGGATGTCAGTGATCAGTAGCAGTTTCATATTATGTTATGGCTGATGTAGAGATTTAATTTATTTGCATAATCAGAGGTTTGATTCAAATCCCGGTCCTGCCAACTGCATATCTCCACGATTCTAAGAAATCCCGAAACTGCCACGGATATTCTCGATTTAAATCAAAAAGAATTTTCAGCTTATTTTACATTATCTCAGACTGTGAAGAGCAATGGGAAAGAGTCAAAAGATGGTTCGAGAAAGTAGAAAGAATAGAGGATGGAGGAACTTATTCAGTATGCCCCATGACAGTTCCGAGGACTCGTATAGTACAGACTTCATTACTTCTGTATTCCGGCCTTATTTAGATAATTAAATTAGTTGAAAAATTTTCAAAATATATTTTTCCATAGTACTGTAAAAAATCGCGATTGAAGTTCAAAATAAATCTTTATCTATTCTTCCAGTGAACTTGGACTTCTCCTTCTTCATCTCGGAATTTCACTTCCCAAGGTTCAGGACTTTCAATTTCATCAGCCTTCCCCTTAGGCACTAAACCGAATACAGATTCCGATTCATAGTCTCTTTGGCCAAGTTCTGGCACTTGTTCGTATCTCCAGTCTGAACCCTCGTCATATACAAGTCCTCGTTCTTCTACTTTATCCTCTAATTCTTCATAGTCCTCTGCTCCAAATTCTTCCAGAGGATTCTCATATTGTTCGTCCAGAAAACTTATTATTTCAGATTTATTCCAATTTGCAGTCCTTTCCTTTCTCTTCTTCAGGAGCCTCATAGCAAGGATTTGAATCATTCATGATATATTCATCTTTTTAGATTAAATTCCGGCTTCTTTGAAGGCTTTTGACATATATGCATTTATTCCAATATTTGAACTTGTGCTCTCATAGTTTTCTTCCATTCCTGTCATGGTGATGTCGCATTGTTTTCCATCTCCGTCTTCTGCCTGAAGTTTGAATTCATAACTAATTCCGTCTTCTGTTACAGCTTGACTTTTTAATCGGAATTCACCCGAATAACTATCTCTAGTTTCCCAAGGTTCTAAACTTTCAGGGTCAAGCAGACCATCTCCATCATCATTATCGAGCCAAGGAGTGGCCGAACGCTGGGCTTCTCCTTCTACTACACCTTCAAGATATTCTGCTGCCGTATAAACCTCAACCTCACCATTTAAGAAAAATTCTTCATGGCTCTGTGATACCGTAACTTCTCCTTCTAGAGTATTTAGGAATTCCACCATTCCTTTGACAGATACAGGACCAAAGTATTCATCAACAGTCATGTTTGTCACTTACTTATCACAACTTAAATGTTTTTTGGTATAAACGGCCGCGTTTAAAATTTGTATTTTTTGTGGTCGGAGGTTCTCCAAAACTAGTATATATCGTGTTCAAAACTCTTTTCTTAAACACAGCTAGTGGAAACCGTGGAATCCAGAAACTTCCATTTATTATCTCTTGATTTCGGTTCCAATTCTGGCCCTGGCAATTGCATATCTCCAGGTTTCATTGTGTCCCGGAAACTGGCATGTAACCTTCGACAGATTTAACAGGAAAAATGAATTATTTCTAAATGTGAGGTTATTCAAACCGTTTTGGTTGTTTTTGGGAGGAATATTAATTCTATCCGCTGTCATGGCCCAATCCAACTCAACGGCCAACAACACAGATTCTGGTATTGAGCTTGATTATACGCTACCAGATAAAACCACAGACTTCTGCAGGTCAAAGATAGACAGAATGGGAGAAAAATATGAGCAGAGGATAAGAGAAAATCCAGAAAATGATTTGGAGTTAAGACAGGAATTTTATGAGAGGGTTCCAGACAAGCTTGAAAGCTGTAAGCCCCCTCCTACCTTGGTAAATATTTCTGATAGACCTGATTCAATACCTGAAGAGTGCGGGAACCGTCTCAAAAGCCTGAATCAAGAGATTATGAACGAAACAGATGCCGAAATAGGTTCAGTAATACCAGAAAAATACAGAGAGGAGTATGAGAAGAGGCTTAAAGGGTGTGTGGCATCAGGAGCACTACAAAAACTGGAAAAAATCTTCAAAAATAAGTTAATGGAAAGCGATAATCCGGACTTCCTGATTGATACTCTAGAGGGATTTTTCGATAGAGTGATTGAAATAGTATTGAAAAACCCTGAAAAGGCAGAAAATATAGAAATAAATTCGTCAGTTAAGAATTAGGAATAAGGTCGGAACATGTCCTGCCAATTGTATATTACCACATTTGATAGGAATCCTGTTCCACAAAGGATTAAGAGAAGATTGATGAGACCAAATTTTGGGATTTATTCTCTTAATCCCCATAAAACTTGATCTCTATACCATCATCTTGTTTACTTTGCATTATACATTCCGCTTCTATATCTCCGGACTCATTAAGAACAGTATACTCGACCTTGGATAATTCATATCTTTCCAAGGTTGCTGCTAATTTTGTCGTGTTTATGCTTTTCTTACTCTCTAATACTTCGCCATCTTGATTTAGGATGTTAAACTTTTGCTGACCTTCCGCTCGATTGACACCACTGTACGCCATATCTTTTAACGTGCTACAAACATCTCGTAGCTTTCGAGTGCGATTATCTACATCAGAAAACATTTCTTCAGCTTTAACAGGCGAAGAAGTTTGGATTGTATAATTTTGAGTATTTTTGTTCAGAATAAATTTGATGCCCTGACCCTGGCTCTGTAGCTGCAAAACATTTGAATCATATTCTGTTAGAAATCCTTCAGAAGCACTCTGACTTCCAATACATCCTGAAGCTATGATGACCAAATTCAGAGACACAAGTATGCGCCTCTTCATGAAGACCTATTTCATATATCGGTTAAAAAGAATTCCGAAAACTTCCCAATTACATTTCTCTCGATTTCGGTTCAAATCCGGATTCTTCCAAGCGCTGATTCTGTTATATCCTTTCGATTACATCAGAAAAGCTTTTGGCTCTTTTCAAACTCTTCAATTTTTCATAAGCACTTTTTCTTGAAGAAACTGTTTTGTTTGGTATGAACAGGCATGTGTATTATCTTTTCCCAATTGCTACTGATCAGCTCAGTTCCTTTTCAAAGCGACCTTTACTTAACTTTCAAAACCGGTTTTGTTTTCATGAAGAAGAAAATCCAGGTGATCGATGCCGACTACAGGATTGAGGAGGGAGAGGTAACCGTTAGGTGCTTTGGAGTATCTCGTGAAGGGGAAAATATTCTCTTCCTCGATAAAGACTTTCTGCCTTATCTTTACGCTGTTCCGAAAGAACATGAGGATATAGATGGAATTGAAGAGCGGATAATTGAATCCGAGTTCGAGGAGGAAGGCGAGGAAATACCGGTTAGAGGTATTAGCCAGGAAAAGCTTAAGCAAGGGAATGAGGAAGTAAAAGTCCTGAAAGTCCATACCAGCATTCCTCCCAAGATTCCGAAGCTGAAAAACCAGCTCTGGGATATGAAAGGAATAAAGGAATGCAGAGAATTTGACATTCCGTTCTACAAACGTTATCTAATTGATAAAGGAATTAAACCAGCTGAATGGATAGAAGTGGAAGGCGAAAAAGTTAACTCAGAGGAATTTGATCTCAGGCTAGAGCTCCAGTCAATTAGTGCAGATGTAGAGGCAGATGAGAGCCAGAATTGGGAGACCCTTGCCTTCGATCTCGAGGTATACCAAGACAGGATAATAATGGCCTCAGTCTATTCGAAAGAATTCCAGAAAGTGTTCACAACAGAGGAGATCGACCGAGACTTCGTCAGAACCGTTGAAACGGAAAGAGAGACAATCGTAAAACTGATCGAAACTGTTAGAGAAAGAGATGTTGATATTTTACTCGGCTACAACACCGATGAGTATGATTTTGATGTTCTCAGGGAAAGATCGGACGATTATGGCCTTGAACTGGCATTGGGTAGAGATGGGGAAAGAATGAAGTTCAACCGTCGGGGAAGATTCGCAGGAGCTAGATTGAAAGGTAGAATGCACCTTGATTTATATCCGTTTATCTCACATGTCCTTTCTCCAGGACTGGAGTCGGAGACTCTTGATCTTGACTCTGTGGCGGAAGAGATGTTAGGTGAGAAAAAGAATGATCTCTCCTGGGAGGAGATGAAGGCTTCATGGAGAGATAAAGAAGATCTCGGTGCTTTCGCGGATTACGCATTGAAAGATTCAGAGTTAACTTACAGGTTAGGAAAAGAAATCGGACCGCAGATACTGGAGTTATCAAGGATAACAGGGCTGATCCCATTTGATGCCTGTCGGCTTACATACGGTCAGCTGACAGAGAACTACTTGCTCAGGGAGGCGCACGAGCGGGACATGTTGCCGCGTAATCGGCCTTCCCGGGATAAGAGAAGAAACAGGAGAAGACAAGGGGCTTACTCAGGAGGATTTGTCTATACTCCTGAACCAGGTCTTTACGAGAATATAGCCGTACTAGACTTTAAGAGCCTATATCCTACCGTACTAGTAAGCCACAACATTTCGCCAGATACTCTGAATCTGGAAGAATGTGGTGACCAGTTTGAACTGGACGAGTTCGACTACAACTTCTGCCAAGATAACCAGGGATTCTTTCCGGAACTGGTTGAAGAACTAGTAGAAGATCGTTCCCGGCTAAAGGAAAAAATGAAGGATCTCGATAAAGATAGCTCAGAGCATCAAAACCTTGATAACCGCCAGCAAGCCGAAAAAATACTTGCAAATTCGTTTTATGGCTATCTTGGATACAATGGCGCCCGCTGGTACTCTAGAGAATGTGCTGAAGCCACTACATATCTTGGAAGACAGTATATACAAGATACAATAGATGTAGCGGAGGATAAAGGATTTGAAATTGTGTACGGTGACAGCCTGGATTATTCGAGACAGATAGTTGTGAAGGATTCTGACGCAAACACTAGATTCGTTGAGATAGGGAAATTTGTTGAAGATTTTGAAGATCCAGAGAGTTACAAGACTCTTGCTTGGGATAAGGAGAAAGGTGAATCAGTTTTCCGGCCCGTGAAGCGAGCCATAATGCATGACTATGACGGCGATTTACTGAGGTTTGACACCAATAGAGGGAGGACTGAGGTTACGCCGCAGCACTCAATCTATAAATATGGCGTAGAGAGTGTCCAGCTGGCAGATGCTCAAGAACTTGAGAAAGGAGATCATCTTATTTCTATATCCGAGCCTCCTGAAGCTGAGGAGAAGTATTCAGAAGGAGATACTCTGGATCTTACAGAACTAGATTATACAAGTTCTGAGCTGAGGGCTTATAGAGATACTGAGAGATTTCCTGCGGAGAAAGGTATATGTCCTTACTGTGAGGAAGAATATCATCTATCCTCTCATGTCCACAGCCAGCATTCCGAAAGATATGTAGAACTAGACCAAGCCACCTCCGATCACTCATATATAGGATGTGAAAACGCCAAGGCTGGTAGAGTACCTCGTTTTTGGGAGCTAAGCTTGGAACTTGCCTGGATACTAGGTTTTTATTGTGGTGATGGCTCGGCATCAAAGAGGGATAAACAGATGATCTCCTTCGGAGGGCAAGACAAAAGCAATATACGCAGAGTAAAACGCTTCTTTGATGAAATTTTGGACGAAGAACTCTCCTTAATCGAAGATATTGACTCCCGAACAGGCAACAAGATGTATTACTACCGCATTCAAAGAAAACCGGTTGTAAGCTTATTTGTGGAAGGTTTGGATGCAGGTAAAGGTTCATCAGGAAAGAAAGTTCCCGAAGTTATAATCAATGGACACGAACAGCTCAAGGAGTCTTTTGTAGAAGGATACTTCGAGGCTGATGGTTCCAGGGACAAGGATCACGATTCTAGGTACAATTCTGAAAATATGCAGTTCTCAACTAAAAGTACTGATCTTGCGAACCAGGTTCACTACATACTTAAACAACTGGAACTTGGAGAGAATGGATATGGAAGACCTATAAATGATGTATCGTTCAAATACCGATCTGATAAGCCACAGATAAAATCAATACGTAATACCGCCCCTAAAGCTCCTGAATACGCAAAGAAGGACTTCACGCCTGCAAAAATAAACAATATTGAGAAAGTTAGTCCAACCAAGAAGAAAGTATACGATTTAGAAGTAAAAGGGGAACACAATTTTGTAGACGCAGAAGGCCTCATACTGGTCCACAATACCGACTCGGTTTTCCTAAAAGGAGAAAATATCAGAGAAAATATGGATTCATTTCTAGAAAAGGTCAATAGCGATCTACCGGAGTTCATGCAGCTAGAGTTTGAAGGCTTTTTCAAGAGAGGTTTCTTCACCTCTACAGATTCCGGAGACGGTGCGAAAAAGAAGTATGCATTAATTGGTGAAGACGGTGAAATGAAGATTACCGGTTTCGAACAGGTTAGAAGAGACTGGTCTCCGATCGCCAAGAAGGCTCAGAAACGGGTTTTGAGACAGGTTCTTGAAAATGATGTTGATGAAGCCGTTGAGATAGCTAAACAGATCGTAGAAAGGCTTAGAGAAGGCGAGGTTCCTGTTGAGGAGCTCAGAATTTATACGACTTTGAACAAGAAACCGGAAAACTATGACTCAACTGCACCCCATGTCGAAGCGGCTAAAAAAGCGATAAAAGACGGTATAGACATCTCACCGGGATCAACTATAGCGTATGTTATAACCCGGGGAGGAGGTAGTATATCCCAGAGAGCCCGAGTTCTTGAACAGGCGGAGAGTTATGATGCCGATTACTATATTGAGAATCAGGTCCTGCCGGTTGTTATGAGAGTTCTTAAAGTGTTCGGTTATACAGAGGGCCAGCTGAGAGGTAAAGGGAAGCAGAGCGGTCTCGGAAGATTTTGATGAATGAATTTTTAATCGTTTTAATTAAATAACGATTCATGGCTTTTGGTTTTACAGGCTTAGCTCCCCAAATAGTTATAGGGCTAGTTTCTATCGTTGTTATCGTATTCAGCGCTGAGAAAGTTGTTGAGAGGATGCAGTCGGTAGCCAAGAGTTTTGGTGTATCTGAAGTTGTAATTGGGATGACGATCATATCTATAGGTACTTCTTTACCTGAAATATCAGTGCATATGGTCGGATCACTTAACATACTGAACAATCCGGCGGCTATAAACGAGATTTCAGGAACTGTACTTGGTATGAATATCGGATCAGATGTAATCCAGCAGACTCTGATTATGGGTACTGTTGTAGTTCTTGCATCGGTGATGAAGGGACGCAACCACTTCGTATTCACACGTGATTTCATAAAGAGAGATTACTTTCCGATGGTTGCAGCGCACCTTCTAGTACTTTCTATGGCCTTAAATGGAACTTTAAGCAGGTTTGAAGGTGTTTTGCTCGTGACAGTATTTGCTGGCTATATCTACTACTTATATTCCAAGAGAGGCGAGAAACTTCTGCGCCACGGTGATGCAGAACCTAGTGAAAAACCTTGGACAGATCTTGGTGTAGGGATTCTAGGAATGGCTTTCTTGATATACTTTTCAGATATTTTTCTGGGTGTAGTTGAAACTTTGATTGCAGAGACAGGTATATCTGGCTCGATGATCGGAGTAACAACTATAGGTCTTGTCTCAGCTATGCCAGAGTTTTTCACAGCGCTTTCAGCGGTACGTAAAGGAGCTGAAGGTCTTTCGCTAGGGACTTTGATAGGAAGTAATATAACCAATCCTTTGATGGGTATAGGAATTGGCGCAGCAATATCCAGCTACACTATTCCCCGACCTCTCATACTCTGGGATCTCCCTGTACAGGCCGGAACAGCTATAGTACTGATTACTTATCTTTGGAACAGAGAAAAGATAGGAGATCTGCTGGCACCGTTTTTCCGTAAAACAGGAATGAATAATACTGCAACTAAATTTGAAGAATCCGAGAACGGAGTGCTTACCGTCATAGGAGGCTTGCTGCTTGTACTGCTTTACTTTGTCTATATAATAATAAGAGCTACATACTTCCAAGCCGATTTCTAAACTGATCTCTCTAAAATATTTGAACCGAATCCAATGTCCGGTATGAGTAAAGCCGGGCAAGTCAATTAAAAGCTCTTAGAAATGGCCAAAGAAGGAAAAGTAGGCGCGGAATATAGATTAGAAGAATTACTCACTTGAAAACCTCTCCTGTTTCCATTGACCAGAGAGTTAAGTCGAGGGCCAGAATATCTATTCCGGTCTCTTCAGCAAGCTTTTTCATTTTTTCTTCTTGCTTCAAATATTCCTCTTTATCTTTAGGTAAATCAGCTTCTTCCAGAAGCTCAAGTTCGAATAAACTTTGAGAGATGTAGCTTGAGACAATTGCAAATTCGTCTCCGTAACCAATGTTCCTAAGAAAATGTGAAGCGCCTTTCCAGCTGATGCCTTTGATGTTTTCTACAAGCCATTCTCTAGTCTTTTCCAGATTTTCTAGATCAAGCTTTTCTTTGAGTTTCAGTTCTTTTGTTGGATTCTTTAGAGTTGGCTGGGAGAGAAATTCTCGGTTACCCACGACATATTCGGCTTTATTCTCTTCGTAGCTTACCCCGTTTCTTTCGAGAATCTTGGCGATCTGGTCTTTATTTCCTTCCATCAGCAGGTTTTTCTCATCGAGTTCTTCCGTTGCCTTCCAGGCTTTATGTGCCTCTGTCTGGGAGCTCAGTATCACAAAAACCAGCTCTATGAAAAGTCTGTAGTCGCTCTCATCTCTCAACGCCCGAAACTGTTCCAATCTTTTCTCAATCTCTGTTTCTTTCTCCCTGTAATGAGCCTTAACCTTGTCTGTATTCATTCTAACTTAATTTCTGCTCTATTGCTGCTTTGATTGAGGAGTACTTGTTGTTCGGGATTCTCTCCCCGTTGACAAATATTGAAGGTGTTCCGGTTACTCCGTTGTTTGATCCCTGAGCCCTGTCGGACTGCACCTCGCTGACTGTATCCTGATTTGAGATACAGGATCGGAGTTCCTCAGTGTTGACGTCGGTTGTATCCCCTGCTATCTGGACGAACAGATCTGTTGATCCCCAGTCAGCGTTTTTCTGGTTGTTTAACATTTCGCTGTGGAATTCCCAGAACTCTTCGTTGGCTTCTGTCTGATCATAGACACATTCACTCGCTACCGCTGCATCAGTTGATTCGGGGCCGAGGAAGGCGTAGTTTACCCAGTAAAATTTTACGTTGCCTGTGCTGATATAGTTTTCTTCAAGTTGTTTATGAGCTCCGTTCTCAAACCTCTGGCAGTGACCACAAGAGTAATCTCCGAACTCAACTACTGTCACATTAGCGTCTGGATTGCCTTGGAAAGGCTGGTTCTCTAGGTTGAAGTCTCCCGTTTGTCCGCCTCCGGGGTTCATAGAGCTGTATGCTTGGTAACCAAGAACTGCTGCAACCAGTAAAGCGCCTCCGACAGCGAGTGCCTGTCCGCCGAGTTTCTTTCTTCTTTTCATTTTCTCGGATTTTTTCTGCTCGGTCTTTTTCTCGGCTTTCTTCACTTTTTCCTTGTCATGTGAGCTGAGTTCGTCCTCGTGTTCTTTTCCCCAGTGGAGATACTTTTCATCTTCAGAATCAAACTCTTTGTCACAGTATTTACAGTCTGTCATTATATCCAGAAATTATTACGGCAGGTTTTTAATTCAATCTCCAAATTTAGTAAGTATGAGCTTAGTTACGGAGGTGCTGGCATTTGGGGTACTTATACTTGATTTAGCTTTAATTGCCAGCCTGGCCATTTTTGCACTGAAAAAGGCTGGTTACAGTTTTGAACCAATCTCCAGAATAGAAAGTTATATCTCAAGTTATTCAACCGAGATAGTCTTTGTGGTGACGTCAGTTGCGACCGCTGGCAGTCTCTATCTATCCAATATACTAGGTTATGAGCCATGCAGACTTTGCTGGTTCCAGAGAATATTCATTTATCCGATACCGGTTCTGTCAGCAACTGCTTTGTTTCTAAATAAGTCTGATCTAGGTGATTATGTGATACCCCTTGCTTTGATTGGAGCTCCTATCGCTCTCTATCATTCGATAATCCAGAGATTTGATCAGTTCAGCTCGGCAGGATGTTCAATTACAGCTGTGAGCTGCTCTACCGAGTATACATTCCATTACGGATATATCACTATTCCGGTGATGGCTTTCACAGCTCTCATAGTGACAATTGTTGTACTTTGGAGATTTGAAGAATAGTTCAATGAATTTGACATTAGTAGTTCCAAACTTTCCTAACCAGGGATACGGAAGAAACTAATTTTCGGTAAAATCCTCTTCCAGGGTTCGAAGTGTTTTTTAATTCCTGCGATAATCAACAGATATGGTTGATAAAGAGAAGGCTCTGGAGCTTCATTCTAAAAATCCGGGTAAAATATCGGTAGAACCCTCTGTCAATATAGACGGTATCGAGGATCTGAATCTGATTTATACTCCTGGGGTAGCCGAGCCATGTAGAGAGATAGCAGATGATAGAGAGGAAGCCTACAGTTATACTTCTAAAGGAAATCTTGTAGCGGTTGTTTCTGATGGATCGGCAGTTCTCGGTCTTGGTGATATAGGTCCGGAAGCTTCAATGCCGGTAATGGAAGGTAAAGCAAATCTAATGAAGAAGTTTGGAGAAGTCGATGGTCTCCCGATCTGCATAAATGCTGATTCTGCCGAAGATATAATTGAACATGTGGAAAGAGAAGCACCAACTTTTGGAGCGATCAACCTGGAGGACATCAAGGCACCGAGATGCTTTAAGGTTGAAGAAGAGCTGGAGAATAGATTGGATATACCGGTTTTCCATGACGATCAGCACGGGACAGCGATAGTTGTTCTTGCAGCGCTGAATAATGCTTTGAAGATCGCTGGTAAGAGTATAGAAGACGTCAGAATTACGATCTCCGGTGCCGGGGCCTCAGGTATTGCTGTAGCAAACTTTCTAATTGATGCTGGAGCTGAAAACATTGTGCCGGTAGATTCTTCCGGCATTCTAAGGACTGATGATGAGAATATATACAAGGCGGATCTGGCCGATAGAACGCTGGCTTCTGAGCAATCAGGAGGTCTTGAGGATGCAATGGAAGATACAGATGTTTTCATCGGTCTTTCAGCATCCGGAATTGTTTCAAAAGAAATGGTTGAATCAATGGCTGATGATCCGATTGTGTTCGCACTAGCTAACCCGGAACCGGAAATAAAACCCGACAAAGCCCGGGAAGTCGGTGCATACATCACGGCTACAGGTCGATCCGATTTTGACAACCAAGTGAATAACTCATTGGCATTTCCAGGTGTTTTCCGTGGAGCGCTCGATGTACGAGCCAGCCATATTAATGAAAAAATGAAACAGGCTGCATCGGAGGCAATCGCCGGATTCATCGAACCTGAGAAAGACAGAATCGTTCCTGACACTCTGGACAAAAAGCTCGCGATGGAGATCGCCGAAAGAGTCAGAGAGGCTGCCGTAGAGACCGGTGTTGCGCGTGAATCCTGAAGATTTCTACACTGATCCTGAGGGTCTGGCGGAGGCCACAAAGCGGAGCAACTTCCCTCAGGAGTTTCTGAACATAAGAGACAGGTTTGTCGAACAGTTCGAGTCGGGTGATAGAATTCTTGATTCTGGATGCGGCCCGGGCCATGATGTTGCTTACTTCGAGCAGAACGGACTGGACGCTGTCGGTGTTGATGTATCCTCGGAAGTGGTTGAGTACCTCGAGCAGCGAGAATTAGAAGCTATGGAGTCAGACATGAAACATCTTGATTTCGATGACAACAGTTTCGACGGAGTCTGGTGCTGTGCATCCATTCATTTCAACAATCCAGAGGGCATGAGGGACGCGGCTGAAGAACTCTATAGGGTCACGGAGAAAGGCGGTCTCGCCCAGATCACCTTCAAGCTTGGAGAGAAGGAATTCTACATGGATGAAACGGACAATGGTAGCATCAAACACTATCTGGTCTCGAAGGACAAGGCCTACGAAATAATCGAAAGCGCAGGATATGAGATTGACGAGAAGCTTTCAGGGAAAAACAATCCTGACCGTGAGGAGTTCGATTACTTCTTGAATGTCTTCGCCGAGAAGCCAGAGAAGTAAAAACACTTACCGACTAATTTACCTCATGGACGAGGAAACAAGGCAGCACTACATTGAAGCAGGTGAAGCAATTCAGGGTGCCAGGCAAAAGGCGCGTGAAATCGCGACTCCCGGAACCAATCTGAAAACCATCGCAGATGAAATAGAGGGAAGTATACGCAGTGAAGGGCTTCAGCCCGCATTCCCTGTGAACCTTTCCATCAACAAGGAGGCGGCTCACTACACCCCGAGCAACGACGAATCAAGAAATTTAAGCGAAGATGACGTACTGAAGATCGATATCGGAGCTCACTCAGAAGGTTACATAGCGGATACAGCTCTTACTGTCAATTCTTCAGATAGTGAGAAACGAATGGTTGATGAGGTTGAGGAGGTTTTGGAGAAGGCATTGAACTTCCTTGAACCCGGGAAAACGATTGGGGAGTTCGGACGGTTTGTAGAGTCACAGGTTTCGGATGATTATCAGGTTGTAAGAAATTTGACCGGTCATTACCTCGGTAGATATACGCAGCATGCTGGAGTTTCTATACCCTGTGTGGATAATGCTTCCTCTCACGAGTTTAAAGAAGGCGATGCCGTAGCTGTAGAGCCTTTCATTACGGATGGCGGTGGAAAAATCAAGAATGGCAAGCCCGGCAATATTTACAAGCTTGAGCAGGACAGAAATGTTAGAGGGAGAATGGAGAGAAAGCTTCTTGGACAGATCAAAAACTTCAACGGCCTACCATTTACAACACGTTGGATAGACAATTATACGGGTAGAAAGAAGATGGCGATGAATAAACTGGTTCAGTCAGGTATCGTTAACTCCTACGAAGTTCTCAATGAGGAAAACGATGGAACGGTTGCACAGGCAGAACATACTGTTCTCATCGGTGTTGGAGAAGACGGTGAGAATATAGTTACAACTAGGAAGGAATAGTACAGAGCTCAGGTTTTCCGATATCTGCTATAAAGTAGATTAACAGTATTACTCCCGTGAGTTTGATCAGTGTTCCTTGGAAAGGCAAGACTGCAACCACTCCAGTCAGACCTGTTAAATTCAACAAACCTATCCCACATCCGGCGCATCCGGCGATTAAGAAACCGGGCGCTATCCCTGAAAAGTTTCTCGCTCTAGTCCCAGAGTTTCTGAACTGTATATATGTATTAGTGACTATTATTCCAATTAAGACAGAGTAAACCAGGTTAAGTATGATTTCTGATACACCTCCGTTCAGGTAGAGACCGGTAACTGACAAAGAAATGGCAGGTAACCAGTATTCTATACCTGCTGAAAACATCTGTGTTGAATAACCTATATTGGTGGAGAGAGATATCAGAATAAAAAATAGGATAGAAATGGAAACAGTCAAAGCTGTTTTTCTTCCTGAGTTGAAGCCGGATTTAATTCCTTTCTTCAGATCCTTCAGGAAGTCTTCTGAGTTCATCTTACTTTAACTGTTCATCTATCGTTGATTCAAATCGGGAGTAAGGCTGAGCTCCTTCTAACTTCTGGTCATTGATGAAGATGGTTGGAGTAGCCGACGCCCCTCTATCGTTCCCTTCCTGTTTGTCCTGTTGAACTTCTTCCAGCTCCTTTTCGTTATCGTAGCACTGTTTGAACCGGCCGGTATCTAGACCTGTCTGTTCCGCCCAGTTATACATTGACTCATCGAAGTTACCGTTCTGGTGAGCGTTTCCAAGTGCTTCCTGGTTATCGAAGAAACCTTTCTTGAATATCCAGAACGTCTCCGCATCCTGATTTAACGCACATTCTGAGGCTAGAGCTGAAGACTCTGCCCACGGATGAATACGTTGTAGCGGAAGGTTCTTGTAGAAGTACTGAACATCTCCGTTCTGTACATAGTTTTCCACTATTCCAGTGTATGCATTCTCATTGTATCTCTTACAGAACGGACATTCAAAGTCTTCGAATGATACCGCTGTCACCTCTGCATCAGGAGATCCTATGTAAGGTTCTCCCTCCAGCTTGAAAGTAGTATCGCCGTAAGTTTTTTCACCTGATCCTACTCCGGCTTCCAGGTTTCCGTATGGATACTCAGGGTTCTGGAGTGAAACAACTCCTGTTCCTGAATCCTGGTTTTGTGAATCTATATTATCGTTATCATTGTTCCCGGTGCTGGGTTCATTCGGTGTTTCTGTATCAGATCCTGCTGTCTCAAATTTAAGGCCAGATCCGGACATCCCAGCTCCAACCAGAAAACCTCCTAATATTATTCCTGTAGTCAAACCTAACGTAAACATTAGAAAGCCAAACTTCCTGATACCTATTTCAAAAGTAGGCTTTTCAGATACTTTATCATCATTGTTGTGTGAACGGCTTTCATGGACGTGAAGTCCTCTTTCAGAATCAAAGTCCTCTCCGCAGGTATTGCACTCAAAATTTTCCTCTGACATAATTAATCTTTCTCCTTTTTGTGTTAATAAGGTTCCGGTGACTCTCGGGAAGGAAGTAAAGAAAAATTAAAAGTGGAGGAGGGTTATGCGTAGTAGTCAGGACTGTCATCAGTCTTCTCAACCTTATCCATCTTCTGCATCATCTGCTTGTAGTGTTCCCTGTTTTCTTCAGTTGCTGTCGGTTTTGTCTCCTCCATCGCATCCTCGAAGTGCTCAATCTCGACTTCTTCTGCTTCCGGATCTTTCCTGAGTGCAAGCATCGCAGCCTCTCTGCAGAGCGATTCAATATCGCTACCGACATATCCCTCAAGCTTTTGTGCTAGATCCTCTATGTCGATGTCGCCTGAAAGCGACATTTCACCTGTATGAACTTTGAGAATCTTCTTTCTGGCCTCAAGGTCTGGAATCTCTACCTCGATATCCCTATCGATTCTTCCAGGTCTCAATAGAGCCGGATCAATTAGATCAGGTCTGTTTGTTGCAGCGATCACTGTTACTCCTTCGAGATCTTCTATTCCATCAAGCTCTGTTAGCAGCTGGTTGACCATCCGGTCTCCAACTCCTGAATCGTTCCTTGAACCTCTTCTTGCGGCTATAGAATCGACTTCATCAATGAACAGGATGCATGGAGCTACCTGTCTCGCTTTCTGGAAGACCTCTCTGACAGCTTCCTCTGATTCTCCGACGTACTTGCTTAGGAGCTCCGGGCCTTTGATCGAGATAAAGTTGGCGTTGGCTTCGTTAGCCACTGCCTTCGCTAGCAGTGTTTTCCCGGTTCCTGGAAGTCCGTAGAGCAGAATACCTTTTGGAACATCAATTCCCATTTTCTCGAATCTTTCAGGATACTTTTGAGGCCATTCAACCATCTCCCTGAGTTGTTCCTTTGTGCTGTTCAGTCCTCCTACATCTTCCCATGTGACTTTCGGTAGTTCTACCATTACTTCCCTCATAGCGCTCGGCTGAACTTTTCTAATTCCCTCCATCATTGCATCTTGATCAACTACAAGTTTGTCCATAACTTCGCTTGGAATCTCGCCGTCAAGATCTATCTCAGGTAGGACGTTTCTCAGCACGCTCATTGCTGATTCTTTGCATACTGCGTGGAGGTCTGCTCCCACATATCCGTGTGTTTTATCGGCTAGCTCCTCCAGTCCGACACCTTCAGTTAATGGCATGTTCCGGGTGTGGATCTGGAAGATCTCTTTTCTTCCTTCTCTGTTTGGTACACCGATTTCAATTTCTCTATCGAATCTTCCTCCTCTTCTCAGAGCCTCATCTACTGCATCAACTCTGTTTGTTGCTGCAATGACTATGACGTTTTCTCTTTCTTCGAGCCCATCCATTAATGATAGTAGCTGGGCTACTACTCTTCTCTCTACTTCTCCACCTACCTCGCTTCTTTTGGAGGCAATTGCATCGATTTCATCGATGAAAATTATTGCTGGAGAGTTTTCTTGAGCTTCCTCAAATTTTTCACGCAGCTGCTTCTCTGATTCTCCATAAAACTTGCTCATAATCTCCGGGCCGTTAATTGACATGAATGTGGCGTCGGCTTCGTTCGCCACTGCTTTCGCCAGCAGTGTTTTTCCTGTTCCCGGCGGTCCGTGGAGCAGGACTCCTTGCGGTGCGTCGATTCCAAGCTGCTGGAATACTTCAGGGTGTTTCATCGGTAGTTCGATCATTTCCCGAACCTGCTGGATCTCGGTTTCCAGCCCACCAATGTCTTCGTAAGTTACCTCTGGAACCCTGACTTCTTGTTGTTCAGTTTCTTCCACTGACTGCTGTTTGACCTCTATCTCAGTATTTTCTGTGATTTTCACCGGTCCTTTTGGTTTAGTTCCAACCACAGCTAGTTTGGTGTCCTGTCCGAAGGAGAACCTGAACCGGTCAGCTTCCATATCGAATACATCGTCGAAGAAGGATTTCTCTCTGTCCTGTGAATCTCCCGGCACAACTATATCTCCCCTGGTTACTGCTCTTCCTCTCAATGCTCTCTGGAAGATATTAGGATTCTGTACCTGTATCATTACGCCTTCTTCTGCTGGCGCTAGAGTTACTTTTTCGGCTTCTTTTAGGTCGGCCTTGTTTACATTTACTTTCTGTCCCAGAGATGTTCCCGCGTTTTTTCTCATGTAGCCGTCCATTCTCGCGATTCCTAGTCCCTTATCGGCAGGATAGCTCCTTGCTACTCTTCCTACTGTTTTTCTTCCATCCTCGATTTCGACTGCCTCGCCTTCTGCAACTCCGAGTTCCTCCATTACCTTGGAGTCGATTCTCACTATTCCTTTTCCTATATCCTGTTGTGCGTTTGGAGGAACTTCTCCTACCCGGAGTTTTACAGTTTCGTCGTTATTGTCGTCTGTCATTGTATTATCACGTTTTAGCTTCTTCTGATCCGTCTTCTTTGTCTTTGAACTGTTCTATTATGTTTCGGTCTTCAATCAGTACCTTGAATATGTGGTGGGAAACTTTTTCTCCCCAATCCATAAAGTAATTCTCAACTCTCTGGACTTTACCTTTTGATATTATGAATACCGAATCATCGATTCTTGCATTCGGTATTTGATCCATAAGTCCGTCTTTCTCGTATTCATACTTCTTCCCATTCTTTTTGACCGTCTGTTTATACCCGAAAAGGCCGCGATAAAACTTGTTCCTTTCATAGACGGATTCAAACTTCTCTCTGTGAGTATTATACGTGAGCAGTGAGGCCTCCTCTTCTCGGGGCATATATACTGGAGTATCTCTAACATTTAAACCCTTTTTTGTTGACGTGAATAAAAAAAGAGGTCAGAATCTCTCAACTCTTAAGTTCTCAACCCTTCCAAAATGTGTGTCCCGGCTCAACAGCTTCTCGTTCAGGTTTCTGGCTGTCCCGGCTACAAGATAGTCAATAGAGCTTATAGGTTTTCCATCCGCTTCAAGATTTCTTCTTATAATGGCGGCTTCCTTTTCTATTTCTGGAGTTAAATCTGCTCTTGAAAGGTTGCCTAGAATCTTGTCTATTTCTTCGTCCTCAGGTTTACCTACTTTCAGTTCAAAAACTGCGCCAGGAGGAATTATTAATGGCTCTCGTTTTTGTTTCAGTTCTTCAAGTTTTTCTCTAGCGTCTTTCCTGCCTCTTAGAAGATCTATAACAAAGTTTGTATCAATTATCATGTTTTTGAAGCCTCAACATCCTCTTCTTTCAGTTCCCTCATCCTTTTTTCGGCCTTTTCCGCTTCTTTTTCTGTCCAAGAACCTGATATTTCTTCCAGAACTTCGTAGTCCCTTTTCATTTCGTTTCTCACGGCTTTCCGTATGAAGTCTGACCTGTTCTTGTAGCCAGGAATTTTCTCCACAAACTTATCTATCAGCGACTTTTCTTTGTCTGCGACATTGACAGCAACCTTTGACATGACCTAAATAATATGCCTGTATTATTTTTAATCCTTCGGTTAATTTGCCATTCAAGATAAAAGATTTGGAAGCAATCATTCTGCGTGGAAGTTGAACGCGTATCGACTGGCAGCGAACCGATCAATTCCTTCCTTAGTGGAGGGTTAGAGACAGGTATAATAACCAATGTCTTCGGTGAATCGGGTTCAGGGAAGACCAATTTCTGTGTCCAGGCAGCGGCACATCTAGCTGAGGAAGGGGAGAAAGTTGTCTATATTGATACAGAGAAAGGTTTTTCTCCAGAGAGATTCAAACAAATTGCATCAAAGAAAGCGCTGGAAAACATTGTTCTGAACGAGCCTCTTGACTTTGGACAGCAGGAAGATGCAATCAATTCCTTGGAGGAGATAGCAGAGGAACACGATCCGGGAATAGTTATAGTCGACTCTATGGTGTCTTTGTATCGATTAAAAGCAAAGGGAAATCAGGTTCAGGAGGTCAACCAGAAATTATCACAACAGTTATCACAGCTTTCAAAGATTGCGAGGAAGAACAACATTCCTGTGCTTGTGACAAATCAGGTATACAGCAGTTTTGATGAGGACAGTATTGAACTGGTAGGCAGCGATGTCCCACGTTACTGGTCGAAATGCCTTCTCAAGCTTTCGAACTCCGACAAATCAGTTCGGGAGATTGAGATCGAGAAACACCGTTCGATGCCGGAAGGAAAATCATCGCAGTTCAAGATAACTGATGAAGGGCTTGAATCCGTGAAGAATAAAGGATTGTTCTGAATACACCACAGATTACACAACAGGATGATGGAATCGTCCAATTATAAACAGTCAGCAAGCATAGTTATTTGTGCATGGACTTAGAGGATTACAGAAGAAAGGTTGACAGGGTTAACGCTGAGATAGTGGATGCGGTCTCCCGAAGAATAAATATAGCTGAGGAGATCTCTGAGTGCAAGAAAGAAAAGGAATTGGATGTCGACGACAACAGTAGACAGGAGAAGACAAAACAGGAGTTCGAGAAACTGTTTGAAAGGCAGGAACTCCCGAAGGAAAAAGGCAGAGAGTTAGGACAGCTTCTAATTGAAATGGAGAATGGAGAAGCAAGAGGTGAAATTGAATGAAAGTAGCTTTTCTTGGGCCTGAAGGAACTTACACTCATCAGGCGGTTGATCAATACTTCTCAGATTATCAGCCATTTACCTGCTCCAGTATAGAGAAGTCTGTTGAATCAGGACATGTGTCTGTGATACCGTTTGAGAACTCACTTGGTGGAGGAGTCGGTGAATCAATTGATCTTCTTAGGGAGAAAAATCCCGGGGTGACAGGAGAGGTTCTCGTTGAGATTGATCATGTTCTTGCATCAAACTATAATATAGAGGATGTAAAGAGCGTTAGATCCCATCCCCAGGCGCTGAGCCAGTGCAGAGAAATGATAGAGGACAACGACTGGGAAGAGATTGAATCTTCTTCAACCGCTAAAGCAGGGCAGGAAATTGAGGGAAATGAGGCTGCAATCTGTTCAGGTCTGGCGGCTGAACTAAATAATCTCGAGATTCTGGAGGAACACGTTCAAGATGAAGCCTCGAACACTACCCGGTTCTTGGTGATCAATGGAGAGAAAAATCAAAATCCTGAGAAAACCTCATTGGTACTGGAGCCTGGAGAGGATGACCCAGGTGTTCTCTCAAAAATGCTTTCCTGTTTCTCAGACCATAAGATTAATCTCTCTTATATCCAGTCTAGGCCTACTCGAGACGGTCTCGGAGATTATTATTTCTATCTAGAAGCCGAAGAACCAAAAGGCTTGGGAAGATTCCAGAAAGCAATGAAATGCCTTGAAACCTACGCGGATGTCAAAAACCTTGGATCATACAGAAAGGGTGGAAGAAATCTTTAGAGATAAGGTTAAGAATATTGATCTTTCGATAAGAAAGATAGCGCACAAAGCCTCCGAAAAAGATGAATGCATAAGATTTGATATAGGCCAGCCCAGCTTTGATACACCTCAACACATTAAGGATTCAGCGAAGAAAGGGCTCAAAAACAAACAAAGCTATTCCCCGATGCTTGGCATAGAAAAACTGAGACAGGCTGTAGCGGAAGAGGAAAACCTGAAACAAGGAGTTGAATCGGTGGAAAAAGAAAACGTCATGATAACCACCGGTGGGATGGGAGCGTTATACTCAGTATTCTCTGCTCACCTAGGATCGAAAAATAAAGCAGTTTTCAACGATCCCTGCTGGGGGCCTTACAAGATGATAAGCGAGGTCAACGGCAACCAATGGGAGCAAGTAAAGTACTGGAATAACGAGGGTCGGCTCAGGCAGGAGGCTAAAAACAGGATAGCGGAGGCAGATCTGTTTGTGGTTACCACGCCTTCCAATCCGACCGGTAATGTGCTTTCCGAGGACCAGGCCAGGGAAATAGGCAGGATCGCCGAGGAATCAGGCAGCCTAATGGTCTCGGACGAGGTTTACCACAGGCTAACTTACGGCAGGGATCATTATTCACCTGCGTCTTATTCAGATAATTCTGTCATCATTGGATCTGTATCGAAAAACCATGCGATGACCGGTTGGAGAATCGGCTGGATAATCTCGGGAAGAGAAAGCATCGACCATTACGCCAAAGTTTCTCGAGCGACTACCGCTTGTCCTCCAAGAATTTCTCAGTACGCAGCTGTAGAAGCCCTGGAAAATGATTCACATGTCGAGCAGATGAGGAGAACCTATAAGGAGAGGAGAGATCTGGTGGTAGACAGGATGAATGAAATCGGTTGGGAATTTGAAACCCCGGAAGGAGCTATATACGCTTTCCCGAAAGTTGGAACGGATTCGTGGGACTTCTGCCTTGAAATGGTTGAGAAAGGTGTTGCTATGGTTCCGGGTGAACCGATGGGACCTGAAGGCGATGAGAATGTTAGAATATGTTTTGGCTCTACTACAAAAGAAGAGATTAACAAGGCTTTCGATATTCTGGATAAAGAATGTGGGAACGAAGGATAATGATAGATAGAACGGTGGCAATCGTTGGTGGTACAGGCAAATTCGGACAGCATCTGGGAAACCATCTGGATGACGGCAATGAGATAATAATTTCCGGCACAAACACCGATGAAGCAGAAAAGATAGCAGATCAACATGGCTGGGATTACGGTTCGAACAAAGAGGCTGCCAAAGATGCTGATGTCATAATTGTCGCTGTTCCGATCGCCGTAACCTTGGAGGTCATTCATGAGATCGGCCCAGAGATTTCCGATGATGCTCTATTCTGTGATGTAACCTCGGTTAAGAAGAAACCGGTTGAGGCGATGAAAGATTATTCCGGCGAAGTCCTCGGAATGCATCCCATGTACGCCCCCAGCAACCCGGTTGAAGGCCAAAAAATTGTTCTATGCCCTGAGAAAGGGAAGAAATGGACAGAGATGGAAGAGTTTTGGAAACAAAAGGGAGCTGACATACATATTACCGATCCTGAATCCCATGATGAGGCCATGTCACTGGTACAGGGACTGATTCATTTCTCCGAACTTGTAGTTGCAGAAACAATAAGGAAATCCGGGATCGATGGAGAGGAAATGTCGAATTACTCTTCACCTGTCTACCAGCTGATAACGGATTTAACGGCGAGAATGTTGAACCAGAAACCCGGGCTTTACGGTTCGATTCAGGCAGAGAACCCGGAGAATATTAGAATCCGTGAAAAGTTTATTGAGTCAGCAGAGGATATTAGGCAGCTGATCGGAGATGAAGAAGCGTTCGGGCAAAAGTTTGAGGAGCTGGGCAAAGAGTTTAACCTTGAGGAAGCCCAGGGAAGAACCGACAACGTCATCGAGTTTTTATCAAGTGAGGGCGAATAGAATTTTTATTATTCAGCTTTCTGGTTACCCCATTAAAGGTACAAGTATGATTTAGCTGGGCGTTGAGCAGAAGCTAACCTGCTTTTTTACCAATCGTCCTTGCTCGGACAGTCAGGGTCAACGCACATCTGGTAGTTCTTACCTTTCTTTCTGTCAACGTAGATCATTGGTTTACCGCATTCCTCACATTCTTGGTCGGTCGAGTTAATGTTCCCATTATTGGGAAGTGGGTAAGTGTTCTCACAGTCAGGATAATTTGAGCATCCTACGAAGCTGGATCCTCCTTTCTTGATTATCCTTATCATTCCATCCCCACATTCATGGCATGGTCCGAGCCTTCTCCTTCTTTTCCTTTCCGAATCTATTGTATCCACCAGTTTTTCTCCGATCTCTCCCTCTTTCTCCTTGAAGTTGGTCAGTGTATCTATTAGCTTGTCCTGAGCCTCGGAGAGAACCTCTTCACGGCTCTCGTCTTCCTCTCTGATGGACTCCATCTTTTCCTCGAATTCCCGCGTCAAGCCCTCCGATACAAGATCAGGGCTGTAATCCTCAAGTGTTTCGACAACTACAAGACCTAGATCAGTTACCTCTATCGGCTTTTCCTCAATATAATTTCGGTCATATAATCGATCTACAGTTTTTGCTCGAGTCGCCTTTGTTCCCAAGTTACGGGTCTCAAGCTCATTCACGATACCTGACTGCGAGTAACGATTTGGAGGCTGAGTTTCCTTCTCCTCTTTGTCAAAGCTGTCGATGGGCAGTTTCTGTCCTTCCTCCATTTCCGGGAGCTTGGCTGAATCAACTCTTACATATGGTTCGTAGAGGTCGTACCAGTTTCTCTCTACTGTGATTTTTGACTTGGCCTTGAACTCTTCATCTTTGACATTTAGAGTAAAGGTGATTGATTTTCTTTTCGCCGGTTTTCCGAATACCGCGAAGAATCGTTTCACTATCAAATCATAGACTTGGTCCTCCTTCTTTGATAATGATCCGGAAGGTGATTCACCGGTTGGATAGATCGCTGGGTGTGCGTCATCCTTCTTTTTTCCTTGGGTTGTGTATAGGTTATCTTTCTTGTCTTTCTTCAGAACTTTTTTTGCCAGATCATCGTACTTTTCCTGTCCCTTTATACTGTTCAGTATGTTCTTGTAACCGATCTTCGGCGGTAGTTTCTGTGACTCAGTTCTCGGATAGGAAATTAGGCCGTTTTCATAAAGTGTCTGTGCGATACTCTGGGTCTGTTTTGGTGAGATATTCAGCTGGGAAGAAGCTTCGCTCTGCAGCCCGGTTAAATTGAACGGTATTGGAGGGTTGTGTTTGTAGTTGTTGACTTTAACGTCGGTGACCTCAGCTTCTTTCTCTCCCTTTATTTTCTCGAACTTTCTCTCTGCAGTTTCTTCATCCCAGATTCTGTCCTCATCATCCTCCCACTGAGCTGTGAACTCTGAATGATTCAGATAAATCTCCCAGTAAGGATCAGGCTTGAACTCCTGGATTTCTCTTTCCCGATCGGCCAGAATCTTCAGAGTTGGTCCCTGGACACGCCCCGTGCTTAATGTTTTGTACCGGTCTGCTGCTCTCACGGCTTTCATCAGGGCACGGGAAACGTTGATACCGTAGTAGAAGTCGAGTATGTGTCTTGTGATACCTGCTTCGGTCATACCTCTGTCGAACTCTTCAAGGTTGTCGAAGGCTTCTTGTAGATCGGAAGGAGTTAGGGTTGAGAACTTCATCCTCTCAATTCTTTCTTCATCTGCGTCAACCATTTCTCTAAGGACTGTTCCTCCTATTGTACTGCCCTCAACGTCGAAGTCGCACGCGTTGATATATGTATCAGCCTTTCCTAACTGGTCTTTAAGATTGTTGTAGTATTTCTTTACATAATCTGCGGAGTCCTGATTTTCGAAGATAGGTTCCCATTCTACATCGAAGACTGGATAGTCCCATCCTTCCTCTGTCTGCTCAAGATTGAAGATATGCCCTACTGCAGGAGCTATGATTATCTTTCTGTCATCTGTCTCAAGAACATAGTTCTTTACTCCCCTGTTCTCCTGTGTCGAGTAGTTTCCGAGGGCATTCGCCAGTCGAGAAGCAACTTTCGGCTTCTCCCCGATCATCACTGTGGTTTCCATGCAAAACAAAGAAGTGCTGCTATTCTTAAAAATCAGAATGGTGCTTTTTCCAGTTCCTTGTAGAGGGCTTCAGCTTCCAAGTTGATATCTTTCCAATCGTTGAGAGTGATGTGTTCGTCCACTCGTATCTGAGTATCTTTTAACCATTCAATTTCCGGGAACTGTCCTTCGGTATAATCTTCCACCACATCCGCCAGCATCTTTCTATCATATTCCCCGTTTTCTTGTTTTCTATGGGACTTCATCATTGATGCCATGTCTGCCAAATCGTTTGACTTGACATATGATTCTGAGAGAAGACTATCTGTATATCTTCGAGCCTTCATACCGAAGTTGATCTCTGGCCTCAATACCTTGAGATCGTTACCGTCTATTTCGATCCTTGTGCTGTTTTGAAGAAAGCTTTCAGAAATGGTTATAGGCTCTTCCAGGTATTCGCCTTCAAAAACATCTTTTTCTACAGGAATGAGGCCTACCGCCCATCCATTATAGTCAAGGAAATAACAGTTGTCCTCTGGCTCCCATATATCATATTCCTCTCCTAATCGGGCTATTTCGTCTTCTGTTGTAAGAAATTCGGTTGTTCTATCTGTAGGTCTGTTCAAATTGTTCCATCCGTAGATATCCGAATGTACTAATAGGCTGCCGAAAAGTGTTGCATCTTCTTCCATTTCTTCTTCATAAAACTGGGAAGAAATTCTGAGCGCTTCATCCATTGAGTTGTACTCATCTTCCTCGTATCTCTCCCTGAATTCTTGATATGGCATAGGTTCGATGGTCCGAATATCGGTCACCTTATCGCCTCTTCAAGCTCTTCGATCGGCTCTTCCAAAAATGTTTTCTCCTCTTTCTTGAAGTTTTCAGCTCCTCGCTGAATTGATTCTACAGCTTCTTCATAGCTGCCCTCAACTCTTTCATCTATCATCTCTCCGAGCTCCTCTAACATGCTTTCATCTTTTTGATGCATCCAGTGTAGATGGGAGGCCATGTCAACGTAGTCACTTCCTTTAGTTATGCCTCCGCGGTTCTGAAGTCTATTGAACTTTGAGCATACGCTTTCTACTGGATCCGCCAGTCTGATGTCGAAGTCGTGTATGTATCCTGACCCATCTTGTGCGGTTAGAGTATAGTTATCTCCTTCTTCAATTAAGTCTCTTGTGAAATTGAATAAAGGAAATTCCTCAGCCTCAACCAGACTAATCTCCAAATGCTTTTCTTCTCTGCTATCTATGTCAGATAATTGCTGATAATCAACAAATTTTGTACCTTTAAATTCCCATGAGGGATAATCAGTGCCCAGTTGTTCAAGGTTATTTTCTTCGTCTACGTATGCGATGTCAATGCTCGCGGAGACAGGCCTTCTAGTCGATGTCGAATGAGCTCCTTCGACGGTGGTTAGTCCTCCGATAATTCCGGTTTTTTCTTTATCGAAATATTCCCTTGTTAGGTAGTCTGCAGCGTTCAGTAATTCGACTAAAGACGGGTTTCGGCTCTGATAACTCTCTCTTATATTCTCTACTTTTTCTCCTCTCGGGTCGAGGTCATACGGCATGTATTAATAAACGAACGTAAAAAATAAATAGTTACTAGCAGGTGGTAAACTATTCCAGCCGTAGATACTCCTCTCCTCCCATGTAATCTCTCAACGGTTCCGGAATCCTGATCCCATTCTCTGTCTGGTTGTTCTCTATTATAGCTGTGATAATTCTCGGGTTGGCTAGGGCTGTTGCGTATATAGTATACGGTATTTTCCTCTCCCCGTTATCAAAGAACTTTGTTCCCAGTTTGTTTGTCTGGTAATCTATACAGCTACCGTATGAACCGACTTCGCCGTACTCTCCGAGAGGCGGTCTCCAAACCTCAATATCGTACTGCTTGTAAGTTTTATCCCCAATATCTCCGTCACAGATATCCACTACTCTGTATGGAAGGCCTAGTTCCTGCATAATTTCTTCAGCGTTCTGTGTCATTAATTCCATATGCTCAAGATGGCTTTCCGGTTTCGAGAAAATGAACTGTTCCACTTTCTCGAACTGGTGTACCCTCCAGAGTCCTCGCGTCTGTTTTCCATGTTTTCCAGCCTCCCTTCTGAAGTTGGTTGAGAAACCTCCAAGTTTCAATGGGAGTTCTTCATCAATCACTTCATCTTTCTTAATAGTTGCGAGAGCGTGTTCCGCGGTCGCGATAAGGTACCTTCCGTTTTCGTTTACCTGGTATAGCTGGTCTTCAAATGCTTCCATGTCGACCGCTGCGCTGATTGCATCTTCTTCAAGCATGAAGGGTGTCTGATGCAGATCAAATCCTTTGTCTCTCATGAAATCAAGGGCGAAGTTGGTTAACGCCTGGTTCAGTCTGAGTAATTCTGTAGTCAGGTAGTATGCCCTTTCTCCGCTGACTTCGGCAGCTTTCTCACTCATCAACAGATTCTCTTCCTGCATTATGTCCGCAGCGAGTTTCGAATCTTTGTCTCTTCCATTCTCAGGCTCCCAGTTTCTTAACTCAATATTGTCTTCCTCGCCTTCTCCTTCCGGAACGTCTTCATGCAGGAGATTGGCGACCTTGTACCTTACAGTATCTCTCTTCTCCTTTAGTTCATCGACTTCATCTTCAAGTTTTGATATTCTCTCCTTGACCTCCTGCATTCTCTCAATCTTGTCCGATGCATCCTTACCGGTTTGTTTCAGATCCGCAATCTCATCACCTACTGTATTTCTCTCCTGTTGCAGAGATTCCAGTTTCTGAAGTTTGTTTCTCCATTCTGTATCAAGTTCATTTACCTTGTCAACATTTTCCGGATCATTACCTCTTTTTATCTCACATTCCTTGATTCTTTCAGGCTTTTCCCGGAAAAGGTCTATGTTCAGCATAGAAACTCTTTAAGTAAGGAAATTTTTAACTAGAACGGTCATAGTTTCTCTGAATTTGATCTACCTTTGTTTATTCGACATACTCCGGCAGGTCATATCCCATTTCGGAAACCGGTTCGAGAAGCCTAGGTTCATCCTTGAATCTTTCTCTTACAGGTTCAAGCTTTCCTGCTATCTCCTCTCCGACAGCGTTTTTGGCGTCCTGAGGGTGAAGTTCGTCTTCTCTAATATCGCCGTAAAGTTCTTCCATGCTTGAATACTGTTCATCCACATCATACTCCTCAGTAAGAACATGGAGATCTCGGTCAGCGCCGAAGATAAATCTATCCGCTATCTGCATCACAGGGTTTTCATCTATTCCCTCTGGATATTCATCTAGAGCTTCAGTATCGAAGTAGGCGCCTGAAATCCTGTCTTTGATCGTTTCTTCTGTTGCATGAAGAGGAAACATTGTCTCAGGTTTGGAAGAGCTCATCTTTGTTCCCTCACCTTTTAGAGAAGTCAATAGCGGATAATGTAGGACCGCCGGTTTGCTGTATCCTATTTCCGGTAGCTTGTCCCGTGCCAGTTTCATATGTATTCCTCTTTGATCGGTGCCTCCCATCGCCAGGTCAACATCAAGATGTGGAACATCAAGTGCCTGCATCAACGGGTAAAGAGCATTCTGTGCTACTGTTAGAGAGGCATCGTCAGCTATATCTCCCATTGAATCGGAGGCTCTGTTCATTTTTACTTTGTTTCCGAACTCTATAACGTCGTTGAGGTAGTCCGGGTCTTTCTGGAAATCTGTTCCCTTTACAAACTCTGCATCAAGACCTAGTGATTCGAATGTTGCCTGCCAGTATTCGGTCATTCCGTCTATCCATTCCCGGGTTTCCTCATCGTTCCATTCATTTTTTCCTTTGTTGTTTAACTCTGTGTGTCTGTCCGCCCAGAGTACAACAGGTTCGTATCCGGCTTTCTGCACATCAAGAAGTTTTTGTACAGAAGTCATGTGGCCTAGATGTACAGGTCCTGAAGTCTCATATCCTACATAGGCTCTAGGATCTTTTTCTCCGGAAGCCTCAGCATTTTCCAGCTGATTCCGGACCTCTTCAAGTTTTACAACTTCGTCAGTGTTTCGATTAACTAGATCTATTCTATCTTCCAACAGAATTCCCTCCCGATAAATTATTGGGGATAAAGAGTTAAATCTCTGTTCTGGTTACTGCTGATATTCCGGCTTCTCATGCCCGATCTCTTCCAAGCATTCAAGTAATTCTGGATCCTGTTTGAATCTTTCTCTAACAGGTTCCAGTTTTCCAGCTATATGATCTGCTACTGAATTTTTCAGATCCTGTGGGTGGAGATCTTCTGACTTGAAGTCTTCTTTCAATGTCTCAAGACTGTCATATGTATGGTCTCCTCCGTACTCGTCAGGTCTTTCGATATCTAGTTCTTCATCATCCCCGAAGATATGGAACCTTGCTACCTGGATAATAGGGTTTTCCTCAGTTTCCCCCTGAGGACAGTAAGCGTCTTTGATTCTTTCTTTTATGGTCTCCTCTGATGCGTGTAACGGGAACATGGTCTCCGGCTGTGAGGAAGACATCTTATCTCCGCCTGTAAGTGAGACAACCAGCGGATGGTGGAGGCATGTTGGCTTCCTGTATCCGATCTTTGGCAGGGCCTCACGGGCCAGCATATGTATTTTCCGTTGGTCTGTCGCTCCCATAGCCAGGTCAACGTCAAGATACTCGATGTCGAGTGCTTGCATTAATGGGTAGATTATCTGGCTGACCGCTCTTGAGTCGTCGTCTCCTGATGCGACTTCGCTCATTGATCGCTGTCCGCGGTTGATAGTAGTATTCAGTGACATTTCAAGGACGTCGTGGAAGTACTCTGTCTTCTCCTGGAAACCTCTACCTCTATGGAATTCTGCGTCAAGGCCTAATGCTTTGAAGGTGGCCTCCCAGTACTCTGTCATGGCCTGAATCCATTGCTCCTCTCCCTTCTTGTTTAGGTATGTATGAAGGTCGGCGAAAAGAACCTTAAGGTTAAAACCGGCCTTCTGGAGGTCGCTGAGCTTTCTGATGGAAGCCCAGTGTCCGAGATGTACAGGTCCGGATGTTTCGTAGCCCACGTATGTATTTGGTTCGTCTTTCTCCTCAAGAATTTGGTCAAGTTCTTCCTCCTGTACGATTTCAGATGTGTTCCGTAGAACTACTTGTTTCCGCTCTTCCTTGTTCATCATGGAAGAATAAGGCTCTAAGAGTTAAAACGCTTGTTATTTTTGACAGTCTCTGATAGTTCTCAGCGGCTTTACCTTGAAGGTATGTTGTAAAGAACTCTAAGGTGAGCTTAGTTCGGCTACATCAGCACTTAAAGCATGTTTGAGTTCTTCAGGGTCTACGGTAACTCCTACTACTCTAGAGCCAGCAGCCGGTTTCACTTCTTCATGTTCAAGGATCGATCTCTCCATGAAAGTAGATATATCAAGATCGAAAGGTGAAACTCCCCCGATTATATATCCTGTATTCTCCTTTACTTCATCAGGATTAGCCATCCTGACATTTTCTCCAGTTATTTCCTCAAGTTTCTGCTCTGAGACACGTTTGTCGCCTGGACAGAGAACTGCTACAAATTCTTCTCCTGCTTTGAATATAAGGGTCTTTACAATCTTCTCCTCCTCTATTCCTACATTTTCAGCTGATTCTTCTACAGTCTCGGATTTGGCGTGAACCATAAACTCGTTGTCCAGATCTTTCTCTCTGCAGAAATTGATTACTCTTCTCACATTTTCCAGATCTTCCTCTATGAATTTTAGGAACTGTTCTAGTTCTTTCGGAGACTGTGTGAATGCGTCGGTCATTGATGTTAAATCATTCCGCTTCCACTTTTTTATCCATGATCGAGATAGATGGGAGGAAAGGCGGAGGACAGATGATGAGAACAGCCCTTGCACTCTCCGTGATAAGAGGAGAGGATTTCCGCATGAAAAATATCAGAGGTAATAGGTCAGATCCGGGGCTGAAAAACCAGCACCTTGAATGTGTCAGATCCGCTGCGAGAATATCGGGTGCAGAGGTTAAGGGCGGTGAGATTGGCTCGGAAGAGCTTATTTTTCAGCCTCAGGAGTTAGACGCTAACCCATTTACCTCAAACATTGGAACTGCAGGTAGTATAACACTGTTATATGATACTGTTCTCCCGTTAACCTCACAGCTTGACTCCGGTTTTCGTTTAACTGCTAAAGGAGGAACTGATGTGAAATGGTCCCCGACCTTTGCATATCTGAAACATGTTAAGCTTCCGCTTTTACGGAAATTTGGCTTTTCGGGCGACTTAGGTTTGAAAAGTACAGGCTATTATCCTTCTGGGGGCGGTGAGGCAGAACTTGAGACAGAAAAACATTCTTTAGAGCAGATAGAATTGACTGAGAGGGGAAAACTAGAGAGGTTTGAGATATATTCGAAGGCGTCCAGGGAGCTGGGGGAACAGCAAGTGGCAGATCGCCAGGCAGATGAAGCCGCTAGAAAACTGAAAAACTCTCATGTCTCCGTGCCCATAGGCAAACAAGTTAACTATGAGGAAACAGATTCAACAGGTTCTTCGCTGCTGGTGAAAGCAGTGTATGAGAACTCTGTAGCGGGTTTTGATGCTATTGGTGAAAAAGGAAAGAGATCTGAAGGAGTTGCTGGAGAGGCAGTCCGGGAGTTTAAGAAGTTTCATTCCTCGGGGGCAGCTGTCGATGAATTCATGGCTGATCAGCTTCTCGTTTTCATGGCGATAGTTGGAGGAGAGATAAAGATTCCCGAGATCAGTTCTCATGTAGAAACGAATCTGGAGGTTATCAAGAAGTTTGGCTACCAGGTTGAGTTTGAAGAAGGATCAAAAACAGTAATCAGATTCTAATTCTTCGTAAATTTCTTCCATCGAATGTTTCAAACCCTTCATCTCGTGTCGGAAGTTTCTCTCCGGTTTTTCACCATTCATATTTCTAAGTGATTCTATCAGGTCGTCAGGGTTCTCATAGCCTAGTTCCCTGAAATGGTTATCTACATGTTTTCCGTCACCATACCGCCATATCTGAAAGGCGAAGCTCCGGCCGTCTTCCTCTTTATTAAGCATGTAAGAGGTTCTCTCAAGATTTATCCTCTCTTTCCTCTTTGACTTAATGGTCTTCTCTAGATCTTCTATCATATACTCGAGGTTCTGAAGCCTTGACACAAGAATTGACTCGACCTGAAAAGTTAAATCCGGTTTGTATTTCCCTCTGAAATAAATTAGTTGAGATCAAATCACATTCTAAACCATGCATAAAAACCAAAGCCTAAATGATAAGCTGGAGAATGGCCGTGTATGGCTTGAGTACAAGTCTTTCAAGGATAACAGTTATGGCGTTCTCTTCAAGGATGTTTGTAACGTGGAGGACTATCCTGTAGATATGGGAAAGGTTGATTTCAAGAACAAAGAGATTGTATCTGAGTGGTTCTACACCAACCCAAAAGAGAAGGAAGAAGCTGAAGAGGCCAAAAATGTGTTTTCACATCTCTTGGATCAAAACTTTTTGGAAGAAAGAGAAGGATGGAAGCACAAGACCCGGCTTACGGATGATATGCAGGTTTCCTACAGTGTGATGGATACGGCGCCATATGTAGGAGGAAAAGTCTTGAAAGACGACCAGAGAGACATAGATGAGAAGCTTGAGAACTTTTCTGAAGGAGTTTTCAATCCAATTTTATCCTCTTCACAGAACTATGAAACCATCTGGGTAGAAGGCGAGAACGTCTTCAGTTAAATTAATTAATGCCCGGTCAGAATTGTTTGATATAATGTTTGATGCATCCGAAGGCTGTCAAAACCCGATCTACTTATCAAATGATGTGCCTGAGGATGCTTTCTGAGCATCTTATTTCTGGTTCAAATCAAGCTGATGATTTCGCTATCCCTATAGAGGAGGTTCCCTCCGATTTGATGGAAGATATAGCAAGGCGGAGAAACCTGAAAAGTGAGTACTTACCCGAAGGCACGGATGTCCGTTACTGGGAGATAGAGAACTCCCTGGAAAAATCTGATGATAGACGTGATCATGGAAGGGTGTTGGATGCTGCTATCCAGGAAGCTATAGAGCTATATGATGATAGATCGTGGGATATAGTGCTTTCTAACGTTGATTATGATATAAGAGATATTTCGGAGAAAAGCGATTTCGAGAACCGTTCCAATAAATGGTATTACGGCGAGATAGATCTTATGCTGGTTGATCTGGATGAGCAATGGGTTAGAGCATATGAGGCCAAGCCTCACCGTGGAAGACCACAGGATCATAATGGTCGACTGGTTTACGAGGCACCGACACATGAGGAAAAAGCTGAAGAGCAGTTCAGACGTCAGTCCTTCGCGTTCGATCTTCTGAATGAGGAGCTGGAGGATTTTGAGATGCATTATGTGCCTGAAGATGATATTTATGAGACCGAGCTTGATCCCCGGATGGAGATACCTGATAGATGGGAGGGAAGTTATTACTGGACTGATGAAGCTAAAGACAAAACTCTCGAGTCAGAGGCCGCCCTAAGCTTTATCTCAGAGTTTGTGTTGCCGGAGAATCCGATGATATTTGCTCCGGAAAATGAGTTTGAAAGAAAGGAAATTGATGATGGCGAGTTTATAGCAGAGTTTCTTGATAGCTGATTTTAATCTATTTCGACATCCCAGTTCTCGTTTTCAGATTCCTTCTCTGCCTCAACTTTCAGAACCCCGTCAGAATAGTCGGCGGAAACCGATTTGGGGTCTACTTCTTTCGGCCATGCAACTTTTCTCCTGTACCTTCTGGAGGTTCTTTCTTTCCTGATATATTTCTCGTTTTCCTCCTTAATTTCTTCCTTTGATTCGGCTGAGATTTCTAGCCCATTTCTGTCCGCTTTTAGGTTGATGTTTTCTTTCTGGACGCCGGGTATATCTGCGCTGATAATTACTTTTCCATCCTCTTCTTTCATGTTGATTGGCATCTTTCCTCCGATATCGGTGATATCCTGGAACTGGTTGAACATCTTCTGCATATGGCCAACAACATCGTCAATACCGTCACGTCGATCAAGTCTTCTCATCTCAATTTACCTATTTCACAGTGTGTCAGTAAAATTTTTTATTTTTGCTGTTTGTCCGAGACTTCCTTCAGAAAGTCTATCTGTTCGTGGACCTCGTTAAGAATTTCCTCGACCTTCTCCTGTTTCTCCCGTGTGGTTGGATCGTTTTCGTCTTTCACTGATTCAAACTCTTGTTCAAGAAAATTGATTTCACCTTCCAGTTCATCAACTATTTCCTGTTCAGGAGTTTCGTCTTCCATAACAAGCTTTTTCTTCTCAAGCAATTAAAACAGTTACATGAGGAAACAGAAAGTCCTGGAGACCGCTCAAGAAATTATTGAGGATGGGAGAAAGCCATCTGTCGAGGTGATATCCTCGGAACTTGATTTCGATCCCGGAAGCGTCCACAGATGCCTGAACGCATTGGAGAAGGAGAAAGAGGTAGAAACCTACTCAAAAGAAGTGTTTGGCAACAAGATGAGAATGGTTGGTGTGAAAAGATGATAATATCACTTCAAGAAGTCGCGAAGATATACGAGATGGGAGATACAACTGTAGAAGCGGTCTCTGAAGCCGATGTAGAGATAGAAAAGGAAGAGTTTGTCGCTGTCATGGGGCCTTCAGGATCCGGGAAGTCAACCCTTATGAACATGATAGGAGCACTGGATACTCCTACATCAGGAGAAGTAATGATAGACGGAGAGAAAATATCGGGTTTTGGTAGCGATGAACTCGCCTTGTTGAGAAGTAAGAAGATAGGTTTCGTGTTCCAGCAGTTCAACCTTATCCCAAGCATGAACGCAGCAGAGAATGTGGCGTTGCCGATGCTTTTCCGTGGAATAGGAAAGAAAGAGAGGATCGGGAGAGCTGAGAATCTTCTTGAAAGAGTGGGGCTCGGGGATAGAACAGGTTTCATGCCTTCGGAACTCTCTGGCGGTCAGAGACAGAGAGTATCAATCGCCCGATCTCTAGCTAATGATCCTGATGTTATTCTCGCGGATGAACCGACAGGCAATCTTGATACTGAGACAGGCGAGAAGATCATGGCTCTGTTGACCGATTTGAATGAAGAAGGAAAAACGATTGTAATGGTTACTCACGACGAGAAAGATGCGGAGTATGCCGACAGGATAATAAATATCGTAGACGGAGGAGTAGGTGTAGAGTAATGAAGAAAATCGTTCTGTTTCTGGTAATATTTTTTGCCGTTCCGTCACTGAGCTCTGCTCAGGGCTCGTCAACAAATCTCGAGTTGAACATTACACAGACGGAGCCTGTACCTCTTCAGGCCGGAGAATATGCCGATTTATGGATAAGAGTGACCAATACGGGAAATTCTGATGCAGAAGATGCAGAAGTAGAAATAGTTGATGAGTTCCCGTTTCACATGGACGATCGGAAGAAAAACTGGAAATTCGGCGAAATAAATTCTGGTGAAAGATACCAGTTTAGAGCGAAGGTGAGAGTTGATGAAAATGCTGTTTTTGGAGAGAATGATCTGAAGTTCAGAGTCTCATCGGGAAACCAGAATACCTCATACACGGAAACAATACCTCTGGAGGTCAGAACGGATGATAGATCACTTATAATATCTGAACTGGATTACCCGGAGAGAGTTGAGCCTGGAAGCTCCTCAGAAATGAATTTGACGCTGGAGAATCTTGCAAACTCTCGGTTCCGGAATATAGACGTATCACTGCATGCATCGGATATTCCCGTAGCTACAAGAGAGACAAACCGGAAGAGAATAAGGTCCCTGGGTCCTAAAAGCTCCGAGAACATCAGCTATACACTTAATATCGATAGTGATGCAGAAAACCAGCTTCACAAACTTCCAATCGAGATAAACTATCAGAACCAGGCAGGACAGGAGTTCACGGTAACTGAAAATACTGGTGTAAACGTTGGCGGGCACCCGAACATTGATGTCGATATAGACTCCTCAGAGGTTAGAACATCGGGTACAGGAACTGTGACATTCAGAGTGATAAACAGAGGCCAGGGACAGGCACGTTTCGCCGAAATAAATCTTGAGGAAACGGATAGATACGATATTATCTCACAGGACTCGATATACCTTGGCTCAATGATCGCCGATGACTACCAGACAGCGGAGTTCGACGTGTACGTAAATGAGGGAGAAGGAAATATTGTGTTCCCTGTAACCGTCGACTACCGTAGCGGGGAAGGCGATCAGAATAGGGAGTTTGAGGTGGAGAACGAGCTTTACTCAAGCTCACAGCTTGATAGGTACGGCATGAGTAAAAACGGTTCATCTTGGATTATTATCCCCGTGGTTCTCGTGGTTCTGGGCTGCGCAGTTTATGTATGGAGAAGAAGGAGAGAGAAGTGATTAAAGTTGATCCTCGACCTGTTCGAGCTATCCGGTAAAAACCTTCTTAGAAGAGGTAAGAGATCGTGGCTCACTGTTATCGGTATAGTTGTAGGCATAACCGCTATCGTAACACTTTTCTCCCTGAGCCAGGGCTTGGAACAATCTATCAACCAGGAGTTTGACAGCCTGGGAGCTAACGTTATCTATGTATTTCCCGGATCCGGTCTCGGAGGTTTCACTCCCTCTCCTGAACAATCTGGCAGCCTTGATAACTCTGACCTCGAGACAGTTCGAAACAGTAGAGGAGTGAGCGAGGCAGGTCCGACAATATTCCAGCCTTACCCTGGAGAGTTCAGTGGAGATCAGGGAACAGTCTCAATTATTGGTATTCCAACTGATTCCTCTCAGGAACTGGTGATGAGATCAAACAACTTCAACGTAGAGAGAGGCCGTGAACTAAGACAGACTGATACGTTCTCAGGATTAGCCGGATCATCACTCAGGAACGCTGATACATTCGAGGATGAAGTAGGGCTTAGAGATCAGGTAAGACTCAGGGAATCGGATATAAGGGTTGTAGGTCTTCTGGAACAGACAGGCAATCCGACCAATGATCAGGGAGTAGTCGTACCTATTGAGACAGCCAGGGATATTCTTGAAGCAGATGACAGAATTGATTTCATAGTCGTAGAGCCACAGAACGGTCAGGAACCGTCTGAGGTATCGGAAAATATTGAGGAAAGATTAAGACAGGAAAGAGGTATACAGGAGGGGGAAGAGGAGTTTACTGTCTCGACTGCTGATGATCTTCTGGAGTCGTTCTTCAGTATACTTGGAGTAGTTCAGACAGTTGTAATCGGTATTGTATCAATCGCTCTTCTTGTCGGTGGACTGGGAATAATGAATACTATGTACATGTCGGTAAGTGAGAGAACAAAGGAGATCGGCATTATGAAGTCGATAGGCGCTACCGAAAAACAGATACTTACAATCTATCTCATAGAATCCGGTATTATAGGCCTTATCGGAGGCTTAATAGGTACTCTGGTCGGCCTAGGGTTAAGCGAGGTTGCTTTTTACCTGGTTAGAAACCTTTCCGGGATACCGATCTACCCGGCTAGATCATTATCTCTTGTCATAAGCGCTCTCGGAATATCGTTTGTTCTCGGAGTACTTTCCGGTTATCTTCCTGCTAGAAAAGCTGCGAAACTTGAACCTGTGGAGGCTATAAGACAGGAATGATACTGGGATTGTTCAAACTGGCGTTGAGAAATACCCTCCGGAGAGGGAAGAAATCCTGGATAACAGTGATAGGAGTATTTATCGGTATAGCTGCGGTAGTATCACTTGTCTCTCTCGGACAGGGACTGGAGGCTGCTATCTCCCAGGAGTTCAAAGGCCTTGGTGCTGACAATGTGTATATAAGCGGGAATTTGGATGATTCCAACCTGGAGACAGTTCGGAGAACTAGAGGCGTTGACGAGGCAGGTGGAATATATCTGGAGACTGAAAAGATAGAGTTCAGAGGGAAAACTACTTCCCTGACTTTTGCAGGTCTGGAGCTTTCCCATGTAGACATGATTGTAAACTCTCAGGGCTGGACCGTTGAAGAGGGAAGAATGCTTAAATCGGTCGATAGGAACAGTATCATACTGGGATCGAATGTCCGTGACAGTTTTGAAACCGATCCAGAGATAAGAAGCCAGCTGGATATAGAGGATACAAGGTTCAGGGTTATAGGTTTCTTTTCAGCCGGGGATCCGCAGTTCCAGAGCTCTGCAGTTACAGGTTTGGATACTGCCCGTGGTTTAGTTGGAGCAGAAGACGAGCTTTCAAGGATAATTGTAAAGGTTCAGCCAGGTTTCGACAGGCAGGAGGTTATCTCCGATATTGAGGAAAATCTGAGGCAGCAGAAAGACCTTAGAGAAGGAAACGAAGATTTTGATATCCGGACACCTCAGGATATCCGGGAATCCCTGACAAATACAGTCGGTATCGTCCAGGGAATAGTTGTCGGTCTGGCATCAGTTGCTTTACTGGTCGGTGGAATCGGTATAATGAATACGATGTATATGTCAATCAATGAAAGAACCCGGGAAATCGGAGTGCTTAAAGCTGTAGGGGCTTCGAAGCGACAGATACAGACACTTTTCCTTCTGGAAGCCGGTTTGATAGGTCTTGTAGGCGGTCTAATAGGTGTCGGTATAGGCGTTCTGATGAGTGAAATAACTGTTTTCTACACAGCAGACCTTGGAAATCTGAGGATTGCCAGAGGCTACGGCCCAACTCTTATTATCGGCTCTCTGTTTTTCTCCACTTTGATAGGTTTGATATCCGGTTATGTCCCCTCTCGAAAAGCTTCAAAACTGGAGCCAGCCGACGCTTTGAGATACGAGTAATTACATTCTTAACTCTGTACAAACCTGTTTGACATATGGTTAGAATAATTCTCCCAAACCAGCTTTTCGGTGAGAAAATCGATGAGGAAAGTTATCTATTGGAGCATCCAAAGTATTTCACAAATTTTGATTTCCATAAACAGAAACTGATGCTTCACAGAGCCTCCATGAAATCATACAGTGAGGAAAACTCGATTGATAACTACATAGAATTTGATCAAGACCTTGAGAAACCTTTCAAAGAAAACGATGAAGTAGAAGTTTACAGACCAGAGGATAGAGAAATCAGGAACTGGTTGCAGAAAATGGCTGGAAAACATGATGTAAAGCTGGAGATACAGGAATCACCGATGTTTGTAACTTCTATGGACTGGAACCGGGATTACTTCTCGGATAACAGATTCTTCCAGCTAGATTACTATAAGAAACAGAGAAAAAGACTGGACATACTAGTTGATGAAGAAGGCAAACCGGAAGGCGGTAAATGGAGTTTCGATCCTGAAAACAGGGAGAAAATGCCGGAAGATGAAGAACCTCCTGAAATACCGCAGTTCGATTCACACCATATTGAAGAAGCTCAGGATTATGTTGAGGAAAACTTCCCGGACAATCCCGGAAAGACCGAGAACTTTTTCTGGCCGGTGACTCGAGAACAGGCAGTTGAGAATCTTAATGACTTTCTTGAAAACAGACTGGAGAAGTTTGGAAAGTACCAGGATGCCTTCGACTCAGATCTCAAATTCGGTTATCATTCGCTTCTATCCTCATCACTAAACATTGGACTCATTACTCCGGAAGAGGTAGTTGAGAAAACACTGGAGAAACACGAGGAAAAGGATTATCCTATGAACTCGCTAGAAGGCTTTGTAAGGCAGATAATAGGATGGAGAGAATATTTGAGAGCGGTTTACCATTTGAAACCGGAGATGCCGGATAGGGATTACTGGAACAATGAAGACCAAATCCCGGAAGAGTTTTACACAGGTGAAACAGGTATAACGCCGGTAGATGACTCAGTTATGAATGCTGTAAATAATGCATACTGCCATCATATCGAGCGTTTGATGGTTCTCGGTAACATGATGCTGTTACTGGAGATTGATCCTGATGAGGTATACCGTTGGTTTATGGAGATGTTTATCGACTCATATGAATGGGTTATGGTTCCAAATATATACGGAATGAGTCAGTACTCTGATCCTGAAATCATGACAAAACCATACATTTCCTCAAGCAACTATATCAAAAAGATGAGCCATTACTCCGGTGACTGGGAGGAAACATGGGACGGCCTCTACTGGAACTTCATCTCAGAACACAAAGAAAAAGTATCAGAGATCAACCGGATGGGTTTCATGACCTCAACACTCGAAAGAATGAATGAAGAAACAGTTGAAGAACATAAGGAAAACGCTGAAGCATTTAGGCAGGATCTGGACATGTAATTTAAGAAGAAAGAATTGGTTCTCATTTTTCAGCGTAGTAATGGCTGAAGAATCCTGAGAAGAAGCTGGCGAATCCTACAGCGGTCAAAGCCCAGTCAAGTTCGAATGTCGGGTACACCCAAGCTACCCCATAAGTTATGGCTAGTGATATCACAAGGCTGGCAACTCCGCTGATAAACTCACCTTTCAAATCGTATAATTTGTCCATATCCATAATTTTTTCTTTACCGATTTATAGATTTTATCCTTCATCTTACTTCGAATACGTTTTTTCCGGGTCTACGCCATTCTCTATCTCCATCTTCCTTAGGGTAACCAATCGGTATCAGAAGTACAGGTCTTTCGGAGTCTTTGAGGTCCAGCTTCTCGGATAGTTTTTCCTGGCTGAAGCCTCTTACAGGGCACGATCCGATTCCCTGAGTCTTACAAGCGAGCATGAAGAATGTGGCCGGTATCATAGTATTTCTGGTCAGCCAGCCAGTTATGAATTCCTCGTCTCTATTTTTGTATCTCTCATACATTTGCCTAAGATTTCCTGCTTTCTCATCATCTATCTTTCCTTCCTCTAACTTTTGTTTCAGTACTTGGTCTGCATTCACATCTATTTCTTCATCTCCGATAAGTATGACAATGTTTTCCGCATACTGTATCCAGCGGTTGATCGGTATCGCAGAACTGACGGCTTTATCTTTTGCTTGTTCGGAGCCAAGAACGATAAACCTGTAAGGCTGAAGATTGAACGCTGTCGGTGCATTCGTCGTCAGTCTGAAGATTTTCTCCAGTTTCTCCTCCTCTACTTCTTTATCTGTGAATTTCTTGACCGAGAACCAGTTCTCTATCGCGTCTTCAGTATTCATTTTCAGGCTTTTTCGGGATATTCTTCAGGATCTAGGTCCCCGGTTTTGACTTTCTGATAGTAGCTGCAGTATTTTTTCAATTTCGTGTCCTCACATGTTGGTTTTCTGGCTGTACAGTTGTTTTTTCCATGCTCTATTAGAACCATATGGAAACTGTTTTTGATTTCATGTGGAACCGATTCGTTAAGCAGCTCGTGAGCTTTTTTATTGGATGTTGAGAAAGGAATCAGTCTGAAACGTTTTGCCAGTCTTTCAACATGGGTGTCGACAGGTATAACATCGGCATCAAAGTGAAAATTGAGTAATATGCTGGCGGTTTTAGGCCCGATACCTTTGATCTCTTCCAGCCATGCCTGTGCTTCCGAGTCTTTCATGCTTCCGAGGAACTTAACTGAGTAACTTTCCGAACTTTCCTGCTCTCGCAGTGCTTTCAAGGTTCTTTGAATCCTCTCTGCTTTAGTTTCCGGTAGTCCGGCGGGATTGATTGAATCTGCGAGCGATTCTATGGACGTTTCCTCGATCTCCTCATAATTTTTGAAATCGTTGAAAAGATTTTCCGCTGCTCTCGCAGTGTTTTCATCCGCTACGTTCTGTGATAGAATAGTTATGAGTAACTGTCTGACGCCGTCTTCGCTTTGCCAGTCCTGTTTCCCATAGACATCAACTAAGTCTTGGTGAATATCTCTAATCCGTTGTTCTGAGTTATTTATCTCCAATTTTTACTCCTCCATCAGAAAGTACTTTCATAAATAGAAACACAACTGTGAACAATAAAATAGTTGTCCGGAAGAAAATTTAACCCCATGGTGTCGTCAGATTTACAAACTTCTCTTCGGCATATTATGGCATGAATAAGTTCTCTAGGGATAGAAAGGATCTTAATCTTTCAGAAGAGGAGCTTCAAAGAAGAGAGAAAAAGAATTTGGAGCGTTTGAAGAAAAAAGTTGAACTATACATTACTGAAATTGATTCTTAATCTCTGAATTATTTTTATTCATCAGTTTGAGTGCTCTTTCCTGACTGCTGCCGTTTTCACGAATTTTCTGACTGTGACAAACCTTTCTTATTACTTGTAACAGATTGCCCAAACCGGTCTCGAAAATTTTACATGTATATCTGGCTAAATAGTTAACATGATCAGAGAATATGCGCCTGTAGGTTTGATTCCTGCGGCGTGGGCGATGACTTTTGGGACCATTATCTATCCGGGTCTAGATACTTACTGGATCCAGCATATGCATTACTTTGTGATTTTCTTTCTCTCAGGGTTTACAGCTCTATCCTGGAAAGAGATGGACTCGCCGGTACTCGGTATTTGGAGGAATGTGATTGCAGCCGGAATTATATTTACAGGTCTTGGAGCCCTTTCATTCGTTTTTACATCTTACAGCTCTGTTCTAGGTTTTCTTTCACTTAGTTACTGGTTCCTTGCGCCGGGGACAGCACTTTATTTTTCCTCAAGACACATGGATAAGTATTCGAAGCTTTACCAGTGGTTAGCAGGGAAGTCAGCGATAAGTTATGTAATCCTGGTTTTAGGTCTCTATACTGAAGTGACGTCTCTCCAAGTGATTTCATTCGCTGGAATTGCAGTTGTCCAGGCAGCCAGCATCACGACAGCTTCGAGACTTGATGAACAGGAACAATCATGATAAAGACTCTCGCCAACAAAGGTACCGACTTTGAAGATTTGATAGCCTATGAGTTTTTCAAGAACTTTGCTCTTTCAATGCTAGGTATCTTCATTCCAATACTGATATACTCCGAGACCGGGAGTTTGTTGATGCCGGCTCTTTATCTGGTAGCTAAAGGCTTGACAGGTTTCATAGCCGCTTTCCCTATCATGAAGATGATTAACAAGTATGGTTTCCGATCAGGCCTATATACCTCCTATCTATTTCTTCTTCCTGCGATCCTGCTGATATACTTCCTGGACCCCGGTATCTATGTGACTTTGACAGTTGCGTTTCTCTATTCGATCGGAGCAGCTTTACATGTTGAAAGCATGAACCTTGAGTTCGTGGAGGACTCATCAAGAGAGGATAGAGAAGTGGAGGCAGCCCATTTAATGTCACTTCCTAATATCGGGAGGCTTCTAGGCCCAGTGGTGGGAGGCATTGTATCAGCTTTCGGAGGTTTCCAGACGATGCTGGCGGTTGCTTTCGTATCAGTTGCTATTTCCGTAGTTCCGGCAGGATCAATCACCATTAAGAAGGAGACAGCAGATCTGAAATGGAGGTCTTTACTGGATAGAGAGTACCTCAAGTTTTCACCAATCTTTGTTTCCAGAGGAATACAGGGATATGCAGCGGTAGCAATTTTCTCTTTGTTTACATACATATTTGTTGCAGGAAGTATCTCCTCAGGTCTAGTAAGGTCTTTTGATACCGTAGGATTTATGATAATGGCTTACCTCTCAGGTTACATCTCCTCAAAATACAGTAGAAGCAAAATCATACTCACAGGAGCATTTCTAGCCGGAATAATCTATCTTTTCAGGATAGTGGTTTCAAGTCCTTCAGAGGCATTCATACTATCAATAGCAGGAGGCCTCGCGTTCAAGTTATACGATATACCGTTGTTCTCTAAATACGCTGATGGAGCTGAAGATAATGAGGTAAGAAGCTTCTATGCCTCCAAAAAAATGTTTAACTCGTTTGGAAAGATTATAGCAGCCACTACATTCATAACTGCATTCATGGTTTCAACTGAAAGAATGGCTTTTAACGCGGTTTTTGTACTTTCCGGGTTAAGCGCTTTACTTATGATGGCAGGTAACAGAATCTCAGGTGAAGAAAAGTAAGTATTCTTTTGATACAGGTTAACGTAGGCCTCGAAGTAAGGTTAAACGTTTCTCGCTTATGAGGAGTTGAATATCAGTCTACATAATTTATTATGCCCGGAGCAGCATCAGGAAAATTCTCCACATTTCTGGCTTTCCATTCAATCTTTAGTTCTTCTTCCAGTTCATCTGCTTTATCTCTGTCAAATTCAGTGAGATCATACGCATCTACTTCACTACCTTGTTTCCTGATGAAACCAAGTTTCCCCATGCCAGATAAAATAGCTTCAGCATAATCCAGGTCGTACCCTAGATCTGTATCTCTGTCTTTGAGTGTCCTGTAGAAACCTGTAGGCTTACATTCCCTCAAATCAATTTCCACTAAATACTCACGTACATCATTGAACGTATCATTCAGCTTATTATACTCTTCTTCCGTTAGTTCATTCAACGCGGCATTATAGAAACTCGATTCTGTCACAGAAAATTATTACCTACAAATTATTTATCTCTTTCTCCGATATTGGATCAGTTTTGAATATTTAATGAATCAATGTTGTTTCTGAGGGTATCTTCCCGTCTCCAGCAATAAGTATCAAGAATGCTCTAATCTGCATGTTAGTATATCAATGAGTTGACCTAAATAGGAAATATGGAGAAATCAGATTTTGATACTTTAGAGGTATTTGATAGTGCTATCTTTTTAGAAATAGCTTTAGATAAAGAAAAAGCTTCGGAGGCTCGCTCTAAACTTTATGAGGTAAAAAATAATTCCAATAGGTTACCCGCTACCACACATGATGTTTTAGGAGAGGTTAACGATGCTTTACATGACGAGGAACTCTTTGATAGTATTAATGAAAGGGAACAAGCTTTATTAAACTTTAAAAGGGCTTATGGGCAAAATGAACTATTTTTATTGACTCCAAAACCTCCAAATCTTATAGAGTCTATGAAAGAAGTTTTGAAAATTGATAATAGGGTTGATGACGACAGAACCGACTTTTACATAGTCAGCAAGGCAGTATGCGAAGATGCAGATGTAATTCATACTATAGGAGAATTTGACTGGAGTTTGAAAGATTTAACAGATGTAGAAAGAGTTTAGACTGTTCTTCTTTCCCTAACCTTTTCTAGGATTTCTCTGGTGGATAGATCCTCATATTCTTCAGATAGCTGAACCGACTTTCTGTCTCTTCTCTCCATAAGGTCACACCACATGGACTATATCACAGCACATACTTAATATATTTTTCCCGAAATAAGCTCTTCCCGAATTGAGGACTATACTCTCCGGTAACTGCCAAAATTTTTCTAACTGACGTTATAGATTCCAGGTATAATATCTTCGGCCGGTAATGTTGCCTGTAGTGTGTCTTTGCTTTCAGCTTCCTCTACTTCTTCCATTAACTGTTTGTAATCCTCTTCATTGAACTGCTCTAACTCGTATTCCTCTTTCAGGCTGGCACTGTAAGTGCTCAGGTAGTTGAAGCTCTCCAGTGTTTCAAGGCTTTCCTTTACCTTTGATCTATTGTAACTGTTGGTTTCCTCATTGTTTTCCAATTCCCTGCATACGCCGTCAATACTGCTCTGGTACAGATCAATTTCTACAAGTGCTTTTCCCAGGTCTTCACAGGTCTCCACCAAAGTATCATACCTATCCTTGTTCTTCATCCTCAACCAATTAAACCGATTAGTTTGTTGTGGCACTTCACTTTTATTGTGTCCAAATTATTTATTTGAGGTGGGTATAAGTCTCCACAATTTATAGTTCATTTTCCTTATATCAGGGTTCTACCGCTAAAGAAGCACATAGAATTGAGGATAGTTCTAAGACTTTTGACGATATTGTTCAATCCGCTCTCGGATAGATTCTTCATCACTAAGAGTTTCACCGTCTCTGGCCTGTCTAAGAGACTCCTTTGTTCCTTCAATTAGTTCCTCCAAACTTAAATCCATTTGTTCAGTAACTTCTGGCACATTTACTCACCTGATTTCAAATTTAGATGCCAGCTTTAATACAGGTTTCCACATTAAGCCCTAGTCTAGCATGTTGATTACATAGCTTGGCACTTCGTCCTCGATTAAATCTACTACTTCGGAGATAGAGTTAGGATTGATTGAAATACAGTTTTTCCCTTTATGATATTCTATTAGCCCGTCTTTATGCATTTCATCTAGAATACCTTCAAGTTCTCCTCTTGCATGTCCGGGTATTCTGCTGTAAGCTTTTTCTTTAGGTATGTAGTCCATCCCTATTTTTGTTTTTCTGCCTAATTTGGCCAGTATAGCTATCTTCTTGCCTTCTCTGTCTAGAGAATCATTCATGACATCTTACCAGCGTTTTTCTTACCATACATTGAATGTGTCAAGTTAACCACAGTTATAAAAAGTTCGTTCGTTGATACACATCCATGAACCAAATCTTGAATCCGACCATCGAGAAGATTATGGATGTCCTTTTAGACCATCCAAATGTAGGGTATTCAAAGAAAGAGCTAGCAGAAGCAGCAGGAATATCCAGATCAGCTCTTTACAACTCGTGGGATACATTAGAAGAAAACAAAATAGTTAAGAAGAAAAAGAAATACGGCGGAACAACCCTTTATCGCCTAAACCCTGATTCAGATCTTGTTAATCACTTAGGCAGAATAATAGACGCAGATATTAAAGTAGAAAAGGAGAAGATTGAGGCTTAATATTTTTAATGAGGAAAATGGCGGCAGAATTAATCGGAATGTTCGCAAAAAACTCCATCAACGTTCTTCTTGAATCCCTTCAGGTCTCTCTCAAATCTATGCATCAGGTATTCAAGAGAGAAGTCCTCTGATGGGTCATTAGTGGCCTTTTCTGGCATGATACTAGATTACATAAATGTTATGAGAAGTGACAACTAATACATTTTTCTACATTAAGCCCTATCTTCTTCACATTACCTATTTTCTTCTTCTGTTGGGATTGTCACTAGAACGTTTGCGTCCACGATGATTTTCATTCTTGTTTCCTTAAGTTTTTACCTCAAGGACTTGAAAACCTCTTTTTCATCATCTAAACTAGAACCCTCTTCATCTACAACCAGATTTAGAAGTTCTGGTGAAATGCTGCCTTTCTCAATCCGTGATAAAGCTACCTCTCTCACAAAATTACCTGTATCATCAGAGTCCAAATTTTTGGGATTCATTAATTTCATCTACTCTAAACCGTGTTTCTCTGCTATTCCTTCTTTTATCTTTTCGCTGATCTCTTGTGCATCATCTGCTGTGAGCTTACTTTTAGATGCTATTGAGTCTGCTAGTTCAAGTCTATTCATATTCTCGCTCCTTGAGTTTTCTTATTTCTTCTACCGAGTCTATCTCTAGGTCTGAGAATCTTCCGGCCAGTACATCTCCCAGTTTTCTCTTGTTCTCACCTTTTCTGGTGAACTCCGCAACATCATCAGCGTAAATACCCATTTCTATAACCATAATATGTTTCTTGAATATGTTAAAAATATCGGTACATTGGTAGTGAAAAAATTAGATAGAACATATTCGACAAAAATGTTGGTATTAATCAGATAACTACGATCTCCACTCATTTGCTTTCTCCTCAAGCTCTGTCGAAGATAAATCTGTATTGCTGTTTTTACATCCTCTGAATCAAACTCTGAACTATATCTTAATGCATTGACTAACTCAGTTAAAATAAGATCGGGAAGTACTATGTCTATTTCATCTTCCAGATACATTTCTCTTATTTCAAGAGATTTGTCTGTTAAATCCTCTTCAGAAAACCATTTTACAACGACTGATGCATCAAGTACAACTATCTCTTTTTCCGCCGTTTCTGAATCTCTTCCTCTCCATTCCAGTCACTATTTTTACTTCTTAGTTTATCCTGTGTGGCCACTGCTTCTTTAATCCCCGATCGATTCTTTAACGATCTGCCAATATCATGGTTTTCTGCATTCATACTATTCAGTGACTTGCTTGAGCTATAAATAATTTCGGCCAGAAAGCAAGAAAGAATGATTTTAGCTCTATTAATCTTTGAAGAGACCTATTTAGCAGATATTCGTTTTTTACTGTTATTAATGAGATCAACTTAAGTACTTTATATGGAGATAGAAGTTACTGAGAGAGCTATGAAGGATCTTGTTGAACTTCCGGATGAAGTAGGAGATACCTATCTCAGTAAGAAAGACGCTATTGAGAAGAATCTTAGTTTGGGGGCCTCTCCTAGACAGGCTTTCGATAAGTTTCTCTCAGTGAATATGAATCCTGTTCTCCAGATAAACTTAGGTAGAGATTATAGAGCCTGGTTTGTAGAAGGAGGTTATGTTGAGGAACTTGAAGACGATACTATCTACGGTTGGAGAGTATTAACCAAGAAAGAAGCCAAAAAGCTGACAGGGAAGATTAGAGATCCTCTTTCAATTTTTCGATCCGGGCTCTGATAGAAGATTTATCTGACTCAGTATTTCCTTCAATCATATCTTGAGCGCCTTCTTTCATCTCTTCCATTAGTTCCTCAATACTTTTGTCCTCTCTTTCTACAGTTTCAATCATAAGATTTTTATTGAGGTTCAGACTTAAACTCTTTTCGGCCAGTTTTAGAGAAAATATAAGGAAAAATTGAGGGGTTGGGTCTGTTACCCTGCAGCTTTTCTTGGGAAGCGGAAGTTGTCACGGTGTGTTGACTTCCCAGCTAGGTCTTTTTCGTCATCAGCGTAATTGCTGATAAAGCTTGACAGATTTATTGATCATTTAATCCTAATTCCTCTCTTTCTTTCTAAGAAAAAATGTAATTATCTTTAACCCGTATTTTATCTGCTATTTCCCGTGTTTTCTCAGAGCCTACTTCTTTTTCTACAAATTTTGGAAATCCGGGTACCGTAACTGGTTTCAAATTCAATTCTTCGGCTTTTCCACAAGCTTTTCGATCGTTCATGAGAATCAGATCTTCTTTTGTTGCCAGAGATATTACTGCTCTTTCTCCTTCCCCTAGATTTAAATCCTGTATCGGCTTGGTATTTCTTACTTCTATTCTATTGTCGAATCTTCTGCCTAGTTCTTCTAGAATCTCTTCTTCTACCTGTTTCGGTATCACAATTTTATTCTCATCAAAGATATCAAGAATAATATCAACTGATTTTGCTTTCAGAAAAGCACCTAGAAAATCTGTATCTGCTACTAGCATAATGCCTCAACCGCTGTAATCGGCAATATTCTTGACCGATTGATCTAGAGAACCTGATTCTCTCTCAATGTTTTCCTCTTTAAGTATTTCTTTGAACTCTTTCCGTTCCATACCTGCAATCTCTACAGCTCTATCTAATGAGATCCTGTTATCCCTGTAAAGTGCGATGGCTAAATCCTTTCTAATATCAGGTCTTGCAGCTAATAATGTATCGACAGCAACGTCCATAAGCTCTCCCTCGTCACTGAAACCAAGTTCGTCTGCCATTTCAGTCGCTCTTTCCCTAGTATCTGTAGTCATGGAAAAAATTTCCTCTAGAATAATAAATCAGTTTTGGTCAGAAAAATATGAAAGAAAATTGACGGGTTGAGCCCGTTAATCTGTTTTTTTTTATTTTTGTCTCCCAGCTTATTTTCCTTGGTGTTTATAGATTTTTGAGTTTGAAGTTAATTTTTCGGTTGTCTTTTTGCTCTATTAGTTTGATAGAGTTTTTGAGTTCTTCCTTGGATGTTATTTCTTTTTTGTGTAGTAGTTTTGCTAGGTTGTTGAAGGCTTGTGTTTGAACATTTGTTTTTCTGCGTATCTGGATGCTTTTTGGTCCATTGTGAAGAAGATTGCGTCTCTTGATTTTGCCATTGCTATGGCTTCCAGTTCTCCTTTGTCTACTGTTTGTTCGTTGAACCATTCTCGGTACTGTTTCCTTTCTTTTTTATTAGGAGTTTCAGTATTGATTTTGTCGAATATTCTACTCGGGTATCCGTAGCCGTGCTCTATCGGTTTTCCTAGCTCTTCCTTAATCTTTGGAGTTATTACCACTTTATGGTTTTTGAAAAGTTTCAGTGTTTCATCCAGTAGTTTGCCTTTGGCCAGAACACTAGCTGCATCTGTGTCCATTATCAACATCGGGGTTAAAGCCTCTCTTCAACTGCTTCCTTTTCTTCCTCGTCTCCTTTGTTGGTCTTGACCGTGATACCTCTTTCGTTGAGTTCTTCCTTGTAGTTTTCTAGATTCATTTCTGCGAGTTCTGCAGCTCTCATGAGGGATACTTTTCCGTTTTTGTAGAGTTCTACGGTTGTACGTATACGTTTTTCAGGATTCTTTCTCAGGAAGGTTCTAAACGCGTCTCTCATGACGTCGCTCCGAGAACTGTATTCCCCTGATTCAACCAAAACATCTATTTCGTCCCTCATAGTTTCAGGTATGCTGAAGGATGTGCTTGCACTTGACATATTCTTAACAATAGTTAGCAATATTTAATAACTTTTCGATCTCTGGGTAAGTGTTTTCTGCATTTTTCGGTCAGGTTTAGAGAGAAAAATACAAGAGAAATAACGGGTCAAGCACACGAATCTAAGGCTTTTGCTTCCCTACTGGGAAGCGGATGCCATTACTTGTTTAGATCGGTCTTACCTTTGTGCTGTCTTCTTTCGCTACTACTAGATTATCTTCCAGTTTTTCTCTGTGATCGGCTAGTACTTGTTCTGTAATCTTTATCTTGTTCTGCGGTGTTTCTAGTTTGAGTCTTAGCAGGAGTATTCCTTTGGCTTCCCGACCGTCTTTGACCGCTAGCTGTCCGAAGTCTTTGTCGTTGGTTACTATAATCCTGTCTTCTCGCCTCGCTTTCTTAATTATTTCGCTGTCGGAGGCGCCCAACATCTCTTCGCCCACGAAAACGGTGTCGTAATCTTCATTTAGGAAATCTGCAACCTTCTTACCTGTGCTTTCATCAACTATGAATTTCAAGGTCGTCTCCCCCTGTCTTGAAGACGGATTCCTCCTCCAGGGTTTCTGCGGCGTAATCTAGTGCAGCGTTGACATCCTCTTTTTCAATTGCAGGGTATTCCTCAAGTAGATCCTCTGCCGTCATTCCTTGGGAGAGGAGCTCCACAATCTTGTGTACTGGTATCCGGGTGCCCCTGATAACCGGTTTACCGGTCATCACTTCTGGGTCTATCTCTATTCTCTCGTTCATGAATATATAATGAGCTATCATCCATAAATCAGTTTCGGTAGTGCTGGAGAAAGAGAAAATAGAAAAGGAAAAATGACGGGTTGAGCCCGTTAATCTACAACTTCTTTTCTTCCTCGAGTTAGATCAACCATGTAACAAAGCACTAATCTCGGATGCGGGTTGTGCGAATAGGGTTTGGAAGCTTTTTCTCAATTCCGCAAAGAATTAAGGTAGCGAGAGGAAATTCCTTTTAGATAATATTCCTATAAAGTTCTTCCGAAATCCAGAATCCTTCATCTTTGAGATTGTCCAGATCTTGCTTTAAGTCTATTTTTTCGTTTTTGCTGGCTTTAATTAATACTCCTATTACTCCTGTTGCTTCAAGATTGTGTTTCCGGGCTGTTTGCCTTCCCTCTTTTTCATCTAATAATACAAGATCGGCATTTGACTTTATTGCATGAGTGATGGCTGCTGATTCGCCTTTGTCTAGTTTTTGTCTTAGCTCTGTGTAGAGACTTTCTTCTTCTACTTTAACTATTTCAATAAGAATACCTTTTCTGTTATCAAGGAGATCTTTACCTTTTTCTCCTTCTTGTATCTCTTCCCATACTTGCTCTGGAACCCTTATCTTTCCGAACTGCGCTTCAAGAAGTTCAAGTCTATCAATGAAAGCAAGATTCAGCAATGGAGAAGTGTCCGAGACAACTATATTATTTCTGGCCATATTCCAGATCCTCTTCAAGCTCTTCCTCAGTATAATGTCTTTCTATCCCTCTTTCACCAAGTTCTCTGTGAAATTCTTCTTTTGACATTCCCGCAAGTTGTCTAGCCTTACCAAAAGAAAGAGCTCCTCGGTTGTAAAGAGATAAAGCTAGTTCCTGCCGTATTTCTCTCTCTTTCTCTCGCTCCGGTATCTTTATCGAATCGAAAACATCTTGAGGAATATCCACTTCTGACATAACTTTTGTCTTCGTCTTGAATATCTTAAAAATATCGGTGCGCTAGTCATGGAAAAGTCAGATTGAACTTATTTGAGAGAAAAATAGAAAAGGAAAAATGACGGGTTGAGCCCGTTACTCTACAACTTTTCTTCCTCTACTGGGAAGCGGAAGTTGTCATGTTGACTGTTGTCTCGCCAGCTAGTTCATCTGCGTTATCAGCGTAGTTGCTGATGTAGGATGAAGCTGCTCGAGTGTCGTCAGCTGAATGTCCTGCGACTACCAGTGCATGAGTTCCTTCTCTGAATCCGTCTACCAGGTCAAGTACCCATGTGTCTTCATCGTAGTTGTCTCTTGTCCAGGTCTTGTTCTCCTGTGCAAGCTCTTCAGTCAATGAGTTGACCGCAGGTCCCCCGACAAGGATCATGTTCTGATCTCTGTCAGATCCTGAAACCTCTGAGTCAAGAGCTGCTGAATCAGGGAATCCTGTAGGACTCATCGTCATCGCTGATCCTGAGGATGCTCCTGATGCTGACAGTGATCCATCAGCTCCAGTTACAGCCATACCTGCTGTTGACTGTGCTTCCGGAAGGTGTAGCTTGAAGTTGTCCGTATCGGAGTTCTCAGTGTCAAACATGGTGTGAGCTCCGTAAAAGTCGTAACCAACTTCTACACTTTCATCATCCAAGCTCTCAGTATCTCTGAGATCTTCTCCACCAGTGTATGTCACGTCGACATTCTGGCTGGAATCAGTTGTACGACCTTCAACAACGTATGCCTGTTCGTCGTCTTCGTCGTCTTCAGGCTCAGTTACAAGAACTGCTGTGTGGTTAACCTGTGTGTTTCCTCGGCTAAGGTTGACTGTCTCATCACCTTGAGCTCCGTCCAGTGTGTACTGAACGAAGTCCTCATTCGTGTCTACACTTTTACCAAGTTCTTCCGTAGTTTGGAACTCTACATCTGCTGTTGCATCATTTGATGCAACTCCACTCGGAAGATCAGCTGTTCTTGTTGCTGGGCTTACTGTGAGTGTTGTGTAGTCTCCAGCTTCAGTTTCAGATCCAGGTGTGTAACCAACGTCTCCTGATGCTCCAGCTCCCTGTACTTCAAGCTCTGTGACCTGTGCCCCTGAATTGGCTGATAGCGTGAACTCGATTGTGTCCTCTCCATTTCTTGATACATCTACATTTGATGGAGATGTTCCGAAGCTTGCAGAATCACCTGAGTCATCGAGGGTCACTGTTTCATCGTAGGTGTTTGAACCGTCAGTAGTTCCTGCAACCCTTAACTCTACATCATCGGAATCGGTTCCTGAGATAGATCCCAAATCAAGCTGGAAGTCTGCTTGTCCTGCCGATCCATCTTCAGTCATAGACTGAGATTCTGCTGGAGATGTGAAGTCTTCTGTTGTGACGGCGAATGCTTCGCTTGCGTCGAGTGCTCCTGGTGCGTCTACAGCTACTGCTGCGCCTGTGTTTGTGTACATGTGTGGATGCAGTTGTACGTGACCGTCATCTCTTGTACTTCTAACGAAGCTGACTTGTTCGTTTCCATGCCATGTGACGTCGTAGTCCATTCCTTCAATGGATTCTGACTGTAGCTCGTAGCTTCCGTCGTCTTCGAGGTCGTCGCTTCCTGATGATAGGTTCAGTCCGTCTTCTTCGACTGTCATTGATTCGTCTGTTGCTGCGTTGCTAAGTGATACGGATAGTTCTCCATCATCTTCTCCGCTTTGTAGGTCTGAGTCGTCAACGTTTGTAACTTCGACCATTACTGCTTCTTCGTTACTGTTGAGGACTGTGTAATCGTCTTCTGAGATTTGTTGGCCTTCGTACTGTGCGATTTGTTCATCTTCATCGCCTGGTCCGGGATCAAAGTTTCCGGAATCATCAGGTTCTCCCAGTGTTAGGGATACGTCTTCTCCTGAGTCTGCTGTGTAGTCCAGTGATACATCGTCGTCTTCTGTTGCATCAACTTCGATTTCTCCTGCTGGTTCTTCTGCAGCGTTCGGTGCTAGACCTGCGTAGTGGAATTCTAGACCGAATACAGGTGTTTCGTAGGTTTCTCCTGCCTGTACTAGGTTTTCATCAGAGTCTTGTGCTCCGAATGCAAATGAGATTCCGTCTACAGCTGTGAAGTCATCGTTTTCTGCGTCAAGTGCTACGTCTACTCCGTCTACGGATTCTCCGTCAACTTCTACATCGGAGTTTGTAACTACTAGTTCTTCTGATCCGATTGAGAACTTAACTGTTCCTTCTCCGTCAGGTCCGGTTCTGAAGATGTCGGATACTCTAATGTCTTCTCCGTTTACTGTAATTGTTTCTCCGTCATCTACTGACTGTGTGTCTCCGTTGACTGTGATTGTTGCTGAGTTTTCTCCTTCTTGTACATACTCAACTCCAAGCTCTTGTTCTTCTCCATCAACTTCTACAGTGGTTGTTTCTCCTGTGTCTGCTTCGAATCTTGTGCTAGATCCGTAAAGAACAAGTTCATCTGCTTCTGATTCGTCGGAGTATGTGTACTCCTGTCCGAATAGTTCTAATGTCTCTCCATCTTCAAGGATTTGATCTGCACCATCACTTGGATCTCCTTCATTGGTTGTAAAGTCCATTGTTTCGTCGAACTCTACTTCTCCTTGTAGAAGATAGTCGCTGTTGACATCGAGGTCAGATGATGGATTTTTTATGTGTAGTACAGGATCGTCAACGTCTCCACGTTCTGAATTGAACGATTGTGGCTGATCTCCAATCATAAGATCGTGTTCTAGTTCTACTTCTTCATTGCTTACAGAGCTTACAGTTGTTGTTTCTAGTGCATTGATGTCCTGTCCATCAAATCTTACTTGCTCTGCTGCTGTTCCTTGTCCGAAGAAGAGATCTGAGTTTCTTCTGTTCAGTGTTTCTCCGTCTTCTGCGCTGTAAGTAGCTGTTGCTCCCGATACGTCTACGTCTACTTCTTCTTCCATGAAGGCTGCGTTACCGAGTGATCCGGCAACGTTAATTGCTCCAACAACGTCTGCTGTTGCTGCTTGTTCGCCGACTACAACTGTTGTATCGACTTCGCCATCTTCGTTTACAAATGGCATCGGATAGTCCCCGAGATCCATTGATCCGGAGTCATCCATGTTATGTGATGAAGCTGAAGCTAGACCGGCCGCTCCTGTAAGAGTTGCTCCTACAAGAAGTGCAGAGCCTGCTACAGCTTTACCTGTTGATTTCAGTTTTTTGATTGATTTCATAATTGTGTGTTCACCTGTGTGGTGAGTATTCTTGGTGCTTCGTCTTGTTTTTTGAGTGCGGCACTCAAGATGCGTGCCTCACTGAAGCCTTCTTTCGGGTCACAGGGTCTCCGATCGGAGAGTCCTGTCGGAGCACACATTATAATATAGTGTGCGTTATCGGAGGAGGCTTCATTCCTCCGCGGGATCCCGATTCCCGAAAAAAGCCATTTCCACACGTACGTGGATTACTAATTAATGGGTCGTGGATCCCAGCATTACTTTTCGCTGTTCCTTACACATACACTCATCATTCACCCTTTTAAAGGGTTTGGTCAAAACCGGTGTTTAACCGTTTATGAACGGATTCTAACGGTTTTCCAATCGTCTTTGACAGTTTAGAACTGTTTAAAATATCCCATTGCGACAAAAAAGGGTTTTTAATCCTTCAAAACTGCTTTTAACCCGTTAAAAATGGTTTATATACAAAAACTTTTCTGGGTCGCTGAAATAACCTGAAACCTGATCTCTCGGTTTTATCCGACTATAGAAGCATTTTAGAACTTTTATGAACTATCTGCAGCGATCTCTTAATTAGTGTTTGTTAGTGTCAAACCGAACAAAACCGGGTTAGAATGTTTATCGAATGGATTTCCTGATTTTAGTGGTGTATGGAAATATTGTAATAAGTGTTGACGTCTAAATACAACGGTAGGTGGTAAAGTTGTCTGAGGAGGAAAAACTACCTAAGAAGATGCAGCTCGCAAAAGACCTGGCAGAACAAGGTTACGAAGACGTGCTAATGCTTAACATAGAAACCGCTCAAAAGGTTTTCACCGAGAAAAGAATGGAGCTAATAGAAATAATCAAAGAGGGAGAAATAGAATCAGTTAGAGAACTATCCAGAAAAGTAGACAGAGACGTCAGCGGAGTATCAAAAGACTTGAAACTGCTCTCCGAAAGCAGCATAGTAACTTTCAAAAATGGAGAAGGCGATAGAAAGAAACCAAAGATGATACATGAGAATGTTTTCGTAGAGCCAATATTCATGTCATCATAATAAGACTAAATAAGACTACATAAAACGCTATGAAAAGTGAAACTGCGCTTAAAATACAAAACGCTATTCTGCCTGGTTTTCGAAATTCATCTTGGCTTAATTTAAAGCCGGAATACAGTATCAGGACAAATCCGCCAACTGATAATAAAACATTATTCAACATAAACGCCGTTGCAACAAAGAACCAACCTGCAAGTATCGGATTTATGAAAACGTAATTAAGTCTCAATTCCCTGTCAGTGTAGTAATCAGGTTTCTCAGAGTCTTTTCTGAAATTATTGTCTATTAGGAAAATAACGATAACCGATACTAAATAAGCGGCTGAAAGTAAAGCAGGTCTCGTAATTCCAACTAAACCTGCTAATCGGTTTATTGATCCTGGATATCCGGAATCAAAAGCAAATGTGAATATAGTTAGAATAGTTAAGGCGATGGCTGAAGAGGCTGAGATTCTTTTCAAAAATCCTCTAATATCCCTTTGCACATATTTAACATGCAAATCGTGTTTTTTAATCTTAATTAAATTGACAGCTGGAGTTCTTAGCAACGTGTTAATATTAATGACATCTCCGCCAATTCCGATGCAAAAAACCGTACATGATATAATGATGGCTATACTATGTATTGATATGAGCCCTGAAACAGAAAAAGAATTCGAAGCGCTTGACGACCCCAAAGTACGGAACGCGATGGCAGATGTACTTGAGGAGAGCAAAGAAGGCCTGATAAGGCTAAAGAATGAAGAATATTCAAAGAAACGGAGAAATGAAACAATAGTAGGCAAAGCCATTAGAATAGTGAAAAGCAAGTTATTCGGAAGATCAAAGTCTCAAGCAATTGAACTATCCCGATAAACAAAAAAAATTCTTCCTCAATTAGTACTTGATATGGAAACTGTAAGGGTAGAAGCCGGTGGAAAAGTGTTTGAGGCTGATCTTGCGGATAGTTTTCTTTCCCGGGTAAAAGGTTTGAGCTTCAGCTCGGAGGGTAAAATATTGTTTAGTTTTTCCGGATCTACTAGATCGAGGATTGATATGATGTTTCTCTCTAAACCTCTCAACCTCTACTTCATGAACTCGGATAAGAAGGTAATTGAGGTCCAGAGAGCCAAGCCATGGAGCTGGAATCCCAGAACTTGGAGCCTCTACTATCCGGGTCAAAAGTATTCCTATCTCCTGGAGAGTTTCGAGAATCTGGGGATTGAGGAAGGCGATCAAATTGAGTTTTAGAATATAAGTTTTTCCGCCTAAACTGAAGCTATGGAGCTTTCAAAGTTCTGCCCCAGATGTGGAAGAGAAACAGAAGAGCTTTACGGCGGTGAGAAAAAGCTCTGTCCAGGTTGCTATCCTGATAAGAATGATCTGCTTGAGATACCGGAAGTGATAGAGTTAGATATCTGTTCTACATGCGGAAGAATGAGGAAAAACGGGGAATGGATCGAAGAATACACGTTAGAGGAACAGTTAGGGGTTAAGTTCCAGGATTTTGCTGAAGAAGATGTACAGATGGAGCTGCAGTACTGGGAGGAAGATAACAAGATGTTTGTTAGAGTTCATGCATTCCAAGATGAGATGAAAGATGATTACGATACAGAGTTGAGAGTCAAGAAACACCAGTGTGAGAACTGTTCGAAGTTCCACGGCGGTTTCTTTAAAGTCAAGATGCAGCTTAGAGGAGAAAAAGATCTTGAAGGAGTCTCAAACAGAATGGCGGATAAAGCCGCTGAAATAACAAACGAGGATAGAGGAAGCTTTCTCTCCAACATTGAGAAAAACGATAATGGTTTCGACTTTTACCTGTCTACGGAAAAGATTGCCGGAGAGATTCTTTCAATGCTGAAAGCTCAGCACAATCCTGATGTTAAGAGGTCGTACGAACTGTTAACCGAGAGAGATGGTCAGAAAGTCTACAGGAATGTTATCTCGGTCCGGCTTTAGAGGAAAGTATTTTCACTGGACAAAGCTGAATGTAACTGAGTGAACAGTATCTTTCTGGTTGTGGCTTAACTAAAGGCTGAAAAGACTTCAGAAAGAAAGGGGGAGAAGAGGGGGTTTTAATTTATGTTACTCCTCTGGCAATTGCTTGGTCGTTCCAGATTTTTCTGTATCGGTAGAAGTATTCTTCTAGTTCCTGTTCATCCTCACAGCGGATTATCTCATGATCTTTCATTACCTGGTTTTTCATCTTCAGACTGAACTCTTCGAAAGTATGTATATCGTATTTCTCGGTTTTGAGCCTTCTCCATACTTTTCTCATTATTTTAATCGGTTTCGTATCAGGAGCTACTATACAAATATCTGTGTCACTTCTTTCATGGGTTTTACCTGTAACCTGTGAACCGAAAAGTAGAACGGCTAGAACCTTTTTGTCGTTTTTTAGAAATTTGAGATCTTTTTCTACCTGTTTTCTATCCATTCTAACACCTCCTTTCTTCTTTCATTATTTAAGTCCATGCTCTCCACAATTAGATCATAATAAGGAGATTCAAAATAATAAGTGTATCAGAAGCTTGGATCATAGATTCAAAGACTCCAGATGGAATCTTTTTCCCCCCCCTCTTTCAGAATAATACTTCTTCTTGTGCAAAAATACGTTTATCCTCTATAGGTGCTTAGTAAAGGGTTCTATGCGTGGTGTTTTATAAACGGGTGAAAAGTATCTTTGGTCGTGATTTAATTTTGTGACTGAGCAAGATTCTGGGAAAAGTGGGTAAGATGCGAGGCAGATCTTGTAGAGATTTATACAGATCCGGAATTAGAAGGTCAGTTAATGCAGCGTACGCTTGATTCTGAGTGGGTCCTTTACGATAGCCGTGAAGAGTTCAGAGAGATCAGGAACAGCCTATAGTTGGTTTAAAAAGCTGAAGTGTCAATGCATTTCTATGCCAGAAGATGAAGAGGATCAAGGAGTAGGACGTGTACGTGAACCGGAAGGAGATGAATTACTGGGAATCGTACTCAGGAAAGAAGGAGGCGGAAAATACAGGGTTTACTGTACAGATGATAGAGAAAGAATCTGCCGTATCCCGGGTTCAAAGAAAAGAGGTATATGGGTGAAAAGAGATTCTGTAGTACTTGTAAGTCCATGGGATATTCAGGGAGATGAAAAAGGTGATATCGTCCAGAGCTATTCACAGGCTGAAAACGAATGGCTTGAAGACAACGGTTACCTAGGGGAAATTTCAGAGTTCCTCTAAAAAATATGAAAGCAGATACTTTGATTGAGGGCTTTATTCTTTTGATTGGAACCTTTCTCCTAGTTAATCTATTATTTTTCGTAAACAGCCAGTACACTATCCATTACCAGACAGAGATATGCAATAATATAGGCTCAGGTAACTTCTCAGAAGGAAACTTTACTCACACCCAAGAATACTACCAGAAATCATGTGATTCTATCGAAAAGGCATGGAAACATATTGTAGAACCTCCTGTAAAACTGAAATACCATATTTTACCGTTTATAGCAGGTATTATAGCAACCCTACCACTGGTATATTACCGTGTTCTTGAATCCGAATTCCACAGTAAAGGGGTGCAGAACTGGAATGAGAGAAGACCGTGACTGGCGAGAAAGATGGAAAGAAGCCTCGAGGACAATGTTCGATACCTCTGAGGCCAGAAAAGTTTTCCAAAACGTCTTCGACCATGAAACCTCTAAAGCTTTAATGAAACTGAGTGAAAGAGAGGTACTAGACAAAGTTTATGGTGTTATAGAGTCCGGAAAGGAGTCCGTAATATTTCTTGCTGATACACCTGAAGGCGAAAGAGTTATTCTCAAGATTTACATGAGGCGGGCGGGAAGCTTTCGGGAGATGAAGAGGTATCTCAGAGGCGACAAGAGGTTCAGGAATGTCAAGGACGACAGACGATCAGTTATCAATCAGTGGTGTAAAAAGGAGTACAGGAACCTGAAGATAGCCCGTGATTATGTTAACTGCCCGGAACCGGTTAATGTCCATGAAAACATCCTAGTCATGGAGTTCAAAGGTGAAAATTTCTCACCTTACCCTAAGATGAAGAATGTTGAAGTGAAGAATCCGCAGGAATCATATGAAGATACAATGGATGCGATTGAACGTCTCTGGAGGGAAGGAGAACTAACTCACGGAGATCTATCCGAGTACAACATAATAGTGGATGGAGATGGGAGGAAGGTCTGGATAGATTTCTCACAGGGTGTCCATAAATCCCATCCCGAAGCCGAGGAACTGCTGAGAAGGGATGTAGAGAACGCGGCAGATTTCTTTGAGAGACAGGGAGCAGAGACCGAAACACAGAAACGGTTTAAGTCAATTATTTCGGGCTAAGAGGCCCTAAAATAAAGATCTAGGTTATAAAAAAGTTGTAGAGACTTAATAATTCTACAGTGATAGAATGAGGGAAGTAAGAATACCGGAAGACAGGGTTGCCGTGCTGATAGGAGAAGGCGGTAAGACAAAGGAAAGAATCGAGGAACGAACCGAGTTAGATCTTGAAATAAAAGACAATCTTGTATCTATTGATGGAGATCCAATAGATGAGATGGATGGATCAAATATAGTGAAAGCTGTTGGAAGAGGATTTAACCCTGAAAAAGCATTAAAGATAGCTGAGAAAGACAAAATGCTGCATATAATTGATATAAGTAACTTTGCCTCGACTAAGAATTCCCGTGACAGATTGAAGGGCCGGGTTATAGGTAGGGATGGTGAGACAAGGAGACACCTTGAAAAAGAAGGAAACGTGGATATTTCAATATACGGCAAGACCATTGGAGTAATAGGTTTTGCACACAATATTGAAATTGTTTCAGAGGTACTCAAACAGCTTCTGAACGGCAGATCACACTCATCAGCTTACGGTTACTTGGAAAAGAACCAGGGCAGCATAAAACGGTAAGGTAAAAACAAGTTAGATATTAGACGTAATCAAAGGTGTAATTAGATGGCAAACGGAATAGATGAACAAACAATTGATGAAACAGGTGAAGACCACCAAGAAATATCAGTGGCGGAGTTCTTCGAGAAGAACAAGCACCTACTGGGATTCGAAAATCCGCAGAAATCAATAATTACAGTAGTAAAGGAGGCAGTTGATAACTCTCTTACATGGAAGACGCCTTTCCTCGTGAAAGAGAACGGAGAGACCAGGCATGAAAAGATAGGAGAGTTTGTAGATGATTTAATCGAGGATAACAGAGAGAACGTTGAGGTTAAACGGGATGGAGAGCTTGAAAAACTTAGAGTAAAAGACAATGATCTGGAATCACTTGGTTTCGATACTCAGAGCTATGATGTAGATTTTAAGGAAGTTAGCTCGGTTTTCCGACACAAAGTCAACAGCGACATTTTTGAAGTTGATCTGGAGGGCAACAGAACTGTTGAACTCACCGACTACCACAGCGTCTTCGTATTGAGAGACGGAGAGATTAAGTCAGTTGAGACAAGCTCGCTTACTGAGGATGATCACATTGTATTACCTAACACTGACTGGGCTGAAGGCTCTATCAGAGACATAAATCTGGTGGAGGAACTGGAGCAACTACCCAAAGAAAAGACAGAGAAAATTGGACTGCATAATGTTAAGCCATTGATCGGCAAGTACAGGACGGAGATAGAGAAGTATGTAGATGAAAATTACAGGGTTCAGGACTTCCGCAAATGTGACAGACTGCCTTTTAATTTGGTCAGGGAACTGGATCTTAATCGCTCGGAGATAGAAGGCTGCAAGCTGGGATATAGACTGGGATCAAATAACATTCCAGCAGTTCTATCGTTTGACTCTGACCTAGCAGAACTCCTCGGTATATTTACAGCAGAGGGATCAGTCACTGGAGACAGAGATGGACACGAAAAAGTCTATTTCTCCTTGGGGAGCCATGAAAAACGCTTGATAAGCAGGACTGAAGAGTTGGTAAGAAGAGTTTTCCATCTAGAACCTTCTACAGTGGACGCCCACAAAACAGCAAAAAATGTGACTATAAACGCTAAGATTGCAGGCCTAGTGTTTGAAGAAATATTTGGAATGGATAGCAAGGCCGCGGAGAAAGAAGTTCCTAGACACCTTTTTGATGTGTCCCCGGAGTTAAGAGAACGTTTCTTCATCGGGTACGCTGCAGGAGATGGTTACCCTACTGAAAAGATTATTGAGGCATTAGTCGAAAGAAAGCCATTATCCGAGATAGAGAAGAAAAGCATAACAGTCGCGACGGCTTCCGACATGCTCTCATCGGGTATGCGGTACCTACTCTCCTCAATAGGAATAGACAGCACTCACGAAGTTGCTGAGGCCGAAAAAAGGACAGTAGACGGAGTTGAGACAGAATTTGGGAGTTCGAATCTGTTACACGTGAGAACTGGTGAAACCGCCTACCTGAACAGACTTCCAGCTGAAGAAATTATAGAGTCGGTATCGGCACCTAAACTGGAGTACAACCTGGATGAAGGAAGACAGTCCAGAGTAGAGACTGCTACAACATTGAAGCTTCAGGAAGAAAACAGTATCACTTTCAAAGGTGACGGACTGAAGATAGCTGAAAGCGATCTAACAGCTGTACCTGTCAAATCCATCGAGAAAATAAATTACGACAAGAAATGGGTCTATGATATCTCCGTTCCAGGTCATGAAAACTTTATGGCCGGAGACCATCCTATAGCGTGTCATAACTCTCTCGACTCATGTGAAGGAGATGAGATTCTGCCGGAAGTACATGTTCTGATAGATGAGGTCGGTGATAAGAAGTGCCGGGTTGAGATCAGAGACAACGCTGTAGGACTTGACAGAGAGACAATTCCGAAAGTATTCGGAAAGCTTCTATACGGCTCCAAGTTCCATTCTCTATCACAGAGCCGTGGACAACAGGGTATCGGGATCTCAGCCTCCGCTATGTACGCACAGCTTACAGCAGGTGAACCTGTAACGGTTTACTCCAAACAGGAAGGAGAGCCATGTCACAAGTTCGTGGTCAGGATTGACACTGAAGAAAACGAACCTGAAATCATAGAAGATGAAGTTATTCCCGAAGACTCAGATCAGTTCCCAGGAGATAAGGATTATTACTTTGAACACGGAACAACCATAGAAATGAATATTGAGGCCCAGTACACAAAAGGCCATCACTCCGTTAGGAACTACCTGAAACATACAGCTATCATGAATCCTTATGCCAGGGTAGTACTCAGAGAACCAAGCGGAAACAAAATTGAATACCCAAGAGTTTCAAACGAACTTCCGGAGAAACCGCAAGAGATCAAGCCGCATCTGCATGGAGTAGAGCTTGGAGTTGTGATGAGGATGGTGGATAATTCCTCTGCACGAACAGTATCCAGTTTCCTCCAGGAAGAATTCACAAGAGTAGGTAGAACAAGCGCCCAGGAAGTATGCGATGAAGCAGACATAGATGACGGTAGGAGACCGAACACACTGGATAAAGATGAGATCGAGGAATTACTTAATGCAGCGGAAAGAGTGAAACTGCAGTCACCTCCAACCGACTGTCTTTCACCGATAGGAGAGGATCTAATTCTTGAAGGAATGGAAAAAGAGCTCAACCCAGAGTTCTCCACAGCTATCACGAGGAAGCCGGCTGTTTACAACGGGAAGCCTTACGTTGTGGAATGTACGGTGGGGGAGACTGAAATAATTTTAGAGGACGGAGATAAGAAAACGATAGAGCAGTATGTTGAATCCGGAGATCAACGGAAGGTTATGGGTTTGACTGAGAACGGGAAGCTACGGCCATTGGATGTCGAGGCCAAGATGAGAATACCTCGGGATCACGACATTTACGAAGTGGAGACTTCATCGGGTAGAAGACTCAAGGTGACAGGAAACAATGAGCTTCCTGTTGTGAAGCAAGGAGAGATAGAATGGAAGAGAACCGATGAGATATCAGGGGATGATCGCTTGGCTGAACCTGCAAGCCTATGTACGGAATCAACAGAGTTAGATCCTTTAAACCTTTTAGCGCAGGAGGATGTACAGGTTGTAGATAGAGAGGTGGTGGAGGAAGTCACCAATCTTTTATCTGAACGTTATGGTAGCCTGAAAACAGCTTCGGGAAAGATAGGAATAAAATGTGGCTGCTTCAGATCCTTTAGGAAGGAAAAATGTACTACAAGGCCTTCGTTGAAGAATTTCAAGGAGATGGTCGCACATACAGATAAATCATTCGAGGACTACCGGCAAAGAATTGGAAAATACTCACTGGCGGAGCGCGGAATGGTCAATCCCAAGAGCGTGAAGATACCAGAACTCGGAACAGATCTTGGTTATCTGTTGGGTATGGTTGAGTCGGACGGCTACCTTGGAGATGAATACTCAGTAGGTTTCACTAATACAAGTGAGGAGCTACTCGATGAGTTCTCAAGACTCATGAAGCAACTGTTCGGAGTCGAAACTAAGGAAGCAGGGGAAGATTACGTCAAGGTCGACTCAAAAACCGTAAACCGTCTTCTAGGGGAGCTCAAGCAGCGGATTACCTCTTCACGAGAGCAAATTCTGGAAGCATGGCTCGCAGGATTTATAGAAGGAGACGGCTGCATCTCAACAAGAGAATCCGGTGAGTTCAAATCACTCAGCTTCTGTACTGCCGAACCCAAGAAGGCAAGAAAGGTTCAAAACGTTTTGATGCAGATCGGAATCGCAAGCAGAATATCGATTTCAGGAAAAGGCCAAGAAGCAGAACTAAATGGCAGGACGATAGTGACGCAGAAACATAAGCATGACGTGATGGTTTACTCACTTAACGAAGCCCAAGAACTGTTCGAGAGAATAGAACTTAACCATCCTGAAAAGGAAAGCAGGAGAAGAAAGCTGGTGGACGTTGAAAAACCTGTTCGGTCTCAGGACAGACTCAACGTAGGTGAGAAATTAAGGAAGGCACGTGAGGCTTCCGGACTAAGCCAGACAGAACTGGGTCTGGCGGCCAACAGCATCAGATCTATTGAGAAAGGTAGAGCTGCAGTGAGGAGAGAAAACCTGGCTGATATATGTGAGAAACTCTCCGAATCCAGTCACAGGCAACAACTTGAAAAGATGGTTAAATCGGACTTCAGATCAGTGCGCGTGGAGTCGGTAGAGAAACTTGACAGGGACGATGAATATGTCTATGACCTTAAAACTGAGGCAGGAAACTTCGTGGCTGACAACCTGATAATGCACAACTGTGGTTTGGCCTGGGGAGGAGATATTGATGAAGAAGGAAGCTTTGATGAGTTGAGATATGCTAACAAGGTTCCGCTTCTGTACAAGAAATCAGCCTGTGTTACCACGAAGGCTATAGAGGAAGTCTCCTGGAACCGTTATAATATTTCACAGACAGGAAACCGGCCTCAGGGAGAGCTATATATTCTGGTCCATATTGCATCTGTCTGGGTACCTTTCACATCTGAGGGTAAGGAGGCGATCGCTAACTACGATCCTATCAGGAAGGAAATGAAGCTTGCTCTTCAGGAAGCAGGAAGAAAACTGGGAAGATACATTGGCAGAAAAGAGAAAAAAGAAATCCAGGAGAAAAAGAGAAGACAGTTAACATCCTACGCAGAAGAGATGGGGCCTGCGATTGCAGAACTTGCAGCAAAAGGTGACCCTGATGAAATCGAAAACCAGATACAGAAAATGGTTCAGGAAGACTATAACCCTGAACAGCTTTAGAGGGTGATTTTTGAATGCCAAAGAAAGATTTAGCAAACGACGAGAAGACATTAGATAGGTTAACACATCTCGGTAAGAAACTGGTTAACCAGTTAAATGACAACAACGAGGAAAATCTTACAATCGATACACAGGTAAGATCCAAGTCAAATGTTCACTACGATGAGGAAGAAGGAAGACTCTCCCTTGGAGACAGTTACTCGACAAGAAAGTTCCTGAACATCAGTCATGCCAGGAAGTTTATGCAGACAACATTGGTCGCGAACAAAGCCAAAGAACTTGTGGAATCAGGTAGGACTGCATCAATCAGAGAGGTCTACTACCAGTTGAAACACTCGGTTCCCGGTTTGGATGAAAACACTTTCGAGGATCAGGACGAATCCAACAATGTCGTAGTCGATATTGAGACAGCGACAGGAGCAATTAGAGAGGATCTACATCTTTTTGCAGAACCGAAAGGAAGATTGTTCGGCCCTATCACAATCAATGATTCAGGTGACTCGATTGACTGCATGGCTATGGGAACCTCTGGACTTGCGATCCCATCTATTGTTGATCATTACGAGTTTGAACAACATTCCGCTGACTTCATCATGGTAGTCGAGACCTCCGCTATGGTCAACCGTTTGGTTGAAGAGGATTTCCACGAAGATCACAACGCTATCCTGATAGGTACAGGAGGTCAACCGGCTAGAGGAGCAAGAAGACTCATCAATATAATGCATAACAGGCTTGACCTGCCGGTCTACGTATTCTGTGACGGCGACCCATGGGGATACTACATCTACTCAGTTCTCAAATCAGGATCAATGAGTCTTGCCTTCCAGTCAGACCGACTGGCTACACCTAGTGCAAGACTTATCGGTATGACAATGGAAGATATTGATAAGTACGGCCTAGAACATGTAACAGAGGATCTGAAAGGGAAACCGAAGGATTCAGGAGGCCCGACAAAGGATTACAAAAGGATTCATGACGTGATGGAGTATGACTGGATGCAGAAAGATGAATGGCAAGCACAGTTCCAGAAGATGCTGGACAAAGGAGTCAGAGTCGAGCAACAGGCCCTTGCATCACAGAGCCTTGAGTTCGTGGCAAATGAGTACCTTCCAAACAAGATAGAGAACGAGGAACTCCTGGATTAAAGAGCTTATGGAGGTCTAAAACCTCCTTTTTTATTCTATTTCCAGCCACTTGCTTCCGTATGCGTCTTCTAGTCCTTCTACAGCTGCTCTCTGTTCACTGTCTCTCACGCCCTGATACTCAGAACTCTTGGCGGAGGATACTATGCCAAGGGTGGCTGAAGCTCCCATACCGTGAACAGATCCTGCCGCAGCAGATCCGCTGAAACCGGCTAATCCGGCAAGAGCTCCGGCGTCAGCCATCTTTGCCTTGACGCTATTGGTTCCTGTTTTTTCTGTCAGCATGTCCAGGATATTGGCCTGGTTGTTGTGCCGCCTGTTTATTTCCTCGGCTTTTTTCTCGCCCGCTCCTCTTCCTGATTCATACTTGCTAGATAATGCGCCTCTGATCGGAGCCTCGATAATTTCCCAAGGATCAATCTCCGAATCATCATATATTTTGTCGAGGGCATAGTCTTCATCCACAACGACGCTTCCTCTTTCTATTCTTGAGTTTTGGAATACTTCCAGTGCCTCTTCCGGTTCGTTTTCAAGTAGTTCTCCGAATTCGACATATTCTCCATTATCGGCTCTTTCCAGATAATCTCCTGCACTCATTTTTGATAACCTCTTGTTATCCTAAAGTAGTAACAATACTTAAATGTCTTTTCCTAAACAGCTATCAAATCTGTAAGATACTGATTGCTTTCAGTAATTTTTTGCTGGCTATCCCATGATTCTAAATAAGATCTCTATTAAGTAATTAGTAATGTCATTATTACCGGCCGTTGCGATGGGAGGAATAATAGGCCTGGTCCATTTCTTCGGTGAGGAACTGGATAGTTATACTTCAAGGTATAACTTCTTTTTTGCATCATTTTCCGCAGGATTTACTCTGACCTATTTCTTCTCGGTGCTTCTCCCTGAAACCATGATTAATACTGTATTTACTGTCAGGAATCTTCCGGTTTTGGGAGGTATAGCGCTTTTCTATGTTATAGAGGAGGTTCTTTACGAGCGGGAGGAAAACTTCGGGGAGATAAAATATGAGTTAAAGGAGGTACACTCTGTTTTCATTGGTTTGTATCATTTGACGATAGGTATGATGCTTTACTTTCTTTCCTCTACGGGTGACGGTCAGTTACTTCTGTTTTTCTTCCCTGTTTTGATCCATACAATGGTGAATTCCCTTGCAATCAAGGAGATGCATGAAGAGATTGTAGATAGTTTCCCGGTAAAGTTACTGGTATCCTCATTAACACTGGTAGGGGTATTTATTGCGGCAGGTTTGAAGCCTTCACCTCAGTTCATTTACTCAGGTCTCGGAGTTTTAGGAGGATGTTTCATCTATTTGGTTGTCCATGACTCGATGGATCCTAGAAAGGAGAGGCCGATAGGGTTTCTCACAGGTCTCCTGTGTTTCATAATGTTGCTGGCTTTGATCCAGTAAACTTCAAAATTGGTTGGAATAAATATGAACCGACAAACTGTCTGGTAGCTATGAAAACTGTTTCACAGCTTTCTAAAGATACAGCAACCGGCTCAAACCGGTTGTTTTATATGTATAAAGTATAAACAGTATGTTTATGGTATATGAAGCCATAACTGCCTCTGGCAGCACGTCATTTATCATGGCTTATATCGCTACCGCATTTCTAAGCGGCCTAGGATACCTTTTCCTCAGTAGGAAATGGGATAATGTACCTTCGAAGTTCCCGATTATACACTTCTTTATAGTGACTTGGTCGGGAATCATGTATCTGAACTTTCTCAATGGAACCCCGTTGAGTGATTTCGGATGGTACATGGATTGGATGGTGTCTACGCCGTTAATCTTGCTTGCTCTCGGGCTCACAGCTATGCATGGAAGAGATACCAGATGGGATCTACTCGGTGCATTAATGGGTCTACAGTTCATGCTTGTTGTAACAGGAATTATTTCTCAGGAATCAGGCATGACATGGGCTTACTGGATTGGTAACGCACTCCTACTTGGAGTATTCTACCTGATTTGGGGGCCTTTCAAACAGATGGCGGAGGAGACTTCCGATACGCTTGGAAAGAGTTATAAGACACTGGCAGCTTATATCACAGTGTTCTTCCTGCTCTACCCGGCGGTATGGTATCTTGGAGTTCCAGGACCTATGGAAGTGCTTAACGCATTCGAGACATCAGTAGCGTTTGTCATCCTACCGTTCTTCTGCAAGCAGGTATACGGATTCCTCGATATGTACATGATTCATCAGGTAGAGGAATAGCTGTAGCGTTCAAGCCAGAAATCATTTTTTCTTCTTTTTTTATTGAAGAGAATTGGAAAGCATCTCCCTAAGCTTTTTTTTACTTTTCTGAATCTACCAATATTGGTGAGGCTAGAGCTATAATTTGGTATATCGCAACTCACAATTTATACTTCAGCAGGGATTTCAGTAGGATTGGTTTAAAAATCTCATCTATACAGATAATGATAAAGCCCAGGTAGCTCAGTAGGTAGAGCGCCACGCTGTTAAACTTCAAAGATCCATGTTCTGCATGGTCTCGGAAGCCAAGTTAACTTCCGTGAAGTCGCAGTATACGTGGCGGTCCCAGGTTCGAATCCTGGTCTGGGCGATTCATTCTACACCTTTTTGATTTGTTTGGCAGGGTTGCCTCCTCCCGCCGTAGCTTGATACTCTTCTGGTTCTGCTACAAGTTTATGTGCTTCCGTGAATTCTTCCGTGATTTCTTCTAACTGTTCGGTATAGCTGTCCCATGCTTCTTCCATTGAATTGTAGTATATTTTAGGATTCAAGCCTGTACAGGATCTTGAATCGAGATCTGTTATACCATATTCTACAAAGTAACTTTCTTCATTCGGGCTAGAATCAATTTGCATGTCAATATAGAGATTTTCCTTCTCTATCTGTTTTGAATCCTGGAACTTGTAAATAGCATTTATTATCCTTTCTACGTCTTCTAACATCAGCAATGTACAATTAATTTCTTAGATTTTTAACTCAATCAGTCCACGGCCCGAAGTCAGGATCTACTTTTCTTTCCTCTCGTGCAAGCTCTGAGATCGTTTCCATCTCCTGTTCAGTAAGTTTGAAGTCGAAGATTTCTATGTTCTGCTGTATGTGTTTCTTTGAACTGGCCTTGGGTATCGCTGCGACATTGTTCTGCTGTATCAGCCATGCAAGTGAGACCTGAGCAGGTGACTTTCCGTATTTTTCACCTATTTCCTGAAGGTTCTTGTTTCCAAGTACTTCTCCTCTGGCTAGTGGAGAGTATGCTGTCAGCATCACATCTTTCTCCTCACATTTCTCTAGTACCTCATCCTGCGATAGGAAAGGATGGTACTCAACTTGGTTGGTTAGAAGTTCGCTGTCCGAATATCGATCAGCTTGCTTCATCTGTTCCGGTGTAAAATTGCTTATCCCGATGTTCCTCACTTTTCCTTCTTCCTCCATCTCATTCATTTCAGAAAGAACTGTCTCGAGATCCATTTCTTCGAAAGGCCAGTGTATCAGCAAAAGATCAACATACTCGGTTCTCAGCTTTTCCAGGCTTTCATTGACTGAATCTTTCAGTCCTTGTTTATTCAGGTTGTTCCGCCAGACCTTTGTGGTAACCCAGATATCATTTCTATCAACATTCGATTCCTTGATTCCTTTCCCTACCTGAGCTTCGTTCCCGTATATCTGGGCTGTATCAATGTGCCTGTAACCGTTTTCCAGGGCTGTCTTATCTCCTTTCACACACTCTTGTCCTTTTAACTGCCATGTTCCGAGTCCAAGAGCCGGTATTTTCTCACCTTGAATCTTGATGTATTCCATTTTCTGTCACCTGTCTAAGCCTTGAACCTGATTTTGAATAAACTATCGTTTTAAACAAGCGGATACAATTTTGTGTATGGTAGCAACCCAACTTTCTGGAAGTCTAATTGTACGAGATAAAAACCTTCTAATGATCTATAACGAGGAATCCGATCAGTGGAATGTTCCCAACGGCAGAGGACAGAGAGGAGAACTCTCGGCTGATACTGCTGAGAGGATTGCAGAGGAACATACAGGATGCTCATCGGATGCAACAAGGTATATGAGCAAGCTGAAGACAAGCTTTGAGGCAGAAGGCGAAGAGATTACATGGCAACCCTACATGGTGGAGATTGAAGGGGAGCCGGAGAAAGCCGAATGGGTTAATCTTGGAGAAATCAATGAAGATCAAGTGGCGGAACCGCTCCAGGGCATCTTCGAGAAACTGAAAAACAAGCTCTAAACTTCATAGTTCTTGAATGCGGAGGCAACCAGCAGCGGCAATACAAGTGTTGCCTCGGCCTCTATCTGCGTATAATTTCTTGTTTTCTCTTTTATCTTCCCCCAGGAAACTGCTTCTTTAGGTGGGGCGCCTGAAAGCGATCCATCACCCTCCATTCCTGTAGAGATATATACTGCATAATCTGTTCCGCCTCTGAAAAGGTTGGACATGATTGCCTGATGTTTTGGAACACCATCCCCTACCGCTATAATACCAGTTTTCTCTGCTTCAATAGCTTCGTGTATCAGTTTATCCCAGTCATCCAGTATTTCAATACCTATATCCGAATCCACTTCTTGACGGTAGTAGAACATGTAGTCACCGATCTCTGCATCAATCAATGCGGGACAGAAAACCGGGATGTTGTTTTTATATGAGTGGTATAGGAAAGAGTTTTCTTCTTTAAGTTCATCATCTTCACTGATCTTTCTCCCGAGTTCCCTGGCAACTTCTGTCGGCTCTCTCAGCTTTTTCTCATCGAAGAATTCAGGGAAGAAGTTCTCATTCAGCCAGCTCTCAAGCCAAACATAGTTATCTGACTCGACATAGATATTGCCCAGCCTATTGATACCTTTTTCCCTTAAATCTGCTTCGTCGGCATCCCATTCTCCCATTTTGAACGGCTTAGCTGTCTTGATGACGTCTTCTGTATGAGAGCCAGAACTGGTTATTATTACATCAATAAAGTCTTCCTTCGCAAGGTATGCAACTGCTTCTCTTAGACCGCTTGAAATAATGTTGGAAGTATAGGTCAAGAATATCTTGGCATTCTTATCCCTCATCTCTTTTATCAGATCAATCGCTTCTTTCAGGTGTGATGCCTGAAAACCTGTTGACCCGTAACTTTCAAGCATTTCTTCTAGATCGAATTCGCCTCTAAAATCGTATCCCTCAACTCTTTCTCCTTTATGAGATTGATCCGTCCCTGGAATTACGTGTTTGCGTGTGTCTTCGTTCTCTTTTGTCACAAGAATACAGTTTGACTAAAATTTTATGTACTGACTGAAGCTCGGGAGGTTCTATTCTTAAAAATTCACCTATCAACTGAAAAATGTTGAAGTACATAGGTTTGATGAGTTGTTTCGTATCAGTTTGACGTAGCGAGTTGGCTGAGTAGCTCAATCTGGGAGAGCGATGCACTGAAGATGCATAGGTTCCCGGTTCAAATCCGGGCTCGGCCATAGACCTAACAAGTTCATTAGACTATCTTATAGACCTCATCTCCCCTACCGGTTTCTAAATAAGGGTTTTTTATCCAATAAATAGAAAAAATTCCCATAATGAGATCCTTCAAAATTAGGGGGAGAGCCATTGACTTTAAGAGAGCCCTGACTTTGACTTTAACAGGTTTTTCAATCGGCCTCATAATATTTCTCAAAAGTGGAAAAGTCTCTAGCCTTTTGACAGCAGCTCTTTTTTCGGGATATATTTTGGGCGTCATAGGTTTTATGAGTGAAAATCTCAGGCCTTTGAGAGCTTCTTTAGCTAGTTTGATTCTTATCATCCCGGTCCTGGTATATGCTTTATTTTTGCAAACCGCTGTCTGCAATCAACATGCAATTCCTGGTGTTGATGTAGGGAAAAATGATTTGACTGGTGAAGTAAAGGTGAAGACGTATATTGGGGATCCTGACTGTGCTGATTTGCTTCCCCAGAATTATAGTGATGTAAAAAATGACAGTTTGAGGCAGAATAAAATCGAAGATTATTGTGATAGAAATCCTGGTGATAAATATTGTAGATTTTTCGATAGAGAGACTCGCCCAGAGGTCAATTGAGTTTTACCAGGGATCGTGTTCGAGTCCGTGGTCTTCAGCTACCTCTATCATCTCTTCTTCCGATGTCTCGCTGCATGGAGCCATCTGCCATTCTTTGAAATCGTCGTTCATGCCTTTGACTGCTTCCGCCTCTTCTTTTGACATTATGGAGATGTTGGCTGTTTCGTCGCTGTAGACCTCGATTATCCAATAGTTTTCTGGTTCCATAGCAATCATTCTTTCCTCCAATTATTTTAATTTAGTCCTAACTTTACTTCAGGTTTGGTGCTGCTGTTGAGTTTGTGTCTTGAGTATATTTCAACTGAATTTTCTGCTCTTCCCTCAAAACCCTCAATTTTTACGTCCGACCGGTAAATCACCCTTACATTCGGTGTTTCTACCGGGGGAAATCCAAAGCTTGGATTCACTCTTTCCAGAAATCTCTGAGACCGGATATCGTCTTTGTCGTCCTCAATGGCTGTATAACCGCCTTGAGTATTCGGTATTATAAAGTTTCCTTCTTTCTGAGTTACTTCTAAAACCTCTTTGCCGTTATTTGAGTAGTTGATGTTTTTGAGTTCTCCCAGTCCGATAATTCCAACCGGTTCATCATTGGTTATATACGGGAAGTCTATTTCGTTTGAACTGTAGGTTTTCTCCTGCGCTAGATCTCCATCCACGTAGATATCTGTACTGGGAGAGAGATTCATCTGTAGCGATACATTTTCAACTTCCTGTGCCGTTGCAGCCGATGAGAGTGCCAGGACAGCTAAGATGGTGACCGCTGTTTTAACCGTCTTCATTAAGTAGTAATTCGCTTTCGTCAATAAAAAGTCTGTACACAGGAATTTCCTGCTTTGATTTGTTGCTTCTTTACAACGATTTAGCTGGTTTCAATGTTTTGAGTGGATGCCTCTAATTCCCTGCATTCATCACTTGTAACAATGACTTCCTCAGGTACTTCATCGCCATCTATACGGACTACTCTAGTCGAATTAGCTTCTATTTTACTGATCTCTGTCGATTTTATTCTTGACTGGTTAATGGATGCAGCGGTTAACCCTTTCCTCAGATTTATTGTACCTGTGTTGATAACAACTACTTCTGTATAGTTTCCAGAGAATTTGTATTCCGCTTTGTCTATTCTTAATCCAACGTTGTCGCATTTCAGATTCTGTTCCTGCTGTCCAGCAACTTCATTTGTTAAATCTTCTGCGAAATCAGGCGCCCACCCCGCGTAAACACTTGCTACTGCTACCCCTACGGCTAGAATCAGTGCTGAGGTTATGACCTGTGAAACTCCTTTCATCTCTCTAAGTGTTTACGTTATCTTCTCTATCTGTCACCGATCCACAGTTTGTTGAAAGTGCTTCTATGTAAGCAGGTTCAATATCTACTCCGGTAATAGTTGTCTGTTTAATCTCTCCTCTCTCTATGCTTACGTCTGTGGTCTTGTTTAGTATTGTTTGGTTGTCGGCGAATGCAACTAGAGACAGACTGGAAAGGTTCTCATCTCCATTGTTTCTTACCGATGATGTTACGTTGTTGTTTGAATCATAGTAAGCTGATCTAATTTCTACAGATGCCTCATTACACGCGATTGTCTCAAAAGTACTGTTTGTTGTTGACTCTGTTACATCCTGTGCAAGTTCTGGCGCCCAGCCCGAGAAAATTCCGACAACTGATAGACTTACCGCAAGCAGAAGTACTGAGGCTATAATCGGTGATATTCCTTTCCTCTCCATATTACTGATATGTTCTGTCGGTTTAAATTGGTTTGTTCCTAGAGGAAGAATGTGACCGCTAGGTAACCGGCTGCGAACAGAATCGACATATGTTTGAACCCTGCCTTCAACTCTCCCTCGGATAGTTTTCCGATGATCAGCCCTGAAAAGAATGCCTGTATGTATACCAATCTTGCGAACCAGTCATTGTATAGCGAGATGTTTTCCTGAAGGTTGGCTCCTCCACCACCGATTACCTGGAAGTTTCCACCTCCTCCAAGCGATTGCTGTGCTGAGGCCAGATTAGGTAACAGGAATTCGGTTAATGCAACCAGGATACCTATGAAGATGAAGAATACCACGTATCCGGTTATCATTTCTCCGTAGAGCTGGGATTCCCTCTTTTCCTTTAGTTTTTTGATTGATCTGATGTTGTCTCCCACTGATTCCAGTACATCCTGGATATTTCCCCCTGATGAATATGCCTGTATAATTGTATCGACGCTTCTTCTGATGACCGGAGATCCTGTATCTTTCCCGAAGTTTCTGAGAACTTTTTCAAAGGGAATTCCCCAGTCGAGTTGGGCGTTCATCTTCTCAATTTTTTCGTCCAAGGGACCGTAGCTCCCGGTTTCAGTGTTTTTGATGGCTTGAGGTAATGACATTCCTGCCCGGGTTCCTTCAACTACATCCCTCAGGAATTCCGGGAACTTTTTCTGCATATTTTTCCTGGTTTTGTACTGCTCGTACTTGATATACATCACTGGAGCAGCCATGAGAAGGAGAGATGTCAGGTTCAATATGACAAACATTAATTCCTGAATATTGTTGGTTGATGTTACATTGGCATAGATTAATCTTTGTTCGTCTATCCCTAAACCCGTTGTTTCTATTACTACATTGTTTTCTGCCTGTAATTGTTCAGAAGGAATATTGATTAGATCGGTGTTAGCACTTACCTCTGTCAGTTCTTGCCCGTTCACCAGAACCCTGACAGGAGGGGTCCCATCCATGTTCTCTAATCTGAGTTCTATCTGTGCCTGTGCAACCGATGGGTCATCTACTTGGAAGCTAAAGTTCGCGTTTCTCTGAGCATCTATAACCTGTGTATCAGAGCTTTTGTACTTGTTGATGGAGTTCTCATGGTTGAGAAAGTTCAGACCCGCTATTGTCATTCCTAGGATAAAGGCCCCTGTAATAGCTAGTATGAGCTTCTCGTTCTTTCTCCAGTAGTTCTTGATTTTCAGTTGCAGTATTTTCGAGTTCATTTTAGTCCACCGTTAGCGCCAAAAATACCACGAACAAAGCGTTTATAGCAGGTATTATCACGTGTACCCCTAGCCACATCAGGTCTCTTATAGCAAATCCTCCAATGGTTCCGCCCAAAAGGTTCATGACTGCGAGCACCACTACAAGGAAGACCGGTGCGGCGATTAAAATTGCTGTGTAGAAGGAAGCGTATGTACTTAGTTTCTGGATCTCTTTTTTCCTTTGTTGGTTGTATTCGAACAATGCTTCGTCTGATTTTTCCTGTAAGTATGATTTGAGATCTCCTCCGGTTTCCACAGTTGAGACTATACCGAACAAGACTTCGGCCCAGTCCTCGCTCGGGGATTTCTCCGCTACCTGTTTCAATGCTGTTGTAAGATCTTCTCCGAACACGTTGACTCTGCGGGATATTTCTCCTGCTTCATCTGAGATTCCTTCGTATTCATCGAACGTATTAAGAAGTTCAAACATTGACTTAGGAGGTATTCCGGAAGTTGCAATAGCTCCAAGATGGTTGAGAGCGAAGGGTAGGTTATCATCAATATTTTTCTTTCTTCTCTTGGCTTTCTGAGATGGATACAGATACATAAAGCCAAATGTGACAAGTGAAAAGGCGAGAGGTACTCCGAAAAGATATCTAACCGCTTCAGGTAAGGACATACTTCCGTATACTGTTACACCTATTCCTGCAACTGATCCTAGGATGAATGCAAATGAGCTGTACAGAAACATTTTGGAAACATATGTCCTATAAAGAATATCCATATCAGCTTTCTGTAAATCATTTTTCAGGTCTTCAAATTCCTCTCCGTATTTGTCAACTGTAGGGCCAAAGATTGCGTTTGCCGCGGCATCAAGATTGTCTGTTTCCGATGCCTGTTTTATTCTTTCTAGAATCCCGGAGTTGAATGGGTCTGAGCTCATTGGACCTTCAGGCCGTCACTATTGAAGACGTAGTTATGGACGCTGTGGTTGTAATCTGAACCTCTCAGCTTTTTTACATAAATTTCTCTCTTCACTTTTCCGTTTTCCCTTACTACTTCCATGTTAACTATCCCGTCCGCTACTTCATCTTCAATCTCTGTAGCCTCTCCGCTCTCTGCCAGAAGCAGGGATGTGGCTCCTAGGTTCCTGACCTCTCTCTTTATGGATAACAGGTTTTTTCTAATATCTTTTCTTGAGTCTATATAGAGATCGAGGTCCGTGATTGGATCCACTATTACACGAGATGCGTTGTTCTCTTTGATCATTCCTCTTATCATGTCAGGAACCTGTTCGTATCTGTACGGATCCATTTTCCTTACATTGATGTTTCCCTGTTCTACGTGTTGATCAAATTTCCAGTCAAAGGTATTGGCTCGGAGTATATCGTCTTCGGTGTCTTGGAATGATACAAACAATCCTTTCTCACCGTTTTTTGCACCTCTGTAGAGGAACTCTAACCCGAGATTGGTCTTCCCTGCTCCTGGCTCACCCTTCACAAGCACTGTTTCTTTTTCCGGTATCCCTCCTCCTAGAAGTCTGTCCATGTTATCTATCCGGGTTTTGACACGTTTCATGATTCAGGCCTCGAAGGGATCTTCTTCTGCATTTTTGGAATCGCTGAAAGGGTTTTCGTGTCTTTCCTCAGGAGTCCGTGATCTTACTTTCTCGATTTTTTCCCTTTCAGATTTCAGTTTTTTCTCTAAATCTGCAACAGGGTTGCTCTCGATTTTCTTCTTAGTCTCTACATCGGCGTCACTATCAATATCATTTATCTCTTTTTCCAGTGTTTCCCCTTCATCGTCTTCAACAGCGTTGTCCAGCTGGTCAGGTCTTGAAAGATCGACTTTTTCCTCGGCATCAATTACATCCTGTAGAGTGTACTTTTCATCCTCTGAGTTTATCATTTTCAGGATTTGATCTTTATTCTTGTAGTACTCCGCCACTATGTCCGATACCTCGTCGAAATCGCTTACACCCTTTTCCTGAAGCCATTTCAATAGATTTGTTCTTCTATCCATTTCCTTCATTAGTTTCTGCTTGGCAACACCGTAATCCTTACTGATCTGGTCGAATAGGTATGGCTCTCCTCTCCGACTGAATGAATCGTCAACTGCGGTCCAGGAGAATGCTTGATTGGTTCTGGCTGAAGCTGATTCTCCGACAACTTTCTGAAGCTCGTGGATGTTTTTCACTCTTCTAGCTGAATTCTCTACACCCTTCGCATGTGTCATAACCACCATGACATCAATTGCTTCAATCAAGGCTGGCGATAAAGATATTGGAGGCGTTGTAAGTCTTTTTACAACCGCGTTAGGCGAAGAAGCGTGCATCGTACCCATTGAAGGATGGCCGGAGTTGTGTAGCATTATCCCGCCTGAGCCGCCTATGAAACTTTCATTGCCGGGAACTGAGATATCATACACTGGTTCTGGTTCTTCCAGTTCTATCTTCTCTATATGTTTAATTTTGTCTGCTACGATTTCTCCATGTCTGTACTTATTATCTCTACCATCATAATCTAATTCAACTTTTGCTTTAAGAGTTTCTATGTATTTTAGCATCCTTTCTTGGTCATTCTTTCTGCCTAGATGTATTTCGTAATCGGTGGTATCCCTTCCATCTCGATTTCTATTTCTTTTTAGGGAAAATATTTCAAGACATTGTAAAAGGTGTGTTACGTCTTCTGCGAGCTCTTTTGAGATTGTGAAGTATGAGAACTTGTTTTCTGTAAAGCTCCCATCTCCGTTCCAAAGACCTGTAAGGACTTCACCTATCCTCTGCTTCGAGAGACCGTAGATAAAGCCGGGAATCTTCTTTTCACTTGAACCATGCCCGCAAAGTTGTTTCAATGTCTTGGCTAAGGTCAAATTCGCAACTTGAACTTCTTTCGACTCCCCATATCCAGTGTTAGATTCTCTGATTGCAGGATTTTCTCCAAGTGACTCAAAACATTTTTTCATGTCCTCTATGACTTTTTCATCCGAGGCATAGAGCTGGATATTACCTTTGTTTATCGAACCCTCCGAAATATAGTAACCAATCAAGCGAAGGAATTCATCCGTTAAAGGCAGTAATGCGGGTAGTGAGCCGCTTTTCCTTAAATATTTCAACTCTAATTCTTTTGGATTGTAATCTATCTTTGCCTCGTCCATAAGTTTTTGGAACTTGTCCAGTTCCATACTGGAGGGCTTTGATTCCTGATGATTTCCATAGTAGTCAGTTATTGTCTGGACATTAGTTACGTCTCCTGCTTCTCGATAACTAAGCTTTTCGACTGAACGCCTGAAATATTGTGGTGCTCTAACTCTTGGATTATCAAGGAGTTCCAAGAGATTGAGGTTGTCTTTATCATTGAAACCACATGGTAGTTTTGCTGGAGTAACAATTCTATCTCCTTCTTCCAGTTCTCCTGCCTGTAAAGCTTCACACTTTCCTTTTTCCCAACCGAATACAGAGTGGTCCTTGGTAACTTTCACAGTCTTTCCGGATGAAGTCTTAATCTTAAGCAGTTCCTCTCTCTCAGGATGCTCTATTTTTGCGGAACCGTTTTTAAGCTCTACCTCACCTGTTTCAGGATCTATAGATGGGACTGTTTGAGGTTTTCCTATTTCTTCTATAGGTTTTTTCTTTAGCTTTCCATTTTCCTTTACTAACACTCTTTCGCTTCCTGGAAGAGAGCTCATACCTTGGAAAAGCACTGATGCTTCCTCTCCTCTGACCTCTCCAACCACAACGTAATCTGGATTCTGCCTGAAAGATTCTTTCAAGAGTTGATCCATGTCTACATCGCCTTGGCTAGAAGTTCCAAACATTTCACGGGTAACGGAGGGTATCCAGTTCTCGTGAGGTAGTTGGAGCTCTCGGGTATTATGTGCGAGTATGTTGTTAGCTATGAATCTTTCTGATTCTGGAACACTGATATCGTAGACATATGTTTCTTCTTGATCTATTTTTTCTACCTCAATTACTTTATCCCAGTAAATATCTGAATTTGCCAGTTTCAGTATTTCTTCGTCCTCTGTAAGTTCCTTTAGATAGTTTCTGCCAAGATTGTTGGCATTATTTCTGTAATTCCATTGTATCTTTGTCTCTCTGTGAATTCTTTCCGCAAATTCCTCGCTTGTAGGGATGACGTCGTTCTTCTCGTGATGTGCTTTGTCTCGTTCAAGCATTTGTTTAAGAGAATCATTTTTCCTCTTCTGTACGAATCCGGCTTTTTCCTCATATTTCCTGAGGAACTTTTGAGATGAGATTGATAGCTCCTTGCAATCGTCTTCTCTGTCATAATCATTTATTGAGCCGACTATTCCTAATCTCAGCAGGAGATCTTGAATTCCTTCCAACAATTCCCTACTTTGTGAACTACATGTAACTTCATGGTTTTTGACTGAACCGTCTGCGCTGAAGTATCCTTTCAGAACTGCGCCAATCTGTCGTTCATTTAGGTTAATACAGAATTCCGGTACCGTTTTGGTTTTGGATTTTCCCTTGAAGCCTATACCCTTCATTAGTTCAAGTAAAACGACAGAGTTGATGCTCAGAGTTCCATCGCTCTTTTTAGTTATATTGATATCAAGCTGGCCGATGCCTTTTCTAATTACATCTTCGATTTCCTGTTCGCTTGTGGTAATTAGAACACAGTTATCGTTGTGGCGATCGTAACTGCCGTCGCCTAACCATAGTCCGAATATTTCAAGAAGTTCTGATGTTATATCTAATTCGGGCTGGAATTCTATTGATTTAGATTTAGATCTTACAATGTAATCTTCATCTATCTTGATATCTTGACCGGTTAAGTTATGGATTTCTTTACCTCTCATCATCTGGTTTCTTTTCCAGTATTTAAATCCGCTGTTTGAGATATCGCTTACCTCATTTATTTTGGTCCAGCTTGCCTGATTATATAGTTCCTCTATGGCTTTCCCTTCGGCAAATAATCTTTCTTTATTTTCGGCATTTTGAATTATATTTAATGAATTCACGCCGTGTCCTGTCGGAAGTTCTCTTGGTACAGCGATTCTTTCTCCTTCTGATTCTTGAGGTTTGATCTCCTTTAGATCTGAATTATCTAAGCCAAAGATTGAGTGATCCTCTGTTATTTTAAGCTCTCTGCCGGAAGCCGTTTTCACCCGGTAAATATCTTTATCGACTTTGTGCCTGTAGAAAGCTGAAGGCTGTTGATAACTTGTCTTCAAATTTTCATCTATTGTCGCGGTCCTGATCTCTGAACTTAACTCAGCCTTTTCTGCGCCATCAACTAATTTTTCTCCTCTTTTCTCTATTAGAGGATCCACTATTTCCGAGATAGGTTTACGGACTTTGGTTCCGTTTTCTACCAGCTCAATTTCTGTGTCGCCGGTAATACTGTCCTCGATAGAGACGATTTTGTCTTCTGGAGGTATGAATGAAACTGTAGCGTTTAGATAAGACGTTTTACCGGTTGAAGTTCCTCCACAGATAAGTATTGATTGCTGGTACTGCTGAAGTATCCATATGTACGCCATGATTTCGGCATTTGCTGTTCCTAGATCCATCATATCTACTGCGGAGAACGGAGTTTCCTGGAATTTTCTTATTGAAAATGTCGGCCCGTGGGCTGTTACATCTTCTGTAAGTGATGCGTTAACTCTGGAGCCATCAGGTAAGGCTCCGTCAAGCAATGGATTGGCGTATGAAACGTATCGTCCGGCTCTTTCTGCCAGTTTAATTACAAGATTTTCCAGGTCCTCTTGGTCGTTGTAATGTACGCCTGATTTTACTGATCCAAATTCGGAGTGGACTGCGAAGATAGGTGTTCCGGTTCCGTCACATCCAACGTCTTCAATGTATGGATCGTGCATAAATGGCTCTACTTTTCCTAGTCCTACGAAATCTCTGTAAATATAATACAGTATCTTCTTGTGCTGTTCATCGGTCATACTGATACCGAGTTCTATCAGCAGGTCGTTGATCTGGTCCTGTAGGTAACCGATAATTTTCTCTCTTCCTCCCATAGAGCTCAGGGAGACATCGATTTTTTCGGAAAGATTATCCTTGACTATCTCTAATAGTTCCTCGCTTTCATCATCGAGTTCTGGTTCGATAATGCGATATATTACCTCTTTCTGTTCTTCGTTCCATTTGACGTGTGCGTAGGCAAAGGGCTTGATTAAAGCATATTTTACATCCACGTCCGCCATTTTCTCGATCTTTCCTGTGATCTTTATGTCTTGTTTATCGCTTAGGGTGAAGTCAAGGCTTTCGTCGTCCATTTCAAATGATAGATCTCTGGAATCTCCTTCTTCCTGGCTGTCGGAGACCATCTCTTTGATTGATTCAAAAATGGACATATACAACGAAAAATTGGCTTCGGTTGTTAATAAGTTCAACGATTCCAGAATTACTGCGTTACATCTCCTCTAAAGGCTCTATTCCGAGTAGTTTCATGCCTTGATCAGTTACATCTGAGAAAAGTTTTACTATTTTCAGTCTTCTCTTCTCTGTTTCCTCGTTTTCGCCTATCACTCGGCTGGAATGATAGAAGCTGTTAAATTCTTCACACAGATTTGAGAGATAGTTGGCGATTTTCGCTGGCTCTCTGTTTTCAGCTGTTTCCCCGACCTTTTCCGGGAACTCGCCCAGTTTTTTCACAAGTCTATATTCTTCTCTAGTTAGAGCTCCTGATAACTCTGGTTCTCTCTCGGTTTTTCCGAGGATGCTTTTAGCCCGGGTATTGGAGTATTGAAGGTAAGGCCCGGAGTCTCCCTGGAAGGATAGAGCAGTATCCCAGTCAAACTCCATGTCTTTTTTTCTCGAAACTGAAAGATTACTGTACTTCACCGCACCGATTCCGATTGCCTCAGCGTTTTCCAGGCTGCGGTTTATTTCCTCCTCAGCCTTTTCTTCAGCGATTTCAATCGCCCGGTCAAATATCTCTGACTGCTCTATTATAAGCCCTTTACGGGTCGACATACTTCCTTCCGGAAGATTCAACATTCCGTAAGATAAATGCTCTGATCCCTCGGCTTCAATCCCTGATTCTTCTGCAATCTGGAAAAGCTGTTTGAAGTGGAGCTCCTGCTCGGAGGCTACAACATACAGGTTGTGGTCAAACCCTTCCTCATTCCTCTTCTTCAGGTTGTAGAGATCCCGGGTAATGTATAATGTGGATCCATCTGCCTTGAGAACAACTGCTCCAGGTAATTCATCCTCTTTAAACTCATAGAAAATCGAGCCGTCTTCGTCGTGTTCAAGCTTTCCTTCCTCAACCATTTGCTTTACCAGTTCTCTGGCGTCCTCGTATACCGTTGATTCACCGGTTATCCTGTCGAACTTGATTCCAAGTCTTTCGTATTCGTCTCTGTGATATTCCAGTGTTGCGCTGCGGAATTTTTTCCATAATCTGATTGCTTCATCATCTCTTTTCTCTATCTTTTTCGCCCATTCCTGGGCTTGGTGCTCTATTTCTGTGTTTTCCTCTGCGAGGTCGTGAAACTTGACATAGATATCGAGCATGTACTCTATAGGTTCTTCCTCGAAGTCTTTCTCGGATTCAATGTTTTTATGCCCGTAAATAACCTTTCCAAACTGTGTTCCGAGATCGCCTATGTAGTTTTCTGCGGTGACATCATATCCGACAAAAGAGAGAGTTCTTCTCAGAGAATCTCCTAAAGCATTGTTTCTGAGATGTCCTATGTTCATCGGTTTTGCAATGTTTGGAGAGGAGAACTCTAGAAGGATACTGCCTTCTTTCTGCTTGACACCCATATTTTCTGATTCCAATATGTCCTCTATGATCTTTGCATATTTTTCTCTATCAAGATGAAAGTTAAGGTATCCGGGTCCGGCAACTTCTACTCGTTCAACAATGTCAAGTGCCCCAAGCTTTTCTGAAGCTTCTTCAGCAAGTTTCCGAGGATTCTCCTCCTTCTGTGATGCTGCCTTCATAGCTGGATAGGCAAAGTCTCCATGTTCGTCTTCGGGAATTTCAATGTCATCCTCTTTTACTTCTACTTCCAATATTTCTTCCAGTTTCTCTGCCAGTTCCTCTTTCACTGCTATCATAAAATTCAATTGTTCGGAGAAGATTCAAAACAGTTATTCTAGGTAATTCCGTCACTGCTAACGGAACCAGATGTTTCTCCCAGTTTTTTCAACATCATGAGTGTCACACCATTCGTCCAGCCAAATCCTTCTTGTACGGGGTATTCGCCGTCCTCAACTTCGGACATAGGATCGACAATATTGTATTTTTCATACATCTTACCGGTCTCCCGGAATATCTCCCGATTCATTTCAATCCATTTCTTTGCAGCCATCTCTGCTAACTGGTCGAAACCATAATTTCTCAGTCCTTGATAGACTATCCACTGTAGAGGAGCCCACCCATTTGGATAGTCCCACTGATGTCCTGATCTAGTGAGGCTGGTAACAAATCCGCCTTTTTCCAAGAACTTTTCCTCCAAGTTTTCAGCGACTTGCTCTGCCTGTCTCTGCGAAGCAGCTTCCACATACAAAGGTACAGCTCCGGCCAAGCTCCAAGTATCGGTTTGCCTCTGGTTCTCAAGATCGTAGTCGAAGTAAAAACCTTCTCCCTCGTTCCAGAAATACTTGTCTATCAATTTCTTTCTTCTAGACATTTTTTCCCTGTATTTTTCTGACTTCTCAGGCTCTGAGGACAGTTCTGAAAGTGTTCTTTCGTTTTCATACAGGAAACAGTTTAGATCAACAGGAGCTATGTCAGTTATCCTGATTGATTCAAGTCCGTTGTTCGCCCATCTGCTGCTGAAATCCCAGCCAGATTCACACGCGGCTCTTATACCTCTAAAATTCTCACTTCCACCGGTTTCAAAGTCTTCCGCGTAAGACTCCGGTCTCGGAACTGTTTTTTCGCTCCAGTAACGGTTCAACTTATCTCCTTTCTCTGTCTTAACTGTTCTTCTATCCATCCAGAAACGGTATTCTTCCTCCAGATTTCCCTGATATTTTGTTTTTTCGTTTTCTGGCAAAAGATTGATCATGTAGGCAAAGAATGGCGGTTGTGATCTGTCAAGGAAGTAAATTCTGTTTCCATTAGGTATGAAGCCGAATCTTTCTATCAGTGAGGAGAAGTTTTCAACCATTCCTCTAAGTATTTTTGTTCTTCCAGAAGCTTTCAGTCCCAGCATTGAGAAGTAGGAATCCCAGTAATACTGTTCGCGGAAACGACCTCCGGGAGCCACGTATTTGTTTTCCAGAGGTATGAGCGTGCTTTTGTCTGATGAACTCTGTAAGAGAGAATCCCATGAAGATTCTATATAGGCTCTCATGGAGCTTCTATTATCTATCGAGATGTTTGGACTTTCCGGTATCTCAAAGTTTCTGTTTACTGCAGTCTTGATGTCTTTATTTTTGAAATCTTCCAGAGCTGTTTCTTTGTTGGTGGTTAGAATGGCATCTGGAAAGGTCTTCGAGTCATCAAATATTTCCGAATTCTGTACAGCCTCAAATAAATCTCCCTCTACCTGGAGCGCCTTTTCATCCATCGAATGCCAATTGAAACTGTATTTTGAAAAAACCAAAATAATGTAGGAGTCAAAAACACCTCTGAAGTTTCTCCAGTATTCTTCCTGCATTACTTACTGTTTTCCCGTCTTCATCAAATGGCGGCGCAACTTCTACAAGGTCTGCAGAATCAGGTTTGACGGCTTCAATAACTTTTTCTGCATTTTCTACCGTAAGTTCTCCGTCAGGGTATCCGGTTCCAGGCGCTATCTCTTCCTTCAGAACATCAATATCAACGGAAAGATATACAGGAGAACCGTCTTTCCTAAACTCACGGACGAATTTTTCTACTTCATCAGCTTGATATATGTGAAATCCGGAGTCTCTGGTAAACTCTTCCTCGTCGTGATCTACTTCAGTTACTCCTACAAACCAGATCTCATTTTCAGTAAATCCCCATTTCAGAAGTTCACGGACAACTACATCGTGTGAAACGTGGTCGTCGACTTTCTTTTTTAGATCAAGGTGAGAGTCAAGCCAGACAAGTTTAAGATCGGGATGCTTCTCTTTCAGTGTTTTTATCACCGGAAAGGAGACTGAGTGATCTCCGCCTATGGACAGAATCGGTTTTTGATACTGTAACAAATCCTTGGTATCATCTTTGATTCTTTTTTGGGTTTCTTCCAGATCGAATTCGTCTGGAAAAATTTCATCTATCAGAATTTCCTGGCTGAACTCAGTATTTTCTACCAGGATTTCGGGTGCATTAAGAGCTCCTTTCCTCGGGTTTCTGTGTATCCCTATGTCTGAGGGAATTTTCTGTATAATTATTTCTGCTTCCTCCAAGCTATTTGTCTCTGGCATTTTACTGAACCGATCTGTTTGAGATTGGTTGCTTCTTTTTCATCTGATAGGTCTCACAAAAGTCGCAGAATTTCTGCTGGTATCAAATTTTGAACGGACCCGGGGGGATTTGAACCCTCGACCTACCGGTAACCTAAGCCAGTTCGCTCCAACTCCTGGTTTAACTGCTGTTCAGTGGTGCAGCTCTCAAATCCAGAAAACTTTGAGCCAAGCGGACTCTAGAAGCCGGTTGCTCTGTCCAAGCTGAGCTACGGGCCCTTCTGTATAGAAACAGGTTCTTTGTAAAGTATTAAATAAAGTTTCCAGTTAAGCCAGAATCCTCATGTGAAGTGCGAGTTCTAAAATTACTACACCTACTGTAAATGCTATGACCATCTTAGGATCTATCTGTACTCCTGAATCCGCATCGAAGTACTGTACAAGTCCTCCCTGGCTGGAGGGCATCTGAACTTCGTTGTCTTTAGCCATACTATAAAGTTGGATGTGAAACTTCAAAAAGATGAATGTAGAGGTGGTGGGAGTAAGCCCGATTCTGTTCTATGTCGAAGGATGAAAAATCCTTCCTCAACAGTCTTTCCGGACGGGAAAGACCGTGGAACACATTTCACTTGGCGAAGATCAGAGACCTACCTCCAATCCGCACTTGCACTGTACTAAGCTTGCACCGTGAGATGGAACACGTTTCAGCGATTCTCCTAAATTATAGGAGCCGTGGCGTTTCTGCGGACCTTGGATCTCGCTACCCTGCTATTACACGGGTTGTGGTTGATCCCGATGCCTCTCGGCACACAGGTCTTAGCACCTGCTTCACGGACTCGAAAGCCTTACAGCTTTCTCAAACCCGCAACTCAGAGAGTCGGGGGTAGGGTGTCAGGACTTTCCTCACTCAACATTCAGCAGCGATCTTCCTGTTACGTCCGATACACTTATACCCTGAATGCCAGCGGTGGTGTCCACTCCACCTCCTCTAATACCTATATATTGGCTAAACGATTTAAGCTTGTTACCAGGAATTAATCACTGTTCACTTTAGGTAAACACTCACATTTGGAGAAGAATTGCTTGATATAGTAGAAAAGTAATTGTGTACAGAAAGTTGAAGGTTTGACCACCTATAAGCCAACCGAGCTCAACGATCTTTTCAATGAACCAACTCCTTGCGGAGCAAGTTCAATGTTAGAGCTCAAGCTGGTGACACCGTCCGCCGAGTTGGAACCCGTGTTTAGTAGTGGTCGGCTGAGAACCTCGTTGCCTTGGTTCTTACACCGCCACTCTATCAAACTTGTCTTCTACAAGAACGGAAGCGGTCTCTTTTTGAGGAATCTTTCGAGCTTAGATGCTTTCAGCTCTTACGACTATGAGGCGTGGCTACTCTGCACCGCCCTTCCGGACGACAGATACACCAGAGGCCTCAGTCCAGGGTTCCTTTCGTACTGTCCGGACTTTCCTCTCAGACCACAAAAACACTTCTAGCAGATAGCAACAGATCTGTCTCACGACGATCTAAACCCAGCTCACGATCCGTTTTAATGGGTGAACACCCCCACCCTTGGCTGCTGTTGCACAGCCAGGATACGGAGAGCCGACATCGAAGTAACAAGCCTAGGGGTCGATGTGAGCTCGCGCCCTAGACAATCCAGTTATCCCTGGAGTACCTTTTCTGTCATACCTGGGCCTCACTAGTTGGCCACAGGGGTTCGCTAGGCCACGCTTTCGCGCCTGGTTCTCGTATTGATAAGGAACCAGTCAGGCAGGCTTTTATCCTTGTACTCTACGTCCGATTTCTGACCGGACTGAGCCTACCTTTGGACCCATCTGATTTATTATCAGATGGATACCGCCCCAGTTAAACTGCCCAGCTGTGGCTGTCCCTCCGTAGAGGTAAGCCGCGGGGTTCCGAGAGGTTAGTGTCCAATGGGCGACTGGGCGACATGCTAGCGCATGCATCTCTGTAACGTCTCCTAACTACACTTCACACTCGGACCCCCGCAGCAACGACAGACTGCAGTAAAGGTTCACAGGGTCTTCGCTTCCCACTAGAAGTCACCGGCCTATGCGCCGGTATGGTGGGTTCACCGGGCCACGGCTTGGGACAGTGCCGACCTCGTTCCTCTATTGATGCGGGCCAACAATTAGTTGGCAAGGGACTACGCTCACATCTGTTACTTTCTCGGAAAAAGACCGATACTGACCTCTCAATCTTGAGAAAGGCGTGTCGCTGCGAGGCAACCTCTTCACGTCGCCGTGAAGGTCGGACTGTATCTTCCCGATCTAACGGGTCTGACGTACAGTCTCTGAGGATTCTTCCAAACTTGGAAGTCTTTCCTGCTGGTTATCTCTTTGTAGAACACTTTTAGAGGTCGCTGCTCTCTTTAGAGAACAGTAGTCTGTTTCTACATCGTAGAGACGTTCCAGCATATAGCCAGATTTTATTAAGGCAACTAAAAGTAACCTTAAGACAGTCATAGTTACTGCCGCCGTTTACCAGCCCTTCTTCTCCCTGAACGGAGGTTTCAGGTGCTGGCACTGGGCAAGAGTCGCCGACTATACAAATCCTTTCGGACTAGCAGTCGGCTATGTTTTTAGTAAACAGTCGAGCCGGCCTAGTTATTGAAACCTATCCAAGCGAGTGGATAGGTACTCCATCTTGCGAACGTACGGAGCTAACTTGCCGAATTCCCTAAGCCGAGTTTATACCCGAGACACCTTAGCCTACTCAGCCAGAGGACCTGTGCTGGTTCTTGGTACGGCCGTCTGTATCTTTTCAAAGGTCCCAGGAATCTCGGAGATCCGGGATTATTCCCAGACCCATCACAGTTTCATGTGGTCGATGCATTACGCTTGCACACATTAACTGCTTGGACTGCGCGAAGACGCAGCTTCCGATATCCCGAGACGAAGATGATACAGATTGGTTCAGGAGTATTAACCTGATTACCTGTTCTCCAGTCTCGAATTACGGACTGGATTAGGATCGACTAACCCTCAGCTGATAATCATTGCTGAGGAACCCTTCCTCTTACGGTGGACAGGATTCTCACCTGTCTGTCGCTGGTACTGCCGGCAGGATTTTCGTATCTATGCGGTCCACGCGACCTCACGGCCGTGCTTCTGTCCACACAGATCGCCTTTCTATCCATCGTCAGAGACGATGGCAAGGTCTCGGCTCCTGACTTGAGCCCCGTCCATTTTAGGTGCCACAGCTCTCAACGGGTGAGCTGTTACGCTATCTTTAAAGGGTAGCTGCTTCTAAGCTAACCTCCCCGCTGTCTGAGAACCGTGACTCCCTTCAAAAGACACTTAGTCAGGAATTGGGGGCCTTAACCTTGCTCTGGGTTGTTTCCCTCTCGGAACGGTACCTTACGCACCGCCCCTCGCTCCCAGGGTCTGCAACGCTCAAGAGTTCAGAGTTTGACTCCGGGCCTGAGCGCGAACTCAGGAACCCAGAATCAGTAGCTTTACCTCGTGAGCCGTCTCGCCTGAGGCTAGACTTCGATCTATTTCGAAAGGAACCAGCCATCACCGATCTCGATTGACATTTCACCCCTTGATCCAGCTTATCCGAGCGCTTGCATCGCAGCAGCGGTTCGGTCCTCCACGGAGCTTTCGCGCCGCTTCAACCTAGCCAGACCAGGATCGACCGGTTTCGGATCATGTTGCGGTGACTTCACGCTGATTATAACGCGGTCCCTCATGCAAAGCATTGCGGACTTCTTGGTTTCCCTGTGACTCCCCACCGAAAGGTGGTTAGCCTTGCCACGGCAACAAACTCCCTGCCCCGTTTTTCAAAACGGATGATACGACACTGCTCCATTCTGTCCTACTAGAGGCTCTCGCCAAGTTCGTTAAAGAGTTTCGATGCTTTAATGCCGTATCTAACCTACCACCAGATAGTTTTAGGCTCTTTTCAACCCCTTTCTAGGGGTGCTTTTCAGCTTTCCTTCACAGTACTTAGTGCGCTATCGGACTCGAGAAGTATTCAGCATTGGAAGACATAGTGCCTCCCATATTCACACAGGATTTCCAACCCATGCTACTCTCGGCACGTCCAAGAACGTTTTCTCCATTGACTACGAGACTATCACTCTCTATGGTGTTGCTTTCCAGCAAACTTTACCTAGGAGAATCGGTTCCAAAGACGGCCAAAACCCACATCCAAAGATCCTCTCGGAGCTTCGTTCAGTTTGTGCATAATTCCCCTTCCGATCGCCTCTACTAAGGGAATCTCGATTGATTTCTAGTCCTGCGGCTACTTAGATGTTTCAGTTCACCGCGTATGCCCATGCTCTCGCATTGATCTGTCGAAACAGATCACGAAGTCGC